>NZ_JBICMS010000053.1:0-68753 GCF_043106615.1 Pseudomonas sp. CJQ_9 | reverse complement strand
TTTGCTGCCTCAACATAGACCTGATTATGGGGTTTGTTGGGGCTGCCGTTGGGTCGCGTGAGGGCTGCCATTTGTATGGCGAAAGGAATGCAGCGCCTGTGAGACCGAGCGCCGCCCGCGCGGCGCATCGCCGGCAAGCCGGCTCCCACATCTGTTTCGGGCCAATGATGCCTGTGTGATTTGCGCGCGCCCCCTCTGGCGCATGGCTCGATACCGCGCCGTATGTACTAGGCGGTCGCATGCGCTGGCCCAGGATGGACTGGTCCGAAACAAATGGGGAGCCGGCAAGCTGAACTGGCATGCAGCACAGAAGCACCCTTGATAGGCGCGATTCGTCTGTAGGAGCGGCCTTGTGTCGCGAAAGGGCCGCAGAGCGGCCCCGGCAATTTTGCGGTGGCGCACAGATCCCGGGGGCGCTACGCACCCCTTTCGCGACACAAGGCCGCTCCTACAGGGTTCATCCGCGAAAGGGCCGGTACCGGCAAAAACGAAGGCCCGGCGCTTTTACAAGCGCCGGGCCTTCGTTCAACCGCAAGCCACTATCAGTGGAATTGCTCTTCTTCGGTCGAACCCGTCAGGGCAGTCACCGACGATGCCCCGCCCTGAATCACGGTGGTCATGTCGTCGAAGTAGCCAGTGCCCACTTCCTGCTGGTGCGCGACGAAGGTGTAACCCTTGCTGGCGTCAGCGAATTCCTGCTCTTGCAGCTTCACATAGGCGGTCATGTCGTTGCGGGCGTAGTCGTGCGCCAGGTTGAACATGCCGTGCCACATGTTGTGGATGCCGGCCAGGGTGATGAACTGGTGTTTGTAGCCCATGGCCGACAGTTCGCGCTGGAACTTGGCAATGGTGGCGTCGTCCAGGTTCTTCTTCCAGTTGAAGGAAGGCGAGCAGTTGTACGACAGGATCTGGTCCGGGTACTCCTTCTTGATCGCTTCGGCGAAGCGGCGGGCTTCGTCCAGGTCCGGTTTAGCAGTCTCGCACCAGATCAGGTCGGCATACGGCGCGTAGGCCAGGCCGCGGGCGATGGCCTGGTCGAGGCCGGCGCGCACTTTATAGAAGCCTTCACGGGTGCGCTCGCCAATCACGAATGGCTGGTCGTAAGGGTCGCAGTCGCTGGTCAGCAAATCGGCGGCGTTGGCGTCGGTGCGGGCCAGGATGATGGTCGGCACACCCGACACGTCAGCAGCCAGGCGCGCGGCCACCAGCTTCTGCACGGCTTCCTGGGTGGGGACCAGTACCTTGCCACCCATGTGGCCGCATTTTTTCACCGAGGCCAGCTGGTCTTCGAAGTGCACGCCGGCGGCGCCGGCCTCGATCATGTTCTTCATCAGCTCGTAGGCATTCAGCACGCCGCCGAAACCGGCTTCGGCGTCGGCCACGATCGGGGCGAAGTAGTCGATGTAGCCGTCGTCGCCTGGGTTCTTGCCCGCTTTCCACTGGATCTGGTCAGCGCGGCGGAACGCATTGTTGATGCGCTTGACCACGGTGGGTACCGAGTCGACCGGGTACAGCGACTGGTCCGGGTACATGGACTCGGCCGAGTTGTTGTCGGCGGCAACCTGCCAGCCGGACAGGTAGATAGCCTGGATGCCGGCTTTTACCTGCTGGACTGCCTGGCCGCCGGTCAGGGCGCCCATGCAGTTGACGAAGTCTTTCTCGGGGCGGAAGGACGGGTGGGCACCTTCGGTGACCAGCTTCCACAGTTTTTCTGCACCCTGGCGGGCAAAGGTGTGCTCGGGTTGCACGGAGCCACGCAGGCGAACGACATCAGCGGCGGTGTAGGTACGGGTCACGCCTTTCCAGCGCGGGTTCTCGGCCCAGTCTTTCTCGAGGGCTGCAATTTGCTGTTCGCGTGTCAGTGCCATGGAAATAAACCTCGTCGCATCGATCTTGAGTTAATTGTGCTGATGCTCGGAGCAGATCAGGTGCCTGGCGGCTGTCCTGTTCGCAGGCGTGCGGCGGCGAACGCGAAGGCTCGAAGGGGAAGGAGAGTGCAGGCCAGGCGAAGGGCGCCCCGGCAGATCGGCTCGTGGATGCCTAACTGCGGTGCTACGCGA
Organism: Pseudomonas sp. CJQ_9; assembly: GCF_043106615.1. Taxonomy (NCBI): domain Bacteria; kingdom Pseudomonadati; phylum Pseudomonadota; class Gammaproteobacteria; order Pseudomonadales; family Pseudomonadaceae; genus Pseudomonas; species Pseudomonas sp. CJQ_9. The sequence continues at coordinate 66,693 of NZ_JBICMS010000053.1, read as the reverse complement.
TTGCCAGTACTGCGGTGATGCGCTTCCGTCCCTCGGGACAACTTCTTCGTTGCAGTCGCAATCCCGTCGAACCGCCTTGTGGGCCGTATAGACACAAGGCGCCTCCGGGGGTGGGAGGAGCGCGCCTCGAAGGCCCTTGCCAGGGCCCCTGATTAGCGGGAGCGAGGCCATCATGCCCTTGGGAAAAACACCCTGTCAAATGTTTTGTAGTGGTTTTTTGTGCTTACTACATCTTTGGTCTAATACGACTTGTCAGTCAGTTTCAAGGCCTTTGGTCGAGGCCTTGAATTGCCTAGGATCAGTCCAGAACGTCGACTTTTACCCGCACAGTCATGTTTTCACCGCGCTGGGTGCTGTAACTGCGGTTGGCGGGGCTGCGCTCGGCTTGGCTCTGCTGGTTGTAGCCTGCCAGTGGGAGCCACTCGCCGAGCTTGCCCGTGATGGTTGTGTCGGTGCTTTGCACTTTCACTACATCTGCACGTTCGTTGCTGATGCGGTCATTATTGCTACTGATTTGCAGGCGAACCGTATCGCCACTCACGCTTGGGGTTACATAGAAACCCTGGGTCACGTTGCGGTATTCGGTGTTGCTCTGGATACGCCCGTAGCTGTCGGTGCTGGTGCTGGTAACCGGAATGCTCTGGCCCACCTGGATGAGCGCCGGCTGGCCTTCGCTGGCCTGTACTTGCTGCATGCCCCCGTCGCGGTTGCTGGTGCCGTAGCGAATGACCCGGCCGTTGCCCCGGTTGTCCTGGAAGTTGCTGTCGGTGTTGTCCACGCTGATCAGCAGGCGTTTGGGCAGGGTGTCGAGCTGTTGCAGCAGGGCGCGCAAGTCATCGATGCGTGCCGGGCTGGCGTTGACGATCAACTTGTTCTCGAAGGCGCTGACCGTGCCGTCTTTGGCGATGAATGCCTGTGCGGCAGGCAGCAGTTCGGCACTGCTGCGGTGCTGCAGCGGCAATACCTCGGTGGCGGCCTGGGCGGTGAGGCTGGCGGCCAGCAGCAGGGCGGCGCATAGGGGGCGTAGCGGCATGTCCATGATCTCCGCAGGTGGGGTTGCCATGATGGCAAAGGCGTCCTGCCTGTGCTGGATGCACATCAAAAAACTGCCTTTTATCCTGGCTTTATCCAGTAAACTATAAATTATAGTCAGCGAGATAATTGCAGATAATCGCCCTCCACAGGCCCTGCCAGGCAGCCTGAGAGCCCTTCGGCTACATTGCGCGGTGGCTGCTGTCAGACAAATTCCGTAACATCCCGCCTCAGAATTTTGCCCGCTCTAAAGGCCGTACAAGTGCCCCAGGCTGTTGTCCGGCTAATTACAGGATGCCCATGAAACCCGCCCGACTTCGCGCCGACCTGCTCGCCGGCCTGACCACTTCGTTCGCCTTGGTGCCCGAGTGCATCGCCTTTGCCCTGGTCGCCCACCTAAACCCGCTGATGGGCCTGTACGGGGCGTTCATCATTTGTACCTTGACCGCACTGTTCGGCGGTCGGCCGGGGATGATATCCGGGGCTGCCGGCTCTATGGCGGTGGTGATCGTGGCGCTGGTGGTGCAGCACGGCGCGCAGTACCTGCTGGCAACGGTGCTGCTGGGCGGGGTGGTGATGATTCTTTTCGGCCTGCTGCGCCTAGGCAAGCTGGTGCGCCTGGTGCCGTACCCGGTCATGCTGGGCTTCGTCAACGGCCTGGCCATTGTCATTGCCATGGCCCAGCTGGAGCATTTCAAAAACGGTGAGCACTGGCTAAGTGGTACGCCGCTGTACCTGATGATCGGCCTGGTGGCGCTGACCATGGCGGTGGTCTACCTATTGCCGAAGCTCACCCGCGCCGTACCGCCGGCATTGGTGGCGATTCTCGGCGTTGGCTTGCTGGTGTACCTGCTCGGCTTGCCCACCCGCACCTTGGGCGATATGGCGCACATCGCTGGCGGCCTGCCGGGGCTGGCGCTGCCGGATGTACCGTGGAACCTGGAAACCCTCAAGATCATCGCCCCCTACGCGGTGCTGATGGCCATGGTCGGCTTGCTGGAAACCCTGCTCACGCTGAACCTGACCGACGAAATCACCGAAAGCCGCGGCTACCCGGACCGCGAGTGCGTGGCATTGGGCGCCGCGAACATGGTGTCGGGCCTGTGCGGTGGCATGGGGGGTTGCGCGATGATCGGGCAAACGGTGATCAACCTCAGCTCCAATGGCCGTGGCCGGCTGTCGGGTGTGGTAGCCGGGGTGATGATTCTGCTGTTCGTGTTGTTCCTGTCGCCGTTGATCGAGCGTATTCCGTTGGCGGCGCTGGTTGGCGTGATGTTCGTGGTGGCCCAGCAGACGTTTGCCTGGGCGTCCTTGCGGGTGTTGCACAAGGTGCCGGTCAACGATGTACTGGCGATCATCGCGGTGACCGTGGTCACGGTGTTTACCGACCTGGCCATGGCAGTGCTGTTCGGCATCGTGATCGCGGCGCTGAACTTTGCCTGGCAGCATGCCCGGGAGTTGTACGCCGACAGCCATGAAGACGCCGATGGCAGCAAACGCTATCAAGTGCATGGCACGCTGTTCTTCGCCTCGACCACTTCATTTCTCGACCAGTTCGATGCCGCCAGCGACCCGGCCCAGGTCACGCTGGACTGCCAGCACTTGAGCTTTGTCGATTATTCGGCGGTTGCCGCACTGCAGACCTTGCGCGAGCGCTATGCTAAGGCGGGCAAGCACCTGCGCGTGGTGCATTTGTCGGAGCGGTGCAAGAAGCTGTTGAAGCGGGCAGGGGAGCAGCACTGAGAAAGGTTATTGTCTGTGCTGGCCTCTTCGCGGGCATGCCCGCTCCCACAGCAATGGCGCAGGAGCTGTCCCTGTGGGGGCGGGCGTGCCCGCGAAGAGGCTGGCACAGGGGAATGAATCACTCCCCACGGTTCTTCTTGACGATGCCATCGGCAATGCTGGCTGGAGCCTCGGCATAGCGGGTGAACTCCATCGAGAAGCTGGCCCGGCCCTGGGTCATCGAGCGCATCGAAGTGGCGTAGCCGAACATTTCGCCCAACGGCACCTCGGCGCGGATCACCTTGCCCGCCGGGGTTTCGTCGCCGTCCTGGATCATGCCCCGGCGCCGGCTCAGGTCGCCCAGGATATCGCCCTGGTATTCCTCGGGGGTGACCACTTCCACCTTCATCACCGGCTCCAGCAGTACCGCGCCGCCTTTTTGCGACAGCTGCTTGGTGGCCATCGACGCTGCGATCTTGTAGGCCATCTCGTTGGAGTCCACATCGTGGTACGAGCCGTCATACACCGCTGCCTTCAGGTTGATCAGCGGGTAGCCGGCCAGCACGCCGTTCTTCATCTGTTCTTCGATACCCTTCTGGATCGCCGGGATGTATTCGCGGGGCACCACGCCGCCGACGATCTCGTTGACGAATTCCAGGCCTTCCTTGCCTTCGTCACCGGGGGCGAAGCGGATCCAGCAATGCCCGTACTGGCCGCGGCCGCCGGACTGGCGGACGAAGCGGCCCTCGATCTCGCAGGTATTGCGGATTTTCTCGCGGTAGGCCACCTGCGGTTTGCCGATATTGGCCTCGACGTTGAATTCACGGCGCATGCGGTCGACGATGATGTCCAGGTGCAACTCGCCCATGCCGGAGATGATCGTCTGGCCGGTTTCTTCGTCGGTGCGCACCCGGAATGACGGGTCTTCCTGGGCCAGCTTGCCCAGGGCGATGCCCATTTTTTCCTGGTCGGCCTTGGTTTTCGGTTCCACGGCTACGGAGATCACCGGGTCGGGGAAGTCCATGCGCTCAAGGATGATCGGCTTGTCCATGTCGCACAGGGTGTCGCCGGTGGTCACGTCCTTCATGCCAATCAGCGCAGCGATGTCACCGGCGCATACGTCCTTGATCTCCGCGCGCTGGTTGGCGTGCATCTGCACCATGCGGCCGATGCGCTCTTTCTTGCCTTTGACCGAGTTGAGCACGGCATTGCCGGAGCTGAGCACCCCGGAGTACACCCGGGCGAAGGTCAGGGTGCCGACGAACGGGTCGGTGGCGATCTTGAAGGCCAGGGCCGAGAACGGCTCCTTGTCGTCGGCGTGGCGTTCCAGGTGCTTGTTTTCGTCGTCGGGGTCGGTGCCCTTGATTGCCGGGATTTCCGACGGGGCAGGCAGGTAATCGATCACCGCATCGAGCATCAGCGGCACGCCCTTGTTCTTGAACGAGGAGCCGAGGATGGTGGGTACGATTTCGTTGTTCAGGGTGCGTTTGCGCAGGCCGGCCTTGATTTCGTCGATGCTCAGCGCTTCGCCTTCAACAAACTTCTCAGTCAGTTCGTCATCGGCCTCAGCCGCGGCTTCCACCATCTTCGCGCGCCATTCATCGGCCAGCACCTTGAGCTCGGCAGGTATCTCTTCTTCGCGATAACTGGTGCCGTTATCGGCATCGTTCCAGTAGATAGCTTTCATCTTTACCAGGTCGATCTGGCCGATGAAATGCTCTTCACTGCCAATCGCCAGCTGGATTGGCACCGGGTGGTGGCCCAGGCGCTGGTCGATCTGTTTGACCACCCGCAGGAAGTCGGCGCCCTGGCGATCCATCTTGTTGATGTAGGCCAGGCGCGGCACATGGTACTTGTTGGCCTGGCGCCAGACCGTCTCGGACTGGGGCTCGACGCCGTCGGCGCCGCTGAAGACCACAACGGCACCATCAAGTACGCGCAGCGAGCGTTCCACCTCGATGGTGAAGTCGACGTGGCCGGGGGTGTCGATGATGTTGAACCGGTACTTGTCGGCGAACTGCTTGGTCGAGCCTTGCCAGAAGGCCGTGGTCGCCGCCGAGGTGATGGTGATGCCGCGCTCTTGCTCCTGCGCCATCCAGTCCATGGTCGCGGCGCCATCGTGCACCTCGCCCATCTTGTGGTTGACCCCGGTGTAGAACAGGATTCGCTCGGTGGTCGTGGTCTTGCCGGCGTCGACGTGGGCGACGATGCCGATGTTGCGGTACAGCTCGATGGGCGTTGTGCGGGCCATGGCGGACTACCTGCGGCTGGGCGGATTCCACCACGTTAGCAGACCCGTGGAATCCTGCCGTGCCGCCGGGCTGTCAGTCGGCCTGGGCCTGCAGCAGCCACTGGCCATCCACTTCGCGAGCCAGGCCACACGCCGGTAGCAGGGCCAGCAAGCGTGGGTGCAGGCCGGCTTCGGTGAAGGTCTTGAGCGTGGCCAGGTCCAGCGCGCCGATCAGGTTCAGGTCAGCCTTGGTATAGGACAGCCAGGCTTTCTTCAGCACCTGGGCCACATCGCTGCCGGCGGTGCTGGCGAAACGGCGGTGCCACGGGCGGCCGTCGAAGGTGAAGGTGTGCGCGTGGCTATAGGTGCTGGGGTCGGCACCTTCGACGCAGCGGTGGCAGCGGCACGGGCCCTCGCCGAAAGCGTTGCGCAGGTAGCTGTTGAAGTCCACCACCGGCTTGAGGGACAGACGTTTGTCGACATCGAACAGGTCGGCGATCAGGGGTTCTTCGGCGCTCACTCGGGATCCTCGTGTGGTGTGGCGTGCATCGGCGGGCACCCTAACAGATCGGGGCGGCCAGATCACCTGTTGCAGGGCTGGCCGCTTCGCGGGTGAACCCGCTCCCACAGGGGCTGCAGCGTATTCAAGGGTTGTATACCTGTGGGCGCTGACTTGCCAGCGATGAGGCCAGTAGAGACAACAGGCAACGCCTGCCGTACTCTACGCGCCCGTACGCCCACCCACCCATTGAGGTAACCCCGCTTGAGCACCCAGTACCCGTACATCGCCACCGTCACCATCAGCGCCGAGGACCGTGGGGGCGATACCGAGGCCTCGGAGAACCCCAATATGCGCGTTGGCCTGGAGGCGGTGACCGAAAACCTGAAAAAGGTGCATTTCGTCGGTACGCTCGCGGCGCCTGAAAAGAATGCCACGCACATTTGCGTCACCCTGGAGAACGGCCTGACCTACTACGGCCCGATCGTCAATGGCCATGCCGAACTCGAAGGCGGCTGGATCGCGTTCGAGTCCGACATGCTCACCCCGGCAGAACTGGGCCTGTAACGCTCAGTTCAACTCCGCCAGGCACTGCTCGAGGATATCCAGCCCTTCTTCGAGCACCTCGGCCTCGATGGTCAGCGGTGCCAGCAGGCGAATGATGTGCCGCGCCTTGCCGCTGGGCATCAGCAGCAGGCCTTTGGCGCGCGCCGCGCCCAGCACCTTGGCCAGTTGCGCCGGGGCCGGGCTGCCGTCTGCATTGACGAATTCAATCCCGCGCATGGCGCCCACGCCGGTCAGGCGCCCGATGAACGGGTACCGGCCCGAGGCCGTCCAACGCTGGTGGCGGCTGACGATGGCCTGCTCCTGGCGCTCACCCCAGGTAGCCACGTTCTCGTCGGTCATCTGCGCCAGGCTGGCCAGTGCTGCCGCACAGGCAATGGGGTTGCCCGAGTAGGTGCCGCCGAGGCCGCCCTTGGGTAATGACCCCATCAGGTCCTTGCGCCCGACCACCGCACCCAAGGGCATGCCCCCGGCAATGCTCTTGGCCAGCAACAGCAGGTCGGGCTCGAGCCCCAGGCGCGGGAAGGCGAAGCGCTGGCCGGTGCGGCCAAAGCCTGACTGGATCTCGTCGATGATGATCAGGATGCCGTGCTGGTCGCAGAAGCGGCGCAGGGCCTGGGCGAAGGCCGGGTCGAGGGCCAGGAAACCACCTTCTCCCTGCACTGGCTCAAAAATGAACGCCGCCACGTCTTCCACGGCCAACTCGACGCTGAACAGGCGGTCCATGGCCTTGAGTGCCTGTTCGCAGGTGACCCCGGTGTCGGCGCTCGGGTAGGGCAGGTGGTAGACCGGCCCGGGCAGCTCGCCGACCCGTTGCTTGTACGGGGCGACCTTGCCGTTGAGGTTCAGGGTAGCCAGGGTGCGGCCGTGGAAGCCCCCGTCGAAGGCGACGATGGCCCGTTTACCGGTGGCGCCTCGGGCCACTTTCAGGGCGTTTTCCGCGGCTTCCGCGCCGCTGTTGGTGAGCATGCCGGCCAGCGGGTAGCTGACCGGTACGAACTGGCTCAGTTGCTCCATCAGCGCCAGGTACGGACCATGGGGGGCGGCGTTGAAGGCATAGTGAGTGAGGCGGGTGGCCTGGGCCTGGATGGCCTCGACCACGGCCGGGTGGCAGTGGCCCAGGTTGAGCACGCCGATACCGCCGACAAAGTCGATGTAACGTTTGCCGTCAGTGTCCCAGACTTCGGCATTGCGACCATGGGAAAGTGTGATTGGGTGAACGATGGCAATTGATTGGCTGATACTTTCCTGGTTCATGGTGCACGCGGACCTTGTTCGAGTTTCTTATTATCCAAACGTGTTCGCAGGTTATTCCGCAAACGAATTATTCGATTGCGGTCATTCCATGGATTCGTGATCTGGCCGATACTTCGCCATTCAAATCAATCCCCCTCAGCGACCCGCTCCCGTATCCACTGCACAAAAGCCCGTATCTTGGGCACTTCGGCGGCATGTTCGGCATGCGCGATGAAGTGCCGGCCATTGCTCGCCACCGGGTGGTCCCAGGCCACCACCAGCTTGCCTTCGCTCAATTCCTCGGCCACCAGGTAGCGCGGGATCAGGGCGATGCCACAACCGGCGATGGCCGCGCGGATGCACAGGTAGAAGGTGTCGAAACGCGGCCCGTGGTAGCTGTTCTGGCTGTGCAAGCCCAGCCCCAGGAACCACTCATGCCAAGCTTCGGGCCGCGACACGCACTGCAACAAGCGGTGCTCGGTCAGTGCCTGGGCACTGTCGAAAGGGTGGCTGGCCAGTAGCTGCGGGCTGCACACCGGCACGACCTCTTCACTGAACAATTCGATGCAGGTTGCCCCGGGCCAGGTGCCCTGGCCGAAGAAAAAGGCGATGTCGGCCTTGGCCTGGACCAGGTCGAACGGCTCCAGCTCGTTGCGTATGTCCAGGTGAATACGCGGGTAGCGGTCGCCGAAGCCCTTGAGCCTGGGCACCAGCCAGCGCGCGCCGAAGGTGGGCTGGGTAGCGATGCGCAGCACTTCGGTTTCGTCGCCATAGCTGAGGATGTAGCGGCTGGAAATATCGATCTGGGTGAGGATCTTGTTCACTTCGGTGAGGTACAGGGCGCCGGCCGGGGTCAGGTGCAGGCGCCGGCGAATACGCTGGAACAGCGAGTGCGAGAGCATGTCTTCAAGCTGCGCCACCTGCTTGCTGACTGCGCTCTGGGTCAGGTGCAGCTCTTGCGCCGCACGGGTGAAGCTGAGGTGGCGGGCGGCCGCTTCGAAACACTGAAGGGCGGTGGTCGAGGGCATCAGGCGTTTGGACATGACGGGCGAATACCGAGCAAAAAAGTGAGGAGTTCATTCCAAAACGGAATCATGTGTTTCGAAAAGGTCGTTTGTTGACCCCGGCCTATAGATTAATACTGACCTGAATCAACAAAGACAACCGGTCATGTGAAGAGGAGGTCATTACCCGCTTTCGGTCTTTGCAAAACAACAACAACGCGCATCAGAAATTTAAAAGAATTCTGCTCCGACCTTCAGCCGCCATGCCGCGGCCGACCCATTCGAGGGTTCTTCATGGCTTCTCACGACAACAAGAAACAGCGCTCCTTGCAGCACGGCCTGACCTCGCGCCAGGTGTCCATGATTTCCATCGCCGGCATCATCGGCGCCGGCCTGTTCATCGGCTCGTCCAATGCCATTGCCACCGCTGGCCCGGCGATCCTCATCTCCTACGCCATGACCGGCTTGCTGGTGCTGCTGGTCATGCGCATGCTGGGTGAAATGGCCATCGCCAACCCCAACAGCGGCTCGTTCTCGACCTATGCCAGCGAGGCCATCGGCCCGTGGGCTGGGTTTACCATCGGCTGGCTGTACTGGTGGTTCTGGGTGCTGATCATTCCGGTCGAAGCCATCGCCGGCGCCGACATCCTGCATGCCTACTTCCCAGGCGTGCCCTCGTGGCTGTTCGCCTTCCTGATCATGCTGGTGCTGGCGGGCACCAACCTGGTCAGCGTGAAGAACTTCGGTGCGTTCGAGTACTGGTTCGCCTTGGTCAAGGTGGTGGCGATCATTGCGTTCATCGTGGTCAGCGGGCTGGCGGTGTTCGGTTTCTGGCCGCTGGCCGAGGTGTCCGGGGTCAGCCGCCTGTGGGACCATGGCGGCTTCATGCCCAACGGCTTCGGCACCGTACTGGGTGGCGTGCTGATCACCATCTTCTCGTTCTTCGGTGCCGAAATCGTCACCATCGCCGCTGACGAAACCGCCAACCCGAAAGACAAGATCCGCCGTGCCACCAACCTGGTGGTCTACCGCATCGCCATCTTCTACCTGGCCTCGATCTTCCTGGTGGTGTCGCTGGTGGCCTGGAACGACCCGGCGTTGAAGGCGGTCGGTTCATTCCAGCGGGTGCTGGAGGTGTTGAACGTGCCGGGGGCCAAGCTGCTGGTCGACCTGGTGGTGCTGGTGGCAGTGACCAGCTGCATGAACTCGGGCCTGTACACAGCCTCGCGCATGCTCTATTCGCTGGGCGCGCGTGGCCAGGCGCTGAGCATGACCAAGCGCATTTCTGGCTCTGGGGTGCCGACCGTGGCCGTGCTGTTCTCCACCTTGGCAGGCTTCGCCGGTTGCCTGGTCAACTATGTATTCCCTGGCAAGGTGTTTGGCTTCCTGTTGTCTACCACCGGTGCCATCGCGTTGCTGGTGTACCTGGTGATCGCCGTGTCGCAGCTGCGCATGCGGGCGCGCGCCGAACGCGAAGGGCGCCCGCTGGAGCTGAAAATGTGGCTGTTCCCCTACCTTACCTGGCTGGTGATCGGCACCATTGTCATGGTGCTGGGCTACATGCTGTTCAGCGATGCCTACCGCTACGAAACACTGATGACCGCCGCGGTGACTGTGTTCATCCTGCTGGTGTCGCTGACCCAGCGGCGCGGCCGCGTGGTTGCGCAGGCCGCCTGATGTTTCTGCTTTAATGGGGGCGTTGCGCGCCCCCTTTTTCATCAGCACAGGAAGCGTATGAACGACCAGCCCCTTTCCCTCCAGGCCATGGCGGCACCAGACGGTACCTGCTACGGCTGCGGTTGCTCCCACCCCAGCGGGTTGCACCTGCAAAGCCATTGGCATGCCGATGGTATCCACCTGGTCTGCAGGCATGCCCCGGACAGCACCTTCAGCGGTTGGCCAGGCCTGGTCTACGGCGGCCTGCTGGCGATGTTGGTCGATTGCCATTCCAACTGGACCGCCATGGCCTACCACTACCGGCACGAAGGCCGCGCGCCGGGCAGCGTGCCGCGCATCGACTGCGTGACCGGCACTCTCAGCTTGACCTACCTGAAACCCACCCCGATGGGCATCGAATTGCTGCTCAAGGCCCGGGTAGAAGGTGAAGTAGGGCGCAAAAGCCGGGTGATCTGTGAAGTCTGGGCTGGCGATGTGCTGACCGTGACGGCGGACTCGGTGTTCGTCCGCGTCGATACCGAAAAACTCAAGCTCAAGGCCCACGGCCAGGGCTGACCAGCGTCGGTTTCAGGATGCGCCTGGTCGCTCGTACGCAACCCTTCGGCGGCATAAGTGCCATGCTTGCAGGATGCCGTCGGACCAGCGCACGCAGATGCGCGGCCGTCAGCGAGGAGGCCGCCGCCATCGCGCAACCGTGACGTTGCCGGCGTGCCGCAGCAGAACACGCTGGATACCTGCCATTACAAGAAAACAGGCAGGGTCCGTGATGCCGAGGTCCGCTGTATGCCTGATGAATTGCTCCAACTGCCCGTTATCCAGCGCATTCTGGCGCGCGACAAAGACACCCCGGGCGCCCTGTTGCCGATGCTGCATGCTATCCAGCATGACCTGGGCTACATCCCCGATGCCGCCGTTCCCGAACTGGCCCATGCCCTCAACCTCAGCCTGGCCGAGGTGCGTGGGGTAATCAGTTTCTATCATGATTTCCGCACTGCGCCGCCGGCACGCCATACCTTGCGCCTGTGCCGCGCCGAGTCGTGCCAGAGCCGTGGCGCCGAAGCACTCGCGGCGCAGCTGCGTGAACAGCTGGCACTCGACGACCATGGCACCAGCGCAGACGGCGCCATCAGCCTGCGCCCGGTGTACTGCCTGGGCGCCTGCGCCTGCTCTCCCGCGTTGGAACTCGACGGCCAGGTGCACGCACGGCTCACCCCCGAGCGCTTGCGCGCCTTGGTCAATGCCTGCCAGGAGGATGCAGCATGCTGACGCTGTTCATTGCCTGTGATTCGGTCGCCCGCGCCGTGGGCGCCGACCAGGTCGCCGAGGCCTTCCAGCGCGAAGCCGAGCGGCGCCAGTTGCCGCTGGAAATCCAGCGCACCAGCTCGCGTGGGCTGTACTGGCTGGAGCCGCTGGTCGAGTGCGACAGTGCGCAAGGCCGCCTCGGCTTTGGCCCGGTTACCGCACAAGACGTGCCGGCGCTGCTCGATGCCCTGGCCGGTGAGCCCGCCGAGCACCCGCTGGCGCTTGGGCCGGTCGAGGCCATCCCCTACCTCAAGACCCAGCAACGGCTGCTGTTTGCCCGCGCCGGCATTACCCGCCCGTTGTCGCTGGACGACTACCGGGCGCACGGCGGTTTCGCCGGCCTTGAAGCCGCGGTAGCGCTGGACGGCGCCGAAGTGGTCGCTGCCGTGCTGGACTCCGGCTTGCGCGGCCGCGGGGGGGCGGCCTTCCCGGCGGGTATCAAGTGGCGCACCGTGCGGGACGCTGGCGCAGGCCAGAAGTACGTGGTGTGCAATGCCGACGAGGGCGACTCCGGCACCTTTGCCGACCGCATGCTGATGGAGGGCGACCCGTTCCTGCTGATCGAAGGCATGATCATTGCCGGCCTCGCCGTGGGCGCCGACATGGGCTACATCTACGTGCGCTCGGAATACCCCGACGCCATCCGTGTGCTCGAGCAGGCGTTTGCCGTCGCCCGCGCGGCCGGTTACCTGGGGGCCAACGTGGCCGGTAGCGGCCGGGCCTTCGAGCTGCAGGTACGGGTGGGGGCCGGCGCCTACATCTGTGGTGAAGAAACCGCACTGCTCGAATCGATCGAGGGCAAGCGCGGCATCGTCCGCGCCAAGCCGCCACTGCCCGCGCTGCAAGGCCTGTTCGGCTTGCCGACATTGGTGCACAACGTGCTCACCCTGGCCTCGGTGCCGATCATCCTGGCCAAGGGCGCGGCGTTCTACCGAGACTTCGGCATGGGCCGCTCACTGGGGACCATGCCGTTCCAGCTGGCCGGCAATGTGCGCCACGGTGGCCTGGTGGAGCGGGCTTTTGGCCTGACCCTGCGCGAGCTGGTAGAGGGCTACGGGGGCGGCACGGCCAGTGGCCGGCCGCTGAAAGCTGCGCAGGTCGGGGGCCCGCTTGGCGCCTGGGTGCCGCCCAGCCACTTCGACACGCCGCTGGACTATGAAGCCTTCGCCGCCATGGGCGCGATGCTCGGCCATGGCGGTGTGGTGGTCGCCGACGACACCCTGAACATGGCCAGCATGGCGCGTTTTGCCTTGCAGTTCTGCGCCGAGGAGTCGTGCGGCAAGTGCACCCCGTGCCGCATCGGCTCGACACGGGGCATGGAGGTGGTCGACCGCTTGATCGCCAGCAGCGAGACGGGCGAGCGCCATGACCACGCCCTGTTGCTGCGCGACCTGTGCGACACCATGCAGTACGGTTCGCTGTGCGCCATGGGTGGCATGACCGCCTACCCGGTCGCCAGCGCCCTCAAGTACTTCCCCGCCGATTTCGGGCTGACCACCACGGAGGCCGCACAGTGATCAACTTCTTCGACCCGCAAACCGACCTGGGCACCCCGGCTCGCGACAGCGACGTGCAGGTCAGCCTGAGCATCGATGGCCGTGCCATCAGCGTGCCGGCCGGCACCTCGGTGATGCGCGCCGCGGCCATGCTCGGCACCAGCATCCCCAAACTGTGTGCCACCGACAGCCTTGAAGCCTTTGGCTCGTGCCGCATGTGCATGGTGGAAATCGAAGGCATGCGCGGCTACCCGGCGTCGTGCACCACGCCGGTCAGCGAAGGCATGGTGGTGCGCACCGAAACCCCGCGCCTGGCCGGCTTGCGCCGCAACGTGATGGAGCTGTATATCTCCGACCACCCGCTGGACTGCCTGACCTGTTCGGCCAACGGCAACTGCGAACTGCAAACCGTGGCTGGCCAGGTTGGCCTGCGCGAGGTGCGCTACGGCTACGAAGGCGCCAACCACCTGGCGGAGAAAAAGGACGTTTCCAACCCGTATTTCGACTATGAACCGAGCAAGTGCATTGTCTGCAGCCGCTGCGTGCGCGCCTGCGAGGACATCCAGGGCACCTTCGCCCTGACCATCACCGGGCGTGGTTTCGAGTCGCGGGTGGCGGCGGCCGGCGGGGACAATTTCCTGGCTTCGGAGTGCGTGTCGTGCGGCGCCTGTGTGCAGGCCTGCCCAACGGCGACCCTGACCGAAAAAAGCCTGGTGCAACTGGGCCAGCCCGAGCGTTCGGTGGTCACCACCTGTGCCTACTGCGGTGTGGGCTGCTCGTTCCGCGCAGAAATGAAAGGGGACCAGCTGGTGCGCATGGTCCCGGACAAGAACGGCGGCGCCAACCATGGCCACGCCTGTGTCAAAGGGCGTTTCGCCTGGGGCTACGCGACCCACCCGGACCGCATCACCAAACCGATGATCCGCAAGCGCCTGGAGGACCCGTGGCAAGAGGTCAGCTGGGACGAGGCGGTGAACTACGCCGCCAGCGAATTGCGCCGTATCCAGCTCAAGTATGGGCGTGACTCCATTGGCGGCATTACCTCCAGCCGCTGCACCAACGAAGAGGCGTACCTGGTGCAGAAGCTGGTGCGTACGGCGTTCGGCAACAACAACGTCGACACCTGTGCGCGGGTCTGCCATTCACCGACCGGTTATGGCCTGAAGCAGACCCTCGGCGAGTCGGCAGGTACGCAAAGCTTCGACTCGGTGATGCAGGCCGACGTGATACTGGTGATCGGTGCCAACCCTACCGACGCCCACCCGGTGTTCGGCTCGCAGCTAAAGCGCCGCCTGCGCCAGGGCGCGCGGCTGATCGTGATCGACCCACGGCGCATCGACCTGGTCGACGCGCCGCACGCCCGTGCCGAGCTGCACTTGCAACTGCGCCCTGGCACCAACGTGGCCATGCTCAACGCCTTGGCCCATGTGATCGTCACCGAGGGCCTGCTGGCCCAGGGCTTCATCGATGCCCGCTGCGAAACCGAAGACTTTGCCCGCTGGCGCGACTTCGTCAGCCGTGCCGAGAACGCCCCGCAAGTGCTTGGCCCGGTGTGTGGCGTAGCGCCAGAGCAGATCCGCGCCGCCGCCCGGCTGTACGCCACCGGCGGTAATGCGGCCATCTATTACGGCCTTGGGGTGACCGAGCACAGCCAGGGCAGCACCGCGGTGATGGCCATCGCCAACCTGGCCATGGCCACCGGCAACATCGGCCGTGAAGGGGTAGGGGTCAACCCACTGCGCGGCCAGAACAACGTGCAGGGTTCGTGCGACATGGGTTCGTTCCCCCATGAGTTGCCCGGTTACCGGCATATCTCCAACCAAGCGGTGCGTGAAGAGTTCGAGCAGGCCTGGGGCGTGACCTTGCAGCCCGACCCGGGCCTGCGTATTCCCAACATGTTCGAGGCAGCGCTGGACGGCAGCTTCAAGGCGCTGTACTGCCAGGGTGAAGACATTGCCCAAAGTGACCCCAACACCCAGCACGTCACGGCCGCCTTGCTCGCGATGGAGTGCGTGGTGGTACAGGACATCTTCCTCAACGAAACCGCCAAGTTCGCCCATGTGTTTTTGCCAGGCAGTTCGTTCCTGGAAAAAGACGGCACCTTCACCAACGCCGAGCGGCGTATTTCACGGGTGCGCAAGGTCATGGAACCGCTTGCCGGCAAGGCTGACTGGGAAGCTACCATCGCCCTGGCCGACGCCCTGGGCTACCCGATGCACTACCGCCACCCGTCCGAGATCATGGATGAAATCGCCCGCCTGACCCCGACCTTCCGCCGGGTCAGTTACGCCGAAATCGAACGTCATGGCAGCCTGCAATGGCCCTGCAACGAGGCGGCGCCGGATGGCACGCCAACCATGCACATCGACCAGTTCGTGCGGGGCAAGGGCCGCTTCATGCTTACCGGCTATGTGCCAACCGACGAAAAGGTCAACAGCCGCTACCCGTTGTTGCTGACCACCGGGCGCATCCTCAGCCAGTACAACGTCGGCGCGCAGACGCGGCGCACCGGCAACGTGGCCTGGCACGACGCCGACCGCCTGGAAATCCACCCTACCGATGCCGAAAGCCGGGGTATCCAGGATGGCGACTGGGTTGGCATTGGCAGCCGTGCCGGGCAGACGGTGCTGCGCGCCAAGGTCAGTGCGCGAGTGGCCGCGGGGGTGGTGTACACCACGTTCCACTTCCCCGAGTCGGGGGCCAACGTGATCACCACCGACAACTCCGACTGGGCCACCAACTGCCCCGAGTACAAGGTCACGGCGGTGGAGGTGGTCAAAGTGTTCCAGCCCTCGCAATGGCAGCAGCGCTATCAGGACTTCAGTGACGAACAGCGGCGCCTGCTGCAGGAGCGCCGCACAGCGGAGAAAGCCGAGGTACGCCAATGAGCAGCGCCAGCCTGGTCAAGATGGCTAACCAGATTGCCCATTATTTCGATAGCGAGCCTAACCGAGCGCTGGCCGTGCAGGGGGTACGCCAGCATCTGCAAAGCTTCTGGACGCCGGCCATGCGCAGGCAGCTGCTGGAGTGGATTGCAGCCAACGACGGGGAGGGGCTGGACCCGAAGGTGCGTGAAGCATTGGGCTGACGGGTACCTGCGCCCGTGTGCAGGCTCGCCCCCGTGGCGCGCCTGCAGGGGCGTCAACCCCGGACCCGTTCGGCCAGATTGGCGCTGGTTTCCTCGAGCTTGAGCACCAGCACGTCGCCCTTCAGCTTATCGAGTACCACCTCTGCAGTATTGCCAATCAACGCCCCGATAATCCCTGTGCGGCACACCGTACCGATCACGGTCACCACCGCATCCAACCCCTGCTCGGTGTGGGGGATGAGTACATCTGCCGGCCCTTCGGCCACGTGCAGGCATTGGTCGCTGATGGCGTACTCGGCCTGGAACGCCTTGCACGCTTCACGGTAGCGTTCCTCGATGGTTTCGCTCAACTGGTAGACCGGGTCGGCCGCCGACAGCATGGGCGACGGGTGTGCGCTGATGACATGCAGTTCGCCCTTGGCCAGCGCGGCGATGTCATGGCCATGGTCAATGATGCTGGCGTGCAGGCGGCGGTGATCCTCGTCCTGGTTGCCCACATCCACCGCGGCCAGAATCCTGCCGCCAGTCCATGGCCGCTCGCTCTTGACCATCAGCACGGCACACGGGCATTGACGCAGCAGTTTCCAGTCACCGGGGGTGAGCAGGGCCTTTTTCAGCGGGTTGTCGGGGCGGTGTTCCTTGATTACCAGCTCACAGCCTTCGGCCTGCTGCACGTCGATGATGGTGTCGTGCAGGTTATCGCGCCAGGCTTCTTCGTGGGAGACATTGTCATAACCGTCGTCGTGCAGTTGGCGGCTCAGCACACTCAACAGCGCGCTGTGGTCATGCCGTTTGTCGCACATCAGCAGGTGCAGGCGCGCGCCGGTGACGCCTGCAATCAGCTTGGCCCGGGTCAGTGCCCGGCTGTGGGCGTGTTCGGGGTCGAGCACCACCAGAATGCTGCGGATGGCTTGCATGGGCGTTAACTCCAGTCAAAGGGGGCGACCAATGCCTGACTATAGTCCCCGCTGCCCGGTCGGGTGCTTGATACACATCAAGCATAGCCACTGGCGCCGACCGCCGCCGCCGGTATAATCGCCAGCCCTGCCTGTTCCGTGTGGTTGCATGCTCATGTCCCTGACCCCCGAAATCGATGCCTTCCTGGGCTGCCCGACGCCAGACGCCTGGATCGAAGCAGCGCTGGCCGACCAGGAAACCTTGCTGATCGACCACAAGAACTGCGAATTCAAGGCCGCCAGCACTGCCCTGAGCCTGATCGCCAAGTACAACACCCACCTTGACCTGATCAACATGATGTCGCGCCTGGCGCGCGAGGAGCTGGTGCACCACGAGCAGGTGCTGCGCCTTATGAAACGCCGTGGTGTACCGCTGCGGCCGGTGTCGGCGGGGCGCTACGCATCGGGGCTGCGCCGGCTGGTGCGCGCCCATGAGCCGGTCAAGCTGGTGGATACACTAGTGGTCGGGGCGTTCATCGAAGCGCGCAGCTGCGAGCGCTTTGCCGCGTTGGTGCCGCACTTGGATGAAGAATTGGGCCGTTTCTACCACGGCCTGCTGAAAAGCGAGGCGCGCCATTACCAGGGTTACCTGAAACTGGCGCACCACTATGGTGAGGTGGCGGACATTGCCCGCCGCATTGAACTGGTGCGTGCGGCGGAAGCGGAGCTTATCCAGTCACCGGACCAGGAGTTGCGCTTCCACAGCGGGATTCCGCTGGCGCAGGCCGCCTGATTCGTGCCGCCGGCGCGGCCGCTCGGTCAGTTGCGCCGGCCCAGTAGCAGGCCCACCACCAGGCCGAGGCCGGCGGAAATGGCCACGGTTTGCCATGGGTGGCCACCGATGTAGTCCTGTGTGGCATTGACCATGGGCTGCGCTTTGTCACGCACGTTTGCGGCGGCTTGGCGTGCCTGTTTCAGCTTCAGGCTGACCTGCGCGCGCAGGCTGTCGGCTTCTTCGCCAACCAGGGCAGCGCTGTCGTTGAGCAGTTTCTCCGATTCTTCGATCAGCGCCTGCAATTCGCTGAAGACCTGGTCCTTGATTTGGTCGCTGTCGGCCAGCGTGGCTTTTTTCCGGGCCATGAAAGTGTCCTCGTCGATGGGTGGTTTGAACAATGGATACTTGCGCGCCGGAAAAGTTGCTTCGGCGTGAGGTTGGCGCGTTGGTGTAAGATAGCCGCCATTTACGGTCTAGCAGGTGATGCATGAGTTTCAATCTGGCCAACATGAGCTTCGAGGAACGGGCGCAGATCGAGGCAGAGAAGGCCCGGCTGTTCGAAATGTGGCAGACCAACCTGGGCAAGGCCAAGGGCGAAGCCGCCCGGCTGATCGCCGAGAAGCCACGGCGCAAGGGCAAATGGGCCGAGTGGGTACGCGCTGAGCTGGAGGGCATGTCGCCGCCCGAATACGCCAGCATGGTCCGCAGCGAAGTCAACAAGCTGATGGCAGCAGCCAGCGCCAACCGCTAAGCGCCCGCTGTTTACCAGTTGGTCCCTTTGGGCAGGTCCAGCTTGCCCTCGTCGGTGAAGCGCACGGTGCCCAATGGCCCGCTGGCCAGCTTGCCGCGCAGCTTGTAGGGCAGGCCCTGCAGGGTACCCACCTGGCCCAGCCCGTAGGCCTGGCGCAGGAAAGAGAACGCCGTGATGCTCACCGGCACCACGATCACCGCCTCGTCGTAGCGGCCAATGTGCCCCTGCTGGTCACTGACCCCGGCAGCCAGTGGCTGGCCGTTAACCGCCAGGTCGAGGGCGATGCCGTTGTAGTCGATTGCCTCTTCGTTGGGGTTCTGCACCCGCATTTTCACGGCCATGCGCAACTCCAGTTCCTGCCCGGGCAGCGGTTCTATGCCGATCACGCTGATGTTCAGCGGGTCGCGTGGCTGCAAGAGCGCGCAGGCCGCCAGGCTGCTGGTCAGGCACAGGGCGATGAGCAGGCGGGTGTAGCGGTGCAGTCGGGCAACCATGGGTACGACCTTGCCTAAGTGAACGAGCCGTCAGTGTGGCAAATGCGCGCCGGCGTTGAAAGTGTTGGCCTAGATGAAAGATACTGTTTCTCATTAACAGCCGATAACTTCTCTTACTGGTCGTTCCCAAACCCATGCTGACTTCACCTGTGTCGGGCCTTCTGGCGAGTTTCCAGGAGCACTACGACGACTTGCTGCAGTTCCTGACCCGGCGCATGAGCGACCGCCAGCGTGCCGCCGACGTCGCGCAGGAAACCTACCTCAAGCTGGTGCACATCGACGAGCAGGCTTTGCCGGTGCTGCACGCGCGCAGTTTCATCTTCCGCGTGGCGGGTAACCTGGCGATCGACGCCCTGCGCCGCGAGCAACGCATTGCGGCCAGCCACGATGATTGCGACGGGGCAGGCGAGCTAGCCTGCCCAGCGCCAGAGCCCGAGGCGGTGTTGCTGGCGCGTGAGCGCCTGCAACTGCTCGATCAGGCGCTGTTGCAGTTGCCCTGCAAGGCCCGCCAGGCGTTGTTGCTGAACCGCGTAGACGGCCTGACCCAGAAGCAGGTCGCGCAACGCCTTGGCGTGTCGCAAAGCATGGTGGCCAAGTACATTGGCCAGGCCCTGCGCCATTGCCGCCGGTGGCTGCAGCAGGCGGGCGTAGCGGCCTGCGGGGTGTTGCTGATTACCGCCTTGGTCGCCTGGCAGCAGGCGCCGATGTTGCTGGCCGATTACCACACTGGCGTGGGTGAGCGGCAAGTCGTGACGTTGGCCGATGGCACGCGGGTCACCCTGAACAGTGCCAGCGCCTTGCGCGTGGTATTCAGCGAGCATGAGCGGCGCGTGGTGCTGGCTGCAGGGGAGGCGCTGTTCGAAGTGGCGAATGATGCCCGGCCGTTCGTGGTGGACACGGCCGGTGCAGCGGTGCAGGGGCGTGCCGCCACCTTCAGCGTGCGCCGTGATGGGCACGTGGTACTGGCACGTGGCGAGGCCAAGGTCGGCGAGCAGCCGTTGGCAGTAGCGGCGGATGCCGGTGCCCAGTTGGCCTGGCAGCGGGGCAAGCTGATCTTCAATGGCAAGCCGTTGGGGCAGGTGCTGCAAGAGCTGGAGCGTTACCGGCACGGGCGCATCGTGCTGTCCGACAGCAAGCTGGCGGCGTTGGAGGTGAGTGGGGTCTTCGACCTGGATGAGCCGCAGGCGCTGTTGCGCAGCCTGGAGCAGCGTTATGGGCTGAAGGTGACCTACCTGCCTTGGTTGGCCGTGGTGCATTGAGCGGCCAGCGCAGAAAAAATTTGCAGTGGGCACTGCAAGTTCCTGCAAGCCAGATCGTCGTAGTGAGACTGATCAGCAACTCATTCTCATTTACGACTTGTCAGGAAGCGCCTACGTGTCTCTGATGCCCAAGCCTTTGCCCCGCCGCCGCGGTTCACTTCACCATGCCCTGTTGTCTTGCAGTGCCCTGGCCATGCTGAGCGGCCCGCTGCATGCGGCCGCTTCGACTACCACCGAAAACGCCCAACTGCAGGCCCGGCAGGTTCAGCTTGACCTGCCTGCCCAGCCGCTGGACCAGGCCCTGACCGCGTTTGCCGACCAGGCTGGCCTGCACTTGCTGTACACCACGAGCGATGTCGCCGGCCTGGCCGGCCCGGCCCTGCGCGGCAGCTACAGTGTCGAGCAGGCGCTGCAACAATTGCTGGCCGGTAGTGGCATGGGCTGGCAATTCAGCGATGCCCGCACAGTTACCCTGCGCAAGGCCGAGGCTGCGCCGCAGGCGGTCAACCTCAAGCCGATCGAAGTCAGTGTGGCTTCGCGCACCAGCACGGCAATCAGCGAAATCCCCGGGACCGTGTGGGTGGTCGACCAACAGCAACTGCGCGAACAGATCGACAGTGGCGTCAGCCTGAAGGAAGCCATCGGCAAGCTGGTGCCGGGCCTGGACCTGGCACCGGAAGGGCGCACCAACTACGGCCAGAACATGCGTGGGCGCAATGTGCTGGTGATGATCGACGGGGTCAGCCAGAACAGTTCAAGGGGGCTGTCACGCCAGTTCGACAGTATTTCGCCGTTCAATGTCGAGCGCGTCGAAGTGCTGTCTGGTGCCAGCGCCATCTACGGCGGGGGCGCCACCGGCGGTATCATCAACATTGTCACCAAGAAGGGCGAACCCGGGCCGGCCCGTTTCGAGACCCAGTTAGGTGCCAGCAGCGGCTTCAACAACAGCGACGACCTGGCCACCCGCTTTGCCCAGTCGATCAGCGGCGGCAACGAGCGGATCAATGCCCGCCTGGGTATCTCCGGCGAGCAGAACGAAGCGTTCTACGACGGATCGGGCGAGCAGATCTTCATCGACAACACCCAGACCGACCTGCAGTACAACCGCACGATCGATGTGCTCGGCAGCTTGGGCATGCAGTTGAACGAGCAGCAGAGCCTTGACCTGCTGGCCCAGTATTACGACTCGGGCAACCACGGCAGTACCGGTATCTACTTCCCCAACCTGAACTACAACGCGCCCTCCGACCTGGAAGATGCCGAGCTGCGCAGCGGCTATTCAGCCGGCCTGGAGCCGCGCACCCGGCGCCTGCTGCTCAATGCCAACTACCACCACAGCGACGTGCTCGGCCAGGACTTCTACCTGCAAGCGTCGTACCGCAAGGAAGACGACAACTTCTACCCGTTCCCGTACTACAACCGGGCCACCCCTACGGGCTCACGCGGGGTGTACTTTGCTGCCTCGCAGCAGAACTTCGAGGTTTCCAGCCTCAAGGGGTTGTTCGCCAAGCAATGGGACACGCTCAAGCTGACCTATGGCGTTGACCTGGACCGCGAGCGCTTCAGTGCCGAGCAGACCACCTTCAACGCACAGACCTCGTCCGAATCCGGTGGCCTGGACCTGGAGAAGGAGAGCAAGGCCGCACGTTACCCGAGCTATCGGGTGGACGGCGTTTCGCTGTATGGGCAGCTGGACTGGCGCGCCACTGACAACCTGACCTTGTCTGGCGGCGCCCGGCGCCAGCAGATGGACGTGGATGTCAGCGACTTCAAGGGCGTGCCCGGCGGCAGCAACGATTACCAGGTCAACCTGTTCAACGTCGGCGCCATTTACGACTTCAAGAATGGCCATCAGGTGTGGACCAACTACGGCGAAGGCTTCGACCTGCCAGACCCGGCCAAGTACTACGGCAAGCCGGGCCTGAGCGTGGCAGACAACCCCCTGGCCGGGATCAAGAGCCGTCAGGTGGAACTGGGCTGGCGCTATGCCGACCTGGACTGGGACGCCCAGGCAGCGCTGTACTACATCTGGTCGGACAAGATCATCAACGTCGACTCGCAAACGCTCACCATCAATGTCGAAGAGCAGAAGAGCCGTGACTTCGGCTTTGAAGGGGCATTGACCCGCCACTTCCAGAGCGGTTGGGAAGCGGGCGGCACGCTGCACCTGACCCGCTCCGAGGAAGAGGCTGTCGACGGCGGCTGGATCAAGCGCGATGCCCGCTATGCCTCGCTGTCGAAGGCCACCGGCTTCGTTGGCTGGAAGGGAGACGGCCGCAGCGCGCGGCTGCAGGCCAACCACGCGTTCAGCCTGAAGGACGACGCCGACCATGAGATCGACGGCTACACCACCTTCGACCTGCTGGCCAGCCAGGACACCGGTTTCGGCACTTTCAGCGCGGGTATCCAGAACCTGCTGGACAAGCAGTACAGTACGGTCTGGGGGCAGCGCGCGACGCTGTTCTATTCGCCGACTTACGGGCCGGCGTACCTGTACGACTACCAGGGGCGTGGGCGCACCTACACCCTGACCTGGAGCATGGCTTACTGAGCCTGTACACGGGGCAGGGGGTGCCTGGGGCCCTCTGGGTTGAGCGCTGAGTATTGTTGCCGGGGCCGCTTTGCGGCCCTTCGCGACGCAAGGCCGCTCCTACAGGCACCGTGCTTGGCTTTCAGGCGAAGGCCGCCAATACATCTTCGGCAAACGCCTGCTGTGCCTCGCCGGCCACCTGGCCCCGGTGCCGGGCAAGGGTAAACGGCACGACAAAATCCAGCCCCGGGTCCAGCGCCCACAGCTGCCCTTCGGCCTCCCACGCCAGAGCGGTGTGACATGGCAGATAACCAATGTGCCTGCCCGATAGAATGAACGTCAGCACGCTCTCGATCTGTTCTGCCACCGCCATGCCGTGCCTGCTCTGGAACGGCTCGTCGCCTTCGATGAAACGGTACGGGTGGCGCACCTGGTCCTGCTCCAGCAAACGCTGGTGCGGCACCTGCGGCACGCCGAACAAGGGATGCCCTTTGCCGCAATACAGCCGCTGCCGTTCCTCGAACACGGGCTGGTAGTCGAACGCTGCCTGTTTACCGGAAAAATAGCTGATGGCGTAGTCCAGCCGCTGCTCCAGCAACAACCGCTCCAGCTCCGCCGGTGGCGCACTGATCAGTTCCAGTTGCACCGACTCGTCACGGCGGCGAAATGCCGTGATCGCCGCCGCCAGCTTGAGGCTCACTTGCTTGTCCTGGTTTTCCGCCAGGCCGATGCGCACGGTGCCCAGCAGTCGCCCGGCAACACCGTTGGCCTGCTGGCGAAACTGCTCGATGTTCAGCAGCAGCGCGCGCGTGGCTTCCAACAGCATCCGGCCTTTCTCGGTCAGCCGGAAACCACCCTTGCCCCGGCTGCACAGGCGGTAGCCCAGGCGTGTTTCCAGCTGGGCCATGCGTTGGCTGATGGTGGGCTGGCTCAAGCCCAGCAGCCCCTGTGCAGCGCTGAAGCCACCGGCCTCGGCTACAGTGACGAACAGCCGCAGCAGGTGCAGGTCGGGGTCATGCACTTGTCCGAGCATTGCATTGGTCCTGGTGAATGTCAGCTTTGCAAACTTGCCATTTCTTCAATGTAACCCGGCTGACATGCTCGCGGCATCCACCCATTTGCCGAGGTGTCTGTCATGCGTTCATCGTTGTGCCTGTTGTCGCTGGTACTGGCCTTGCCGCTGCAAGCCGAAGAGAAAGTCGTGAACCTTTACAGCTGGGCCGACTATGTCGCCCCGCAGACCCTCCAGCGCTTCGAGCAGGAGACCGGCTACAAGGTCCGCTACGACACCTTCGATACCACCGAGGTGCTGGAAACCAAACTGCTTACCGGGGGCAGCGGTTACGACGTTGTCGTGCCGTCCGCCACGGTGCTGGCGCGGGCGCTGAAGGCCAATGCCCTGCAGCCGTTGCAGGCCCAGGCCATGCCCGGCTACGCCAACCTCGACCGCGACCTGCTGGCCAAGCTCGCCGCGGCCGACCCCGGCAACCGTTACGCAGTGCCTTACACCTGGGGCACGCTGGGCCTGGGGGTGAACGTACAGGCGGTGCGCCAGCGCCTGGGCGAGGTACCGCTGGACAGCCTCGACCTGCTGTTCAAGCCTGAGTACGCCAGCCGCCTGAAAGACTGCGGGATCGCCATGCCCGACTCGCCGCAAGAGGTGATCGGCGTGGCCTTGCACTACCTGGGCAAGGACCCGTACAGCCAGAACAAGGACGACCTTGCAGCAGCTCAGAAGCTGCTGGGCCAATTGCAGCCGTCGATCAGCTACGTTGCCAATGGCCGGCAGATCAGCGACCTGGCCAACGGCAGCGTGTGCCTGGCGCTGACCTACAACGGCGATGCCGCCATGGCCGCCGACCAGGCCCGGCGTGCCGGCAAGCCGTTCGAGCTGATCTACCGCATCCCCCGCGAGGGCACGCTGGTGTGGCAAGACAACCTGGCCATCCCCAAGGATGCACCTCACCCGGAGGCGGCGCGGGCGTTCATCGCCTTCATGCTCAAGCCCGAGTCGGTGGCGGCGCTGACCAACACGCTGTTTTTCGCCAACGCCAACCAGGCCGCCACGCCGCTGGTGGATGAAGCCGTGCGCACCGACCCGGATATCTACCCGCCGGCCGAAGTCCGTCAGCGGCTGTTCGCCGACCGCAGCATGGCCCTGGCCGACCTGCGCCAGCGCAACCGCCTGTGGACTGCCTTTCGCAGCCGGCAATAATCCTGCAGACCGAGGAGCCCGACCGTGGAGCAAGCCTTGAACAACGACCAGGCCATTACCCGCGACAGCCTGTATGGCACTGCCGCCGAAAGTACCTATGCCGGCATCACCAGTTTTTCACGCCGCCGCTACAGCCGCGACCTGCGTGGGGTGGATGTGGTGGTCAGCGGCGTACCGTTCGATACCGCCACCAGCAACCGGCCCGGCGCACGCTTCGGCCCCAGGGCCATTCGTGCCGCCTCGGTGCAGCAGGCGTGGGCCCGCCACTGGCCGTGGGCGTTCGACCCCTTCGATCACCTGGCGGTGATCGACTATGGTGACTGCGCCTTCGACAGCGGCACGCCGCAGTCGGTACCCAATAGCATCGAAGCCCATGCCGAACACATTCTGCAAGCCGGCTGCGCGATGCTCACCCTGGGCGGCGACCATTTCATCAGCTACCCACTGTTGAAGGCCCATGCCCGCCACCATGGCCCGCTGGCGCTGGTGCATTTCGATGCGCACAGCGACACCTGGCCGGACGAGGAGGGCAAACGCATCGACCATGGCACCATGTTCTGGCATGCCGCCCGTGAAGGCCTGGTCGACCCCGCCCACTCGGTGCAGATCGGCCTGCGGACCACCAACGACGACAGCCAGGGCTTCGCCATCCTGGACGCCCGGCAGGTGCACCGGCAGGGCACCGAGGCGGTCATTGCGGCCATTCGCCAGCGCGTGGGCGAGCGCCCGGTGTACCTGACCTTCGATATCGACTGCCTGGACCCGGCCTATGCGCCTGGCACCGGCACGCCGGTGTGTGGTGGCTTGAGCACGGTGCAGGCACTGGAGATTCTCGGCGGGCTGCGTGGCATTAACCTGGTAGGCATGGACTTGGTGGAAGTGGCACCGGCTTACGACCATGCCGACATCACCGCCCTGGCCGGGGCAACCCTGGCGATGGAGATGCTGTGCCTGTATGCCGCCCGGCACAAGGTCGATACCGGCCAATGAGGGGGGGCGCCAGCGGCCTCCGCTGCGCCTGCTGAAACATCAGGATGCAACTCCACCTGCTTTCACACATCTGGCCGCGAACCCCTGGCGCCTCAGGCTATCAAAGCCAGCAGGCGCCGCGTTTTCGTACAGGAGGTGAAGCATGAGTCCGACATTGCCCACGCTGGCCCTTGGCCTGGCCTTGTGCCTGCCCGTGCAAGCGGCTTCGCAGCCGCCGTTGCAGCTCGCTGCCGACTACCGCAACCCGTACAACAGCCCGATTCAGCGCGCCAACCCCAATAGCCGCCAGGGCAGCCTGCCGGCCACCCCGCCGGTGCGCGGCCCGTCTACCGAGCCGCAACAGCGTGTGCCCACGCTGGACAACCGCGGCATCGGCAACGGCGACAACCTGCGTCGCCAGCAGCAAACCCCGAACCTGGAACCGTCCCGGCCAGCGCGCGACAACCCGCGTGCGCCATAAGCCCACTTGAAAGGAATTGTGCATGCTCCGAGCACCCTGGCTAGCCACCCTGACCGCCGCTGCGCTGCTGCCCCTGCTGGCCCAGGCCGCGTCCGAACAGCAGTTTCCCAGTGAAGAAGGCAGCCTGACCGTCAGCACCGTGGCCGATGGCCTGCGCAACCCATGGGCACTGGCGTTCCTGCCGGGTGGCAAGGACATGCTGGTCACCGAGCGTGCCGGCAACCTGCGCCTGGTCAACGCCGAGGGCAAGGTCGGGCCGCCCATCAATGGCGTGCCGAAAGTGTGGGCCGAGGGCCAGGGTGGCCTGCTGGATGTGGCGTTGTCGCCAGACTTCGCCAAAGACCGCACGGTCTACCTGTCCTTCGCCGAGGAGGGCAGTGACGGCAAGGCCGGCACGGCGGTCGGCCGAGGGCAATTGTCCGAAGACCGCGCCCGGCTGGAGAACTTCAACGTGATCTTCCGCCAGCAGCCCAAGTTGTCGGTGGGTAACCATTTCGGCTCGCGGCTTGTGTTCGACCGTGATGGCTACCTGTTCATCGCCCTGGGCGAGAACAACCAGCGCGCCACCGCGCAGGACCTGGACAAACTGCAGGGCAAGGTCGTGCGAATCTGGCCGGATGGCAAAGTGCCCAAGGACAACCCGTTTGTCGGCAGGGACAATGTGCGGCCGGAAATCTGGTCGTATGGCCACCGCAACCAGCAAGGCGCCGCGCTCAACCCCTGGACTGGCAGGCTGTGGACCCACGAACACGGCCCGCGCGGTGGTGATGAAATCAACATTCCCGAGGCCGGCAAGAACTACGGTTGGCCGGTCGCCACCCATGGCATCAATTATTCACTGTTGCCGATTCCCGAGGCCAAGGGCAAGCATGTCAAGGGTATGGTCGACCCGCACCATGTCTGGGAGAAGTCGCCGGGCATCAGCGGGATGGCGTTCTACGACAGCCCCACCTTCAAGGCGTGGGACCACAACCTGTTCATTGGTGCGCTGGCCACGCAGGAACTGATCCGCTTGCAATTGAAGGGTGACAAGGTGGTGCATGAAGAGCGCCTGCTTGGTGATCTGAAAGCGCGCATCCGCGATGTACGGGTGGGGCCGGATGGGTATTTGTACGTACTCACCGATGACAAGGATGGGGCGCTGCTCAAGGTCGGCCTGAGCAAGGAGCCCTGAACCTGACGCGGCCTTGGCCGTGTAGAATGCGGCATGGCCATGACCCCGCAATCCTTTTACCAGCAAGCCTTGGCTACCCAGGGCTATATCGCCGACCCTGCCCAGGCGCGGGCCGTTGACGCCTTGCAGGGCTGTTTTCAGGCCGTTGAACAGGGCCGCCCGGCCCAGGGTATCTACCTGTGGGGGCCGGTCGGCCGTGGCAAGACCTGGCTGATGGACCAGTTCCATCGCTGCCTGACCGTGCCCAGCCGACGCCAGCATTTCCACCATTTCATGGCTTGGGTGCACCAGCGCCTGTTCCAGCTCAATGGCACTGCCGACCCATTGCAAGCGCTGGCCAGGGAGCTCGCCGGCCAGATTCGGGTATTGTGCTTCGACGAACTCTTCGTCAGTGACATTGGCGATGCGATCATTCTTGGCCGGCTGTTCCAGGTGCTGTTCGACGGGGGGGTAGTGGTTGTCGCCACGTCCAATCAGCCACCCGAGCACCTGTACCGCGACGGTTTCAACCGCCAGCGCTTCCTGCCGGCTATCGCCGCAATCCAGCGGCACATGCAGGTGCTGCCGGTGGCTGGCGGCCAGGATCACCGCCTGCACCCCGGCGCAGCGCGGCAACGTTACTGGGTGGTGGAGGCGGGGCAGCCCAGCCGGCTGGGCGAGGTGTTCCGCCAGCTTGGCCCGGACGATAGCGGCACCGACCGGCCGTTGTTGATCGGCGCCCGGCAGATCCAGGTGGTGCGCCGCAATGATCACGCCATCTGGTGCCGTTTTGCCGACCTGTGCGAGCAACCCCTGGCAGCCGTGGACTTCATGGCTTTGTGCGACCGTTTTGCAGCCATTCTGGTATCGGCAGTGCCGGCACTGGGCGGTGAACAGCGGGCGGGGCGCATTGCCCGTGGCACCGAGGATGCGGCGCTGCGGGTAGCGGCGGGCGATCGCCAGCTGCCCGCCTTGTCGCCCAACGACGACGCGGTGCGCCGGTTCATTGCCCTGGTCGACGAATGTTATGACCGCCGGGTGGCGTTGTACCTGGAGGCGCACGTACCGCTCGATGCGCTCTACACCCAGGGGTACCTGGCGTTCCCTTATCAACGCACCCTGAGCCGGCTACGGGAGATGCAATTGCAGCGGTTTGGATGACGGGGGCCAGGCCCGACAGCCGCTCACCGCCCCAACCATTCGATCAGCGTGCGGTTGAACCTGACCGGCTCTTCGATCTGCGGCGCGTGCCCCATGCCTTCGAAGGTGATCAGCTCACCCTTGGGGATCAGCTTGGTCACCTGCGGCCCCAGTTCGGCATACTTGCCCAACCTGGCCTTGACCTCCGGCGGCGCGATATCACTGCCGATCGCCGTGCTGTCCTTGTCGCCGATCAACAGCAAGGTGGGCATCTGCAGGTCCTTGAACTCGTGGTACACCGGCTGGGTGAAGATCATGTCGTAGATCAGTGCCGAGTTCCACGCTACCGCTTCATGCCCGGGGCCCTGGTTGAGCCCCACCAGCATCTGCACCCAGCGCTCGTATTCCGGCTTCCAGCGGCCCGCGTAATACGTTTTGCGCTCATATTCGCGTACACCTTCGGCATTGAGCTTCAGCTCGCGGGCATACCACTGGTCCACGGTGCGGTAGGGCACGCCGAGCGCCTTCCAGTCCTCCAGGCCGATCGGGTTGACCATCGCCAGCCGCTCGACCTGTTGCGGATACATCAGCGCGTAACGGGTGGCGAGCATGCCCCCGGTGGAGTGGCCGAGCACGCTGGCACGCTTGATTCCCAGGCGCTCCAGCAGGGCATGGGTATTCTCTGCCAGCTGCTGGAAGCTGTACTGATAGTGCGCCGGTTTGCTGGACGTGCAGAAGCCGACCTGGTCGACGGCGATCACTCGGTAGCCGGCCTTGCTCAGCGCCTCGATGGTGGTTTCCCAAGTGGCGGCGCAGAAGTTCTTGCCGTGCATCAACACCACGCTGTGGCCGTTGGCCTGGCCTTGTGCAGGCACGTCCATGTAGCCCATCTGCAGGGCCTGGCCCTGGGACTTGAAGTCGAAATGCTGGAGCGGATGCGGGTAGCGGAAACCTTCGAGCTGGGGGCCGAAGGTGGGCGATTCGGCAGCGAAGGCCGAACCGCCGGCCAGGCACGCCAAGGCCAGAGCTGTTGCGCGCAACATGGGGGAACTCCCTGTAGAACCTTGTAGGAAAAAGCACTGTAACAGCCCCTGGACCAGGGGGCGGGTGAAAGGTGTTACCGAGCGTGAAACCAGCCCAGGGTGATCATGGTGAGCAGCGCATAGCGCCCTGCTTTGGCAACGCTCACCAGCAGCAGGAAACGCCAGAACGGTTCGCGCATGATCCCGGCGATCAGCGTCAAAGGGTCGCCAATCACCGGCATCCAGCTGAGCAGCAGCGACCATTGGCCCCAGCGCTGGTAGCGCTGCTGCGCACGTGCCAACTGCGCGGTGCTGAAGGGGAACCAGCGCTTGTCGCGCAGGTGCTCGATGGCCCGGCCTAACAGCCAGTTCACCACCGAACCAAGCACGTTGCCCAAGGTGGCGACCAGCAGCAGGGTGGCCCAGGCCTCGGGCTGGCCCAGCAACAGCCCGACCAGCACGGCTTCCGATTGCAGCGGCAGCAGGGTGGCGGCGCCAAAGGCACTGAAAAACAGCGCCCACAGGCCGAGCATCAGTAGTTGGCGACCACGGTGTCCTGGCCGCCCTGGGTTACCCCGATCACCTGGTAGGCATCCTTGTGGTCGCCCATTTCCATGCCCGGTGAGCCCATCGGCATGCCCGGCACGGCCAGGCCCTTGAGGTCGTTGCGCTGGCTCAACAGGCGTACCTGTTCGGCCGGCACGTGGCCTTCGACGAACTTGCCGTCGATCACCCCGGTATGGCACGAAGCCAGGCGTGGGGCCACGCCCAGGCGCTGCTTGACCGCGCTCATGTTCGGTTCGATATGGTCGTTGACGGTGAAACCGTTCTCGCGCAGGTGGCTGATCCAGGCTTTGCAGCAGCCGCAGTTGGGGTCGCGGTACACGTCGATGGTGTCGCCAGCCTGGGCCAGGCCGCTCATGGCCAGCAGGCCCAGGGTCAACAGATGTTTACGCAGCATGTCGCACCACTCCTTCAGAGCAAACCGCTCCATAGTACAGGATTCTCAGTGGGTGGCTTCTTCGGGGGTAAGGTCACGCATCAGCAACGCGTGGTCGAGGGCGACCTGCTCCGGAATCGGTAGGTAGACCACGTGACCATCGCCCGGCGCTACCTCGATGGCCTGCCGCTGCACATTGCACAGGCGCTGCAAGTCGAAATGGTAGTTGCCACGTGGGGTCATCAGCTCGAGGTGGTCGCCCACCCTGAAGCGGTTCTTCACCTTGACCTCGGCCAGGCCGTCGACGCGCACCCCGGTCAGCTCGCCAACGAACTGCTGGCGCTCGGACACCGAGTTGCCACGCTGGTAGTTCTGATACTCGTCGTGCACGTGGCGGCGCAGGAAACCTTCGGTGTAGCCCCGTTGTGCCAGCGATTCCAGGTTGTCCATCAGCGCGTGGTCGAAGGGGCGCCCGGCCACTGCGTCATCGATCGCCTGGCGGTACGCCTGCACGGCGCGGGCGCAGTAGAAATGCGACTTGGTGCGGCCCTCGATCTTCAGCGAATGCACGCCCATGCCGACCAGGCGTTCCACGTGTTGAATGGCGCGCAAGTCCTTGGCGTTCATGATGTAGGTACCGTGCTCATCTTCGAACGCCGGCATTTCGGTACCGGGCCGGTTGCTTTCCTGCAGCAGGAACACCTGGTCGGTAGGGGCGCCCAGGCCCAGGGTGGGCTGCACTTCGCGAACGATGTCGCCCACGGCGTTCTCGGTGGCGGGCGTGGCTTCGTACTTCCAGCGGCAGGCATTGGTGCAGGTGCCCTGGTTGGCATCACGCTTGTTGAGGTAGCCCGACAGCAGGCAGCGGCCGGAGTAGGCCATGCACAGGGCGCCATGCACGAACACTTCCAGCTCCATGCCCGGCACCTGTTGGCGGATTTCGCCGATTTCTTCCAGCGACAACTCGCGTGACAGGATCACCCGAGCAAGGCCCATGCCTTGCCAGAACTGCACGCTGGCCCAGTTTACCGTGTTGGCCTGTACCGACAGGTGCACCGGCATGTCCGGAAAGTGCTGGCGCACCAGCATGATCAGGCCGGGGTCGGACATGATCAGCGCGTCCGGCGCCATGGCGATCACCGGTGCCAGGTCCTTGAGGAATGTCTTCAGCTTGGCGTTGTGCGGGGCGATGTTGACCACGACGTAGAAGCGCTTGCCCAGCGCGTGGGCCTGGGCAATGCCCAGCGCCAGGTTGGCGTGGTCGAACTCGTTGTTGCGCACCCGCAAGCTGTAGCGCGGCTGGCCGGCATAGACCGCGTCGGCGCCATAGGCAAAGGCATAGCGCATGGTCTTGAGGGTGCCGGCAGGGGCCAGGAGTTCGGGCTTGCTGATCAGGGTCATGGTGCGCACCGGGGCAAAGGGCGCGGATGCTAAGGCACGCGGCCGGTGCAGGTTTTGATATATATCAACGGATGTAGCGGCACTTTTGGCCAAGCGGCGCGAACTAATATCGCACACGCCATTCGAGGACCTGCAATGAACGAAACTGCCCTACAGAACAAAGCCCTTGCGGTGCTCCTGGCGCTGGTGACCATTGCCTTCGTGTGGATCCTGCTGCCGTACTACGGCGCGATATTCTGGGCGGTTGTGCTGGCTATCCTGTTTGCCCCGCTGCAGCGCAACCTGGTGATGCGTTTTGGTCGCCGGCGCAACCTGGCAGCGATCACCACGACCATGATCTGCCTGCTGGTGGCGGTGCTGCCGGTGATCATCACCAGCCTGCTGCTGGTGCAGGAAGGCGCGACCCTGTACCAACGTATCGAAAGCGGGCAACTGGACATTGCCGGTTACGTCGAACGGGGCAAGGAGATGCTGCCGGCGTTCGCGCAAAACGGGCTGGACCACCTGGGCGTGGGCAACCTCGATGGTTTGCGCGACAAGATCACCAAGTGGGCGACCCAGGGCAGCCAGGTGCTGGCCAGCCAGGCCTTCAGCTTTGGCCAGGGTACGTTCGAGTTCCTGATCGGCTTCGGCATCATGATGTACCTGCTGTTCTTCTTCCTGCGTGAAGGCGCCGATGTGGCCCGCCGTGTGCGCCTGGCCGTGCCGCTGCCCGAGCACCAGAAACGCCGCTTGCAACTGAAGTTCAACCGCGTGGTTCGGGCCACGGTCAAGGGCAATGTGCTGGTGGCCGTGACCCAAGGTGCATTGGGGGGCTTCATTTTTTGGGTGCTGGATATTCCCAGTGCCCTGGTCTGGGGGGTGCTGATGGCGTTGCTGTCGCTGCTGCCGGCGGTTGGCGCGGGCATTGTCTGGGCACCCGTGGCCGTCTACTTCCTGCTGACCGGGGCGATATTGCCGGGCATTATCCTGACCGCGTTCGGGGTGCTGGTCATCGGCCTGGTGGATAACCTGCTCCGGCCGATTTTGGTAGGCAAGGACACGCGCATGCCGGACTACCTGATCCTGGTATCCACATTGGGTGGGTTGACGGTGTTCGGGCTCAACGGCTTCGTCATCGGGCCGTTGATTGCGGCGCTGTTCATGTCCAGCTGGTCGATCTTCGCCGAGGCCAAGCCACAGGTGCAATTGCCGCAGTGACGGCCTGCCATGGCAGTTGCGCGGTGTGCCCAAGGGCTGGTGTTTTCGCGCCAGCGGCCTAAGATGGCCGGTGAATGGGCCCGGAACAACCGATGAGCACGAAAGACACGATTTCCATGCAACTGGTGCGTGAGGCGTTGATGCAGACCTGCCCAACGAGCGAAGCCAATGCCGCCCTGCTGGCGCGTGCCGGCATCGATGCCAGTTGCCTTGAGCTGCCCGAGGCGCGCGTTGCCGCGCAATCCTATGCGCGCCTGTGGCGCTTGCTGGCCCGGCGCTGCAATGACGAGTTCTTTGCCATGGACCCTCGCGGGCTGCGCACGGGTAGCCTGGCGTTCATGTGCCGTGCGAGCATGGCTCAGCCAACCCTGGGGCAGGGCTTGGAAACGGCCCTGGGCTTTCTGGCACTGATGCTCGAAGACCTGCAGCCGTGCCTGGTGCGCCAACCGGGTCTGGCCGAGATCGTTATCAACGAACCGCGCGCGGAGCCGCGCCGTGCCTTCACCTACTTCACCTTCTGGATGATCGTGCATGGCGTGGCCTGCTGGCTGGCCGGGCGGCGCATCCCCATCCTGGCGATCGACCTGCGCTGCGCCGAGCCACCATTCTGTGATGATTACCGGGTGATGTTTTCCGAAAGCCTGCAGTTCGGGCGCCCGCGTACGCGCATGATCATCCCCGCCGATTGCCTTGGCCTGGCGGTGCGGCGCAGCGAGCAGGAATTGCAGCGTTTTCTTGCCGAAGCGCCCGCCAACATCCTGGTGCGTTACCGCGACCCGTCCAGCCTGGCGCGGCGCATTCGTACCGATCTGCTGCGCCAGGCACCTGCACAATGGCCAGCGCTGGAGCACCTGGCGCAAACGCTGTGCCTGTCTGCTTCTACGCTGCGCAGGCGCCTGGCCGAAGAGGGGCAGACCTACCAGGGGCTCAAGGACAGTGTGCGGCGCGAGCTAGCCACCACTTGGCTGGTTGGCGCCGAGCCAGCCATGAGCGAGATCGCCGAACGGCTGGGTTTTGCCGATGCCAGTTCGTTCTACAAGGCTTTTCGCAAGTGGTTCGGCTGCAACCCGGGCCAATACCGCGCGGTGATCCAGGCGCGCCACGCTGGCAACTGATTCCGTCTGCTGCACACAGTGCCAATGCTTCAGCGTCGGGGGTTTCCAGCCAAAGGAGTGCCCCTTCATGCCACAGGTGCCACTGCACCCCAAGCTCGAACGCGCGACGGATGATTTCATCAGCCAGATTCTGCCTGATTGGTTGAGGCGGGCCAGCGCCTCACAAATCATGGCGCTGCGCGATGCCTATAGCGCCTACCTCGCAAGCCAGGCTGAAATGTCGGCTGTACTCCGCCAGTTGGAGCCGATCGATGCCTTTGCCCGCCGCTTGCTGACCCAGGGCCTTTACCGGGAAGGCGGCACGCTGCTGGATCTCGACCGCTTGGAATGGCGCGAGCAGCGGCGCAGGTTCAAGGTCGAGCCAGGAAAATTGCCCACGGATGAGTCTTACTTCGTGAGGGTGCCGGCGTTGCAGAGGTTGATGCAAAACTTTGCCAGCGGCGACTCCTTTTATCTGGAGACGGCACTGGTATACCCCGCAAACCCCGCTTCCGATGTGCCGGAACAGGTGGCCTTCGATGATGCGGCACGACTTGTCCAGGCCTGCCGCAGTACCGATGTGGGCGCACGTTATCAGGAACACCTGGCCCGGCTGTTCACCCCTGCCTTTGAGCGAACACTGGCCACCAGCCTGCGCCGAACCCTGGCCTTGCAACTGGAGATAGCCGCCACCCGCGGGCTTCTGCCGGCAGAGGAAGTACAGATAGTGCGCGATATCGTGGCGGGCCGCAAAACTGCCCTTTCGAGGGGACGTACTGTGCGCTGTGGCCCATTGCAGGTGCTCGGCTGCACGGTGCATGGGGCACTGGTGGTGGAGGTTGGCAACGACAACCAGGGATATGCTGGCAGCGTCATGTTGGTGCTGTCGGACGATGCCCCCGCTGCCCTCCGGCATCTGGTCACCTGGCGTGCGATCAACTTCGAGCTGGTCGAGATGTTCAAACATCCCGCGCGGTCTGCGGCGCTGGTGGAACGTATTGCTTTGCACGAGCGGGCCGGGTTCGTGGCTACGCTGGCCAAGCGGCTGGCCGATGAAGATCCTGACCTGGAACCGACGTTCGCCAACCTGCCGCAGGGGCAGTTCGAGGGCTTGGCGTTACAGCAGTTGCAGCGGATCCGCGAGGATGCGCGGTTCCTGGCCGTACCCACCGCTGATGCCGATTCCAGCCAGACGCTGGCACGTGAGCAAGCGTTGGCGTCGGCAGGGTTGGCACTGCTGAACCTGGCGGGGTTGTTCGTGCCGACGGTTGGCGCATTGTTGCTTGCGGACATGGTCGTGCAGACCTTGGCGGAGGTTTACGAAGGG
Source organism: Pseudomonas sp. CJQ_9 (assembly GCF_043106615.1). Classification (NCBI taxonomy): domain Bacteria; kingdom Pseudomonadati; phylum Pseudomonadota; class Gammaproteobacteria; order Pseudomonadales; family Pseudomonadaceae; genus Pseudomonas; species Pseudomonas sp. CJQ_9. The sequence continues at coordinate 31,196 of NZ_JBICMS010000053.1, read as the reverse complement.
GTCAGGCACTGGAGCCTGGGCCATCAGCATGAGGCCATCGAGCATTTGCTGGGGGTGGCGGAGAACCTGGCGGTAACGGCCGCGGTTGCCGGCGGTGCCACGGTGGTGGCGCGTGGCTTCGTGCGCAGTACTTTTGTCGATGGCCTGGAGCCCGTCACCAACGATGCAGGGCAGCAACGGCTTTGGTCGAACGACCTGACGCGTTACCAGAGCGGGCGGCCGAGCGGAACGCTGCGCGAACTGGACAATGGCCTGCGGACCGATGGGGTTGGGCACTGGTGGTACCACGACGGTAGCTACTGGCGGGTACGGGCGCAGGGTGAGCATGGCCCTTGGCGCTTGCAGGACGTCACCGATGACAAGGCCTTCGGCCCTTCCCTGGAGTGGAACGCTGAAGCGTCATGGCAACTGGCCGGCGAACGGCCGCTGGAATGGCAAGGCGCCCAGATGCTGCTGCAGCGTCTGTGGCCTGCATCATCATCGTTGGGCCCGGCGCGCGTTGCGCAGGTGCTCAGGGTTGCCGACGTTTCAGAGGAACATTTGCGCGGCTTGCTGGTGGAGATGCGACCGTTGCCGGTCGCGTTACGTGACACGTTGGAGCGCTTTGCTGCAGGTGAAAGAATCGAGCGTTTCTTTGCCCAGGTCGGCAGTGCGGACGGTCAGCTGTGGCAATGGTGCCTGGACGCCCTTGGCCTGCAAGCGCTGCCGCGGGATGAGCAGGTGGCACAGGTTACCCGGCATGCGGCCAGCCTGCGCCCCCAGCTGCTGGACTACCTGGGCGGCCGCTATCTGGTGACAGACGCCCAGGCCTGGCTCATACGGCGGGATTTTCCGGGCTTGCCAGACGCCTACGTGTTGGAGGTTCTGCGGCATGTCTCGACCGAACAGCGGGTCATCCTGCGCACCCAGGCGCGCCTGCCGTTGGCGGTGGCGCAGGAGGCCCGCGAGCTGTTGCAGGTGGCCAGGCTGACGCGCATGTGTGAAGGGCTGTATCTGGCTGGCAGCCACCACCCCGGCCTGGACGAGTTGGTGTTCTGCCTGTTGCGCGAGCATGCCAAGTGGCCGGCAACAGCGCAGGTGGAGCTGCGTGAGGGGTCGCTTGCGGGGCGTCGGCTGGCGCAGCTGCCTGGGCCGGAACAAACCGCCGCCAACGTGGTGATGGTCCGGCAGGAGGGCCACTACCGCCTGTATGACGTGGCCGGTACCGAGCTACAGGCCAGCGCGCAGCGGCCGCTTGAATTCTACGAAGCGCTGCTGGCGTGCCTGCCCACGGCAGACAGGCAACGCCTGGGTTGGCAGGGCGACCAGGCGCGCAGTGCACTGCGCCTGGCCCTGCAACGCTGGCTACCGCAGGGGCGTGGTGCGCTGTTGAAATTACTGGGTGCCAGTGACGTCGGCATGCCGCCAAACCCTGTTCGGCGCCTGCCCGATGGCCGGGTTGGCTACGTGCTCAGCGGCAGGGGCGCAGCGGGTAACTTCAGCCAGCGCGTGTTGCGTGCCCGCATTCGAAGCCTCTATCCAGGTTTCAATGAAGAAGAAGTGGAGACCTTTCTGGAGCTGCTGCTGGAGCGGCCAGGTTCGGCGTTCTGCAATCTGTTGCGGCAGGAACAGCAGTACCGCAGGTTCAGCGACGCGTTGGCACGTTGGGTGGAGGGTACCCGCAACAGTGCCAGCCAGGCGGCGCGCCTCTCTGTTGCCGGCGAACTGCGACGCAGCTGGCGCCTGATCGGCGAGCGGATCGTCGACCAGCACGGGACGTTCCATGGCATGCGCCTGAACCTGACGGGCATACCCTTGCGCAGCCTACCGGAGCTGCCGCCCGGCACCGACTTCAACCATATCGCTGAACTGATACTCAGCAACCTGGCGGTGGAACATGTGCCGGCCAGCTTTTTACGCTGTTTTGCTCAGCTGCGCTGGTTGAACCTGAGTGGCAATCGCCTGAGCGAGGTGCCCGCCGACCTCGGGCATTTGTCGCACTTGACCAACCTCAGCCTGGCTGGCAACCACATCCGCATGACCGCGGCGGGTGTTGCAACCCTTGGCAGCCTGACACGCCTGCGTATGCTCGATCTGAATCACAACCCTTTGGGCGCCATTACACTGCAGTTGGACACGTTGGGCCGCCTGCGCGAACTGCACATGCGCGGTGCCAACTTGCTGACGGTGCCTGCACAGTTGCACCGTTGTCGGTTGCTGGAGCTCGCGGATTTGCGCGACAACCATATCGGTGCTCTGCCAGAACCGCTGCTGCAAGCGCCTGAGGCCTTGCGGCTGGCGGTGCAGTTATCTGGCAATCCGTTGTCCTTGGCCGTCAGGCGGCGCATGCTTGCCCTGGGCGCAGCCGAGGCTGCGGTGGATGCACCTTTGCTGGCCATCGCCAGCGCACGCGAACGCTGGCTGGCGTTGGTCGCGGCACCGCAGCGTGGTTTGAGTGAAGCCCGATGGGATGGCGTACAGCGTGAGGAGGGCAGCAGCGCGTTCTTCCGGTTGCTGGCGGAGCTGACCGAGACGCGTGATTACCAGGTCATTCCCGAGGATCTGGGGCGGCGTGTGTGGCGCATGCTGGAGGCGATGCAGAACGACACGGTATTGCGCGAAGAACTGTTCAACCTGGCTGCCGACCCGCGGACCTGCGCCGACAGCGTCGCGAGCTGTTTCAGTGCCTTGGAAGTGCGATTGTATCTGCGCCAGTCATTGCAACAGGCTGAACCCGTGGCCGCACGGCTCACCCGCTTGCGTGTGGCCAGGCAGTTGTTTCGTCTGGAACAGGTGGAGCGCCTGGCCCGAGAGGATGTGAAGGCGCGCTTGGCGCAAGGGCAGCATGTGGATGAAGTCGAGGTCAGCCTGGCGTATCGCACCGGCCTGGCTGAAGAGCTGGACCTGCCAGGGCAGCCGAGAACGATGCAGTTCGAGACCATCGCCGCGGTCAGCCGGCAGCAACTGGCTGCAGCGGCTGCAACGGTGCGTGAAGCGGAGGCTACCGAGCAGTTGCCCCGCTTCATCGCGCAACGTGATTTCTGGCAGGAGTACCTGCGGCGCGAACAACCTGCAGCGTTCAACGCCGTGGAAGCGCCTTTCTGGGGCCGCATGGAGGGGCTGAGTGCGGAGGCGGCCAATGAAGGCGCCTACCTGCGCGATTTCGATACGCTGGCGCAAGAGCGCAAGGCGGCGATCGAGGCGTTGCTGTTGCGTTTGACCCGCGAGGCGATGGACCTGTCCACGGGGTCGGGCAGCAGGACTGAGCGCGCTTCAGGATGACTGCCGGGCATTGGCGGCTGGCGATCGTTTCCTGCTGCCACCGCCGCTGGGGGAGGCGGCACAGTCGGGGATCATGATCCCCGTCAAGGAACACTGACCATGCCCTCGCAACCTGCAAAACCTTGGCTCCAAAACCCGGTAGAGCGCTTCATTGCCAACCGCTTGCCTGACTGGCTAAGCAAGGCCAGCCCTGCGGGCCTTGCTGCGCTGCAGTCTGCACTGGATGCGCACCTTGCCAGCCAGCGCACACTCAGCAGCGCTACCGCACACCTGCAGCCATTGATGGCGTTTGCCGAGGCGCGTCTGAACGGCGCCCTGGGCCTTGCTGTACCGCTTGATCGGCTGACCTGGCGTGAGGAGCGCCGGCGCCTGCGCGTGGACCTTGGCGGCATCCGTCAGTTCGAATCGTACTTCGTCAGGGTGCCTGCGCTGGAAAAGCTGTTGCAGAACTTCAAGGCCAGGGAGTCGTTCTTCGAGCAGACCGCACTGGTACGGCCGCCTGTCGCGCCTGAACGTGACGAACAGGTCCTGGCTGCGAATATCGACGCGGTCGTGGCCGCTTGCCGAGAAGCCGATGTCGGCAAGGCGTACCAGGTGCATCTGGCGGCGGTCATGAACGCTGCCTTCGAACGCGACCTGGCCGTGGACAAGCGCCTTGAACTGGCGCTCGCCACAGAGATTGCCACCCTCAAGGGGCAGCTCAAGATCAATGAGGCACGGATGCTGCGCCAACTGGGTCGTGGCGCTACCCCTACGCATCCTGCTAGTCATTTTGTACGGGTGGGTGGTCTGCAGGTGCTGGGTTGCCGGGTGGACGGCGCCCTGGCCATCGAGTTGCAGGATTCGTGGTCACCTGGGGTCGGTGGGGTGGGTAGGTTACTGCTGCTAAAAGGGGTGCTGTTGTACCTGCCGGATGATCAGGCTCGGCCACTGCAGTATTACCCTGACTGGCCCAGCGCCAACCGGGCTTTGGTCGCGGCAATGGCCGCTCCCCAGTACCGCGGCGCGTTTGCGCGGCGAATTGCGCTCAGCGAGCGTGCTGGCTACCAGGCGTTGCTCGCCACACGCCTGCAAGATGATGAACCTGATCTGCAACCGCGCGGGCTCGCGACGGCAGCGCCGATTTTCGAGCAAATGGCCGCCTGGCATATTCAGCGACTCAAGGCGGATGCCCGATACCTGGCGGTACCTACCGAGCAAGCCGATAGCAATGCGGCTGCTGAGCGATTGCGGGCCCTGGAGGGCGTCGGCGAGGTGTTGCTGAACCTGGCCGGGTTGTTCGTGCCGGTGGTTGGCACGCTGTTGATGGCCGACATGGCAAGGCAGCTGCTGGGGCAGGTGTTCGAAGGTTTCTGTGACTGGAGCCAGGGCCATCAGCACGAAGCCTTGCAGCACGTGATGCAGGTTGCCACCTCGCTGGCGGTCAACGGCGCTGTGCTTGGCGGGGCCTATGCCTTGCACAGCGCCTTTGTCGGGCAACTGCACCCGGTGACCAACGAGGCGGGCCAGGCACGCTTGTGGCACGATGATCTGGCCCCTTACCGCCAGGCGCTGCCAGCAGCGCCATTGACCACGCTGGAGAACGGTCTGTTGACCGATGGCAGCGGCCATTGGTGGCGTTGCGATGAGGCATTGTACAGCGTGCGCGAGGATCGCAACGGTACCTGGCGGTTGTTGCACCGAGAGGGTCCCGATGTTTACGGACCAGCCCTGCGAACCAATGGCGAGCGCGCCTGGCGCCTGGTGACCGAGCGGCCATTGGAATGGCAGGGCACGGCACGTTTGTTGGCGCGGTTATGGCCGGCCGCGCAATCGCTTGCCCCAGAGCGGTTGGCGCAAATATTGAAAGTAACGGAGGTGGACGAGGCTTTTCTGCGCGGTTTGCTGGTCGAGGAGCGGCCGCTTCCGGTTCAGCTGCGCGACACCCTCGAGCGCTTTGCGGTGGATGCCAGGATCGCGACGTTTTTCCAGCAGCTCGATACCGCCGTGAGCGATACCGAGCTGTTGCAGTGGTGCGTGCATGAGCTGGATATCGAGGCGGATACGCTGCCAGCCCAGCTCGCGCTGATTGAGCTGCATGCGCAGCGCCTGCGCGAACGGATGTTCGAGTACTTCTCGTGTTGCTACCTCGGTGAAGATGCTCTGCAAAGCCTGCTGGTGCGGGACTATCCCGGCTTGCCGCACGCCTATGCGCTGGACGTGCTGAGCCACGCCAGCGATGCCATGCGGGCGCAGATGGAAAGCACAGGCCGGGTACCCCTTGGCCTGGCGCAACGGGCCCGTGCCTCGTTGCAGCAGGCCCGGCTGACCAGGGCGCGCGAATCGTTCTACCTGCGCAGCAGCTGCCACCCCGATGCGGTGGCACTGGCTTTTGCCCTGCTGCGTCGGCAAGGGTTTGCGCAAAGCATGCTGAACCTCGAGTTGCGGGACGGTTCAGTGTTCGGGCCGTTACAGGAGCGGTTGCTGCCCCAAGCGGGTGGCCAGCGAACGCTGGTGATGGTCTGGCGCGAAGGGGCCTTTACCCTGTATGACCAGCAGGGCCTGCCTGCCGACCTGCAGGTGGCAGAACCCGCCGGGCTGTTCGAGGTACTGGCGACGTGCATGCCGAGCGCGTCTCGCCAGCGCCTGGGCAATACGGGTGGGTCTGCTGCCGAAAGCTTGCGCCTGGCCCTGCAAGGCGCGATACCCGCGCGTTGCTCGGAGCTGATGAAGCTGCTTGGGTGGCGTGAGGCTCGAGCACTGGGCGCCTCGATGCGACGGTTACCTGACGGTCGCCTGGGTTACCTGCTCGGTGGTGGCGTCAGCAGGCTACCATCGGCCTCGTCGATCGAGCAGATGTTGCGCAACCGCCTGCGTGGCCTTTATCCGTCGTTGAGCGATGACGATGTCGATCGCTACCTGGGGATCATGGCGGAAATCGACGGCTCGGCCTTCGACAGCCTGTTGCGGCAGGAGCAGGAATTCCGGCGCCTCGACGAAGCGCTGCAGCGCTGGATGTTGCGCGTGATGGGCCCGGCCCGGCATGCGCGCCGCCGGTTGGCCTCTGCCCTGCTCCGCGCCTGGCGACTGGAAGGTGAACGGGTGTTCGATGCGCAAAACAACCCGGTCGGCCTAAGGCTGCGTGTGACTGACATGGCTGTGGAGGCGTTGCCGACGTTGCCGCAGGGGACCAGCTTTGGCCATGTAGCGGAACTGACATTGACAGGTTTGCACGTTCCAGCGCTGCCCACGGGTTTTTTGGGCTGCTTCCGGCACCTGCGCACGCTAGACCTGAGCGACAATGCCTTGCGTGAGCTACCCGAGGGCATCGAGGAGATGCCGGAGCTGAATCAGCTGATACTGCGCAACAACCGCATCCGCCCCAGTGCCGGGCAAGTGGCTGTGTTGTTGCGCTGCGTCAATTTGCGCCGGCTGGACCTGAACGACAACCCGCTGGGCGCTCTGCAGCTGGATGTATCGGGGCTGCACCGGCTGCAGCGGCTGCGCTTGCGGCGTACCGGGCTGACGAGCATGCCTTCAGGCCTGCAATGGTGTGCGCGCCTGGAGTATGCCGATCTGCGCGACAACCAGATTGCCGAGCTGCCCCAGGCATTGCTCGACGCCCCGGTCGCGGTGAGGCAAGTCGTGGACCTGGAAGGCAACGCGCTGCCCACTGCGTTGCGCGAGCAACTGTATGCACCTGAAATCGTGCCCGTCCCGCTCATGCTTGGCGAAGGTGCAGAAGCGCAGGCCATGCACGCATGGCTGGGCACGCGCGCAGAGGCTGACCAGGCCCGCGGCCGCGAGCAGTGGCAGGCCTTGCGCAGCGAACCGAGCAGTGATGCATTCTTCGAACTGTTGGTGGGGATGACCCAAAGTGCCGAGTTTCGCCTTGCGCCTGAACAATTGGGCGCCAGGGTGTGGACCCTGGTCGAGGCGCTGTCGTGGGACCGCGACCTGCGCGAAGCCTTGTTCGCGCTGGCCGACGAACCACGTGCCTGCGCCGACAATCTCGCCAATTGCTTCAGCAACCTGGAGGTCCGGTACCAGGTACTCCACGCCACCCAGGGCGGTGAGCCTGTGGCTACCGGTGATGCGCGGCTGTTGCTGGCACGGCGCCTGTACCGCCTTGACACCGTACTGGCACTGGCCAGGGCGGACATCGACAGCCGCTACGCGGATGGCCGTTGGCAGCGCGGCGATCATGCCGAAGAGGAAGTCGAGGTCAGCCTGGCCTACCGAACAGGACTGGCTGAACGCTTGAACCTGATCGGCCAGCCACGCTACATGCTGTTCGGTGCGTTGGCCGAGGTCTCTGAAGCCGACCTCGAGCGTGCCTGCGATGCAGTGCTGGCCGGGGAGGCGAGTGAAGACATCACGCGCTACATCAGCCAGCGGGACTTCTGGATTGACGTGTTGCGCGCCGAACACCCACAGGACTTCGCCCTGATCCAGCAGCAATTCGAGCAGGCCATGGAGGCGCTGGAAGAGCGTATGCAGCAGTTGGGCAGTGGTGCCTACGACGCCCAGGCCCGAACGCTGATGCGCGACCGCCAGGAGGCACTGGAAGCCTTGGCCCTGCGCTTGACCCGGGAACGTCTGAACAGGGCTTGACCCGTCGCAGGGTAGCGCACGAGCGCATTGCACGGCCTGCGCACGGCCAAACCGGTCACCCAGATTGACAGCTTTGGCCATTGCCGCGGGTGACGCGCGGCGCGAACATCGTCGGACCGATGGTTAACTCCAAAAACAACAAACCAGGAGTCCGACGATGCGTGATTACGCCGAGGCTGTTCGCCTGTTCGAGCTTGGCAACACCGTAGCTGGGGCACTGCACGGCAACCTCGAAACCCTTAACGCGTGTGTCGAGTGCTGTGACCGCCACGTAGGCGGTGGCAAGGTGGCACTGCTGCATGTTGATCGCGATGGCCACACTGCCCGCTACAGCTTCGAGCAATTGCACATGCTGGCCGCCCGGTTCGCCAATGTGCTCAAGGCGCAAGGCGTGCAGGCGGGCGACAGGGTGGCGGGGCTGTTGCCACGCACCCCCGAGTTGCTGGTCAGCATCCTGGCCACCTGGCGCCTCGGGGCGGTTTACCAGCCCTTGTTTACCGCCTTCGGGCCCAAGGCCATCGAGCACCGTCTCGAACAGTCTCGCGCCCGTGTCGTGGTCACTGATAGCGTCAACCGGGGCAAGCTGGACGATGTGCACGCCTGCCCGACGCTCATCACGGTGAACGCCCGCACTGGCGAGCTGGATTTCCACCAGTGCCTGGCCGGCGCCGCGCCTGAATGCGAGCCTGTGATGCGCTCGGGCAACGACCCGTTCCTGCTGATGTTCACGTCCGGTACCACCGGCCCGGCCAAGCCGCTGGAAGTACCGTTGCGCGCCATCGTCGCCTTCCAGGGCTACATGCGCGATGCCATCGACCTGCGCCGCGATGACAACTTCTGGAACCTGGCCGACCCCGGCTGGGCCTATGGCCTGTACTACGCCGTCACCGGGCCGTTGGCGATGGGCCATGCCACTACCTTCTACGATGGCCCGTTCAGTGTCGAAAGCTGTGTGCGGGTGATCGAAACGCTGGGCATCACCAACCTGGCCGGGTCGCCCACCGCTTACCGTTTGCTGATCGCGGCCGGCAATGCCTTCGCGGCGCCGATCAAGGGCCGCCTGCGTGTTGTCAGCAGTGCCGGTGAGCCGCTGAACCCGGAAGTGATTCGCTGGTTTGCCGACGAATTGGGGGTGACCATCCACGACCACTACGGGCAGACGGAACTGGGCATGGTGCTGTGCAACCATCATGGCCTGCAGCACCCGGTGCATCCGGGTTCGGCCGGCTTCGCCATTCCAGGCCATCGGATCGTGGTGCTGGACGAGCAGGGGCGCGAGCTGCCGGCCGGCGAGCCGGGCATTCTCGCGGTCGACCGCGAGCGGTCGCCGCTATGCTGGTTCGCTGGCTACCAGGGTTTGCCGACCAAGGCCTTCGTCGGCAAGTACTACCTGAGCGGCGATACCGTCGAGTTGAACCGCAACGGCAGCATCAGCTTCGTCGGGCGTAGTGACGATGTGATCACCACCTCTGGTTACCGTGTTGGCCCTTTCGACGTGGAAAGCGCGTTGATCGAACACCCGGCAGTGATCGAGGCTGCGGTGATCGGCAAGCCGGATCCGGAGCGCACCGAGTTGATCAAGGCGTTCGTGGTGTTGGCCAGCGGCTATCACGGCACCCCCGAACTTGAAGAGGCATTGCGTCAGCATGTGCGTCAGCGCCTGTACGCGCACGCCTACCCCCGCGAAATCGAATTCGTCAGCGACCTGCCCAAGACCCCGAGCGGCAAGCTGCAACGCTTCATCCTGCGCAACCAGGAAGTCGCCAAACAACAAGCGCAGCAGGCCACCCCTGCCAGCGCCTGAAAGGAAAACCGACCATGCAAATAGCGAACAAACACTTCATCGTCAGCGGCGCGGCATCCGGGCTGGGCGCTGCCACTGCGCAGATGCTGGTGGAAGCGGGTGCCAAGGTCATGCTGGTTGACCTCAATGCCCAGGCCGTTGAGGCCAAGGCGCGTGAACTGGGCGAGCATGCCCGTTTCGCGGTGGCTGACATCAGCGACGAGCAGGCTGCTCAGGCAGCAGTCGATGCAACCGTAAGTGCCTTCGGTAGCCTCCACGGGCTGATCAACTGCGCCGGTATCGTGGGCGCCGAGAAGGTGCTGGGCAAACAGGGACCGCATGGCCTGGCCAGCTTCGCCAAGGTGATCAACGTCAACCTGGTCGGCAGCTTCAACCTGCTGCGCCTGGCTGCCGCCGCCATGGCTGAAGGCGTTGCCGGCGAGGATGGCGAGCGTGGCGTGATCATCAACACCGCCTCCATCGCGGCGTATGATGGCCAGATCGGCCAAGCGGCCTATGCCGCGTCCAAGGGCGCCATTGCCAGCCTGACCTTGCCGGCAGCCCGCGAACTGGCCCGCTTCGGTATCCGTGTGATGACGATCGCCCCGGGCATCTTCGAAACACCGATGATGGCCGGCATGAGCGAAGACGTACGCGCTTCCCTCGCCGCTGGGGTGCCGTTCCCGCCACGCCTGGGCCGCCCGCAGGAGTATGCCGCGCTGGCGCGGCACATCATCGAGAACAGCATGCTCAACGGTGAGGTGATCCGCCTCGACGGTGCGTTGCGCATGGCTGCCAAATAAGGAGGATGACCATGACCCTCAGCAATGACCCGATTGTGATCGTCAGCGCCGTGCGCACGCCCATGGGCGGCCTGCAAGGCGACCTCAAGAGCCTGACCGCGCCGCAACTGGGCAGTGCCGCCATCCGCGGTGCAGTCGAGCGCGCCGGCATCGATGCCGCCAGTGTCGAGCAGGTGCTGTTCGGCTGCGTCCTGCCGGCCGGCCAGGGCCAGGCCCCGGCGCGTCAGGCGGCGCTGGGTGCCGGGTTGGACAAGCACACCACCTGCACCACCCTGAACAAGATGTGCGGTTCGGGCATGCAGGCCGCGATCATGGCCCATGACCTGCTGCTGGCCGGCACCGCCGAGGTGGTGGTGGCCGGTGGTATGGAAAGCATGACCAACGCCCCCTACCTGCTGGACAAGGCCCGCGGTGGTTACCGCATGGGCCACGGCAAGATCATGGACCACATGTTCATGGACGGCCTGGAAGATGCTTACGACAAAGGCCGCCTGATGGGCACCTTTGCCGAAGACTGTGCCCAGGCCAACGGCTTCAGCCGTGAGGCCCAGGACCAGTTTGCCATTGCCTCGCTGACCCGCGCCCAGGACGCGACCAAGAGTGGCCGTTTTGCCGCCGAGATCATTCCGGTGGAGGTCACCGAGGGTAAGCAAACGCGGATCATCAAGGACGACGAACAGCCGCCAAAGGCGCGGCTGGACAAGATTGCACAGCTCAAACCGGCCTTCCGTGAAGGCGGTACGGTGACCGCGGCCAACGCCAGCTCGATCTCCGATGGGGCTGCGGCACTGGTGCTGATGCGCCGCTCCCAAGCCGAAAAGCAGGGGCTCAAGCCTTTGGCGGTGATTCACGGCCATTCGGCCTTCGCCGATACCCCGGCCTTGTTCCCCACTGCGCCCATCGGCGCTATCGACAAGCTGCTTGTGCGCACGGGCTGGAAACTGGCCGAGGTCGACCTGTTCGAGATCAACGAAGCCTTTGCCGTGGTCACCCTGGCTGCCATGAAACACCTCGACCTGCCCCATGACAAGGTCAACATCCACGGTGGCGCCTGTGCCCTCGGCCACCCGATCGGGGCATCCGGGGCACGCATCCTGGTGACCTTGCTGTCGGCCCTGCGCCAGAACAACCTGCGCCGGGGTATAGCGGCCATCTGCATCGGTGGTGGCGAAGCCACGGCCATGGCGGTCGAATGCCTGTACTGAGGTGAACCATGCTGGTAACTGACGAGCAACAACAGATTTGCGACGCGGTCCGTGCTTTCGCCCAGGAGCGCCTCAAGCCGTTTGCAGAACAGTGGGACAAGGCGCACCGCTTCCCCAGGGAGGCGATCGACGAAATGGCCGCGCTGGGCCTGTTCGGCATGCTGGTGCCGGAAGCCTGGGGTGGCAGCGACACCGGCTACGTGGCCTATGCCATGGCCCTGGAGGAGATTGCTGCAGGTGATGGCGCATGCTCGACCATCATGAGCGTACACAACTCGGTGGGCTGCGTGCCGATCCTGCACTTTGGCAGCGAGCAACAGAAAGCGCAGTTCCTGACGCCGCTGGCCAGCGGCGCGATGCTCGGTGCCTTTGCCCTGACCGAACCGCAGGCGGGTTCTGACGCCAGCAGCCTGAAGACCCGCGCCCGTCTGGATGGCGACCATTACGTGCTCAATGGCAGCAAGCAATTCATCACTTCCGGCCAGAACGCCGGGGTAGTGATCGTGTTTGCTGTAACCGACCCGGATGCCGGCAAGCGCGGCATCAGCGCCTTCATCGTGCCCACCGATTCACCCGGCTACCAGGTGGCACGGGTAGAGGACAAACTCGGCCAGCACGCTTCCGACACCTGCCAGATCGTCTTCGACAATGTGCGGGTGCCGGTGGCCAACAGGCTGGGTGCGGAGGGTGAGGGCTACAAGATCGCCCTGGCCAACCTTGAGGGTGGCCGTATCGGCATTGCTTCCCAGGCGGTGGGCATGGCCCGGGCGGCGTTTGAAGTGGCGCGTGACTACGCCAACGAGCGGCAAAGCTTCGGCAAGGCGTTGGTCGAACATCAGGCGGTGGCGTTCCGCCTGGCTGATATGGCGACCCAGATCGCGGTGGCCCGGCAGATGGTGTTGCACGCCGCTGCGCTACGCGATGCCGGGCGCCCAGCCCTGGTGGAAGCATCGATGGCCAAGCTGTTCGCCTCGGAAATGGCCGAAAAGGTCTGTTCGCACGCCTTGCAGACCCTGGGCGGTTATGGCTATCTGAGCGACTTCCCGCTGGAGCGGATTTACCGCGACGTTCGGGTTTGCCAGATTTACGAAGGCACCAGCGACATTCAGCGCATGGTCATTGCGCGCAACCTTTGAAGGAGCAGATTGCATGGCATTCGAAACCATCCTGTTGGATATCCACGGCAAGGTCGGCCTGATCACCCTCAACCGCCCGCAGGCGCTGAACGCGCTGAACGCGCAGATCGTCGGCGAAATCAACCAGGCCCTCGACCAGCTGGAGCGCGATGCGAATATCGGCTGTGTGGTGCTGACCGGCTCGGCGAAGGCGTTCGCCGCGGGTGCCGACATCAAGGAAATGGCCGAGCTGCAATACCCGCAGATCTACGTCGATGACCTGTTCAGCGATGCCGACCGTATCGCCAACCGCCGCAAACCGATCATTGCTGCGGTGTCCGGCTTTGCCTTGGGCGGCGGCTGTGAGCTGGCGATGATGTGCGATTTCATCCTCGCCGCCGACAATGCCAAATTTGGCCAACCGGAAATCAACCTTGGCGTACTGCCGGGCATGGGCGGTACCCAGCGCCTGACCCGGGCGGTCGGCAAGGCCAAGGCGATGGAGCTGTGCCTGACCGGTCGCCTGATGGGCGCTGAAGAGGCGGAGCGGGCCGGGCTGGTGGCGCGGATCGTGCCGCAGGCCGAGCTGGTGGAGGAGGCACTGAAAGTTGCGGCGACCATCGCCAGCAAGTCGATTCCGGTGAGCATGATGGTGAAGGAAAGCGTTAACCGCGCGTTTGAAGTCACCCTCAGCGAGGGTGTTCGGTTTGAACGCCGTGTGTTCCATGCGGCATTCGCCACCGAAGACCAGAAAGAAGGCATGGCCGCTTTCATTGCCAAGCGTGAGGCACAGTTCAACGACCGTTGATTGAAGTGTGTGACCAACTGTTCGCGCCTGGGCGGCTCCGATCCGCTCGGCGCGCAACCCATCTGGGCGCTGGCCCCAGCTGCCAGCTCGACACCGACCAGCGGATTCTGGTGCCGGAAAGCAAATTCGCAGCCTTTTGCAGTTGCTCCACGCGACGTGGCGCCTTAGACTGCCGCCCCCTGTAAAAGAGTGCCGATTGGCGCTTGAAGAATTCCGTTGCCGATGCCGAGGCGTCGGCGGCACCTGAATCGCCCAAATGCACATTTTTTCATAGAGAAATCGATGACCAAGGAACAGTTGCTGGCCATGTCGGCCGATGACTACATGAACGCCGACCAGCTCGCCTTCTTCACTGAGCTGCTGCAGGCGATGAAAGTCGAAACCCATGAACGCATCGAGCTCAGCCGCACCACCATCGAAGGCCTGGACACGCCGTCGGACCCAGCCGACGTGGCTTCGGTCGAAGAAGAGCGCAGCTGGCTGGTAAACGCCATCGACCGCGACCAGCGCCTGCTGCCTCAGCTGGAAATGGCCCTGGACCGTATTGCCGACGAAAGCTTCGGCTGGTGCGACGACAGCGGTGAGCCCATCGGCCTGAAGCGTCTGCTGATCAGCCCGACCACCAAGTACTGCATCGAAGCCCAAGAGCGCCACGAGCAGCTCGACCGCCACCAGCGCCAGGTCTAAGCCCGCGCACGGTGCCAAGCCCCACGGAGCGATCCCTGGGGCTTTTTGCGTTTGTTGTCGCCCCGTTTTTTGTTGCTGCAGGCGTAACACAGCTGTACCGGGCGGCGCTGTTTCATCCTTGGGCGCAGGCGTATCATGGCTATATCGTTAGGGTGCTACTTAAATCCCGGAGGGAATCATGCATAGCCGAGTCGATGTGGCCGTGATGATCGGTTCAGGTGTGCCCGCCACAATGCAGGCACTGGGCAAGCGTGTCTGCTGGGTGGTGCTGGTCAACGGTGAGCGGCGCGGTACCGCTTTTGCCACGCGCGAGGAAGCGTTGGAGTGCCAGGCTGCCTGGCAGCAACAAATGAAAAGAGGGCTCGCCGCCTGAAAATGTTGTTTGCCTCTCGACGGGTTTCAGTGTTTTCGGGCATATTTGTCCTACAGTAATGCGCACCAGGGCCTACCTTCTTGCAGGCTCACGCCCTGGTCGTGTTTTCTGGCGAGTGATCTCAGGCATCACGTTTCCCGTGCCGGGAATGGGCCAAACGCCTTCGGTTGAAGGCGAATCTGGCAAACCAGAGTAAAGTTTCCTGCGCGCCGCATCGTCGGCGGGCACAGACATTTCGTATATCGCTTTATTACTCTTTTCGCCTATCGATAAGACATGGCCGTGCCTCCCCGAGCTTGGGTGAGGGCGGGTTGTAACCGGTTGAGGATTACTTCATTGGCAGTCAGCACACTTGATACCCATGCGTTGTTCGCCCTCGGCGACTTGCGCGGTAAATTGGCCCAACTGTTCCAGGGCCGCTTCATCTATGTAACCGAACAGAATCCCGAAGGCCTTTACATGGCCGAAATCGACACTGAAAGTGCCTTGGTCGTCGACGATAAACAGCGCTTGGAACTGAAAGTTGGCGACCATTTCCGCGCTGCCGTATTGCCCAGCCGCGAAGGCGGCAAGTTGGAAATGCGCTTCCGGGAAATCAAGTTGAATGTCTATGGCGTGGGTGATTACGCCTTCGTTTCCGTACCGGAAGGCGAAGGCATCGTATTTCGCGAAGGCCAAGGGGTAATGTTGGTGTTCGCCGCGCAGCAGCAGATACAGGAAGGCCTGGGCAAGTTGCTCAAGGCGGTAACCGGCAAGGTTGCCAAATGGCGCAAGGGCGAGCTGACCACGTTCAAGGCCAGTGAATGACTGCAGCTGATGAGGCGCCCGTCAGCCGGGCGGAGTTTCATCGGCAGCACCACGCAGCTGCCGTAGCCGAGGCGCAGCGTATGCTGGCCCGGCGCGAGACACTGCAAGGGGCCTGGTTGAACTGGGTGGCGGCAGAGCTGTACAGGCTCGGCCCGCCCCCTTACGCCGCCATGGTGCGCCGCGAGTTGCAGCGCCTGAGCCAGGTGTGAGGCGGCAGACCTTCAGTTGCCACTGTCGCAGCCGCTGCTGACCTCTTCAGGCACTGGCTCTTTGGCCACACGCTTGCGGAACAGCGCTGCCCGGGCGAGCAGCAGCGTGGTCACCGGCACAGTGATCGACAGCAGTACGGGAATCAGCCAGGCGTGCAGCACCGCCGCGTCCTTCAACCACGAAAAATAGATGATCGAGGCCAGTGCCACGCACCAGGCGCCAATGGTCGAGGCCAGTGCCGGTGGGTGCATGCGTTGGAAGTAGTCTTTCAGGCGTACCAGGCCCACTGCACCGACCAGGGCGAACAGGCTGCCTGTGATCAGCAGCGCGGCGGTGATCAGTTCCAGCCAGAATGGCAGTACCAGGGTTTCAGTCATTCGATCACCTCACCGCGCAGCAGGAACTTGGCCAGGGCAAACGAGCCCACGAAGCCGAACAGCGCAATCAACAGGGCGCCTTCGAAGTAGGTGTCACTGGCATAACGGATACCCAGCACCAGCATGGTCAGCATGGCCAGAATGTACAGGTAGTCCAGCGCCAGGACCCGGTCCTGGGCAGACGGGCCACGGAATAGCCTGAACAGCGCCAAGGCCATGGCCAGGGCGAAAATGAACAGGCTGGCGAGGACAGCGTTGGCGAGCAGGCCTGTCATTGGAAAATCTCCATCAGTGGGCGTTCATACGTGTCCTTGAAGTGCTGGACGAAGGCCGCTTCATCGTCCAGGTCGAACACATGCAGCAGCAATACGCTGCGGTCCAGAGCCAGTTCCGACCAGATCGTGCCAGGCACCACCGTGGTGATCATCGCCAGTGCCGCCAGGCCGTGCGGGTCGCGCAGGGCCAGTGGTATATGCACGAACGCCGAGCGTGGCGGCTGCTTGCCGGCCCGCAGCACGCCGCGGGCAACCAGCAGGTTGGACATGATGACATCGACGCCGACCCGGCCGATAAGCCGGGCCACGGCCAGCGGCCGTTTGACGTGTGCGTGCTGCGGCCGCAAGGGAGCCATCAGCAGTGGCGCCAGCACGCCCAGGGCAGCGCCCAGCAGCAGGTTACCGGGGCTGAGCGAGAGGTTAAGCAGCAGCCACAGACCGAACAGCGAGACCGAGAGGAGCGGGGCGGGGAACATGCGGCTCATGGCAGCACCTCGGCGCCGGGCGAAGTCGGGCCAGGGATCGGCCGGGCGGCCATTACGGCATCGATATAGGCATCTGGCGCCTGCAGGCTGGCGGCGGTGTCCTGGGTGTAGCGCAGCAATGGCTCGGCCTTGAGGCTGAGGAAGATGCACAGGCCGAGCAAGATGACGATCGGCAGGCATTCGAACCGGCGCAGTACCGGCGACGGGCGCTCTTCGGGCTTCCAGAAGCGTTGAATGCCAACCCGGCCGAAGGCGATCAGCGAAGCCATGCCCGAGAGTATCAGCAACGCTACCAGCCCCCAGCCGGCGGCACTCAGGGGCTGCTCGACCGGGCCGCCCAGGCCGTGTGGGTTGAACAACGCGCTGATCAGGTTGAGCTTGCCGACGAAGCCCGAGAGGGGCGGCATGCCGATGATCAGCAAGGCGCAGGCGATGAAACTCAGGCCCAGGAAAGCCATGGTCCAAGGGATGATCTGGCCGATCACCGCCTTTTGCTCGTCATCGAGGTTGATCCCTTTGGGTGGGTGCAGCGACTCCAGCGGGGGCGGCATTACATCTTCTTCTTCGTCCAGCGGCGCTTCGTTGGCCGAGCGCGAGCGTTCGACCAGTTCGGCGAGCAGGAACAGTGCGCACAGGGCCAGGGTCGAGTTGACCAGGTAAAACAGCGCCGCCCCGGTCAGCGCAGGCTGCGCAAAGCCGACCGCGCCGAGCAGGGTGCCGGCCGAGACCAGGATGCTCAGGGCTGCCATGCGTTCCAGGCGCTGCGCTGCGAGAATGCACACTGCGGCCACCGCCAGGGTCACCAGGCCACCGTACACCAGCCATTGACCGCCGAAATGGGCCGAAGCCCCCGCCTGGCCGGAGAACAGCAGCGTCCACAGGCGCAACAAGGCGTACAGGCCGACCTTGGTCATGATGGCGAACAGCGCCGCCACGGGGGCACTGGCCGACGCATAGGCCGGTACCAACCAGAAGTTCAACGGCCAGATGCCGGCCTTGACCAGGAAGGCCATGGCCAGGATGGCTGCACCGGCGTGCAGCAGGCCACGGTCAGCTTCTGGCACCAGCGGAATCTTCAGGGCCAGGTCAGCCATGTTCAGGGTGCCGGTCACGCCGTACAGCATTGCTGCGCCAATCAGGAAGAGCGACGAGGCAAACAGGTTGATGGCGATGTAGTGCAGGCCGGCACGCACTCGCGCGCGTCCCGAACCGTGCAGCAACAGGCCGTAGGAAGCGGCCAGCAGCACTTCAAAGAACACGAACAGGTTGAACAGGTCGGCGGTCAGGAACGCGCCGTACAGGCCCATCAGCTGGATCTGGAACAGTGCGTGAAAACTGGCCCCGGCACCGTCCCAGCGGGCGCGGGCAAACAACAAGGCACTGAAGCCGATGACCCCGGTCAGGGTCAGCAGCAGCGCAGACAAGTGGTCCAGCACCAGCACGATACCGAATGGCGCTGGCCAGTTACCCGGCAGGTACACGCCGATCGACTCCGCCTGGCCTTGGGTACGTACCCATAGCAGCAGGCTGACGGCGATGGCCAGGCCGGTGAGGGTCGACAGCAGGTTCAGACGGGCTTTGATGCGGCGGTGTTTTTCGCCCAGCAGCAGCATCATGGCCGCCGTGACCAGCGGTAGCAGGATGGGCGCGACGATCAGTTGACTCATGTCGCTCATTCGTCACGCTCCCGGCCATCGACGTGGTCGGTCCCGGTCAGGCCCCGCGAGGCCAGCAGCACCACCAGGAACAGCGCGGTCATGGCAAAGCTGATCACGATGGCGGTCAGCACCAGGGCTTGCGGCAGCGGGTCGGTGTAATGCAGCAAGTCTTGGGTCACGCCGTCCTTGATGATCGGCTCTTTGCCGATGAACAGGCTGCCCATGCTGAAGATGAACAGGTTGACGCCGTACGACAGCAGGCACAGGCCCATGATGACCTGGTAGGTACGCGGGCGCAGGATCAGCCACACGCCCGAGGCGGCCAGCACTCCGATGGCGACTGCAATGACTTCTTCCATCAGGCGGCTCCTGCTTGGTTGGTTTTCGCCGGGTTACCCGGGCGGTAGGCACGCACCGACTGGTGCGCCAGCGCAGTGAGGATCAACAGGGTCGAACCGACCACTACGGTGTACACGCCGACATCGAAGAACAGCGCACTGGCCACGTGCACGTCGCCCAGCAAGGGCAAGTGCAGGTGGGCGGTATGGGTGGTCAGGAACGGGTAGCCGAGCAACATGGCGCCGCCACCGGTGAGGGTTGCGCAAAGCAGGCCGGTACCCATCCAGCGCAGCGGCCGCAGGCTCATCTGCGCCTCGACCCATTGGGTGCCCGCCACCATGTACTGCAGGATGAACGCCACCGACATTACCAGGCCAGCGACAAAACCGCCCCCTGGCTGGTTGTGCCCGCGCATGAACAGGTACATCGAGACCAGCAGGGCGATGGGCAGCAGCAGGCGCACCAGCACCGCTGGCACCATCATGAAGCCCAGTGCGGTATCGGTGGCATGCCGCGGGTTGATCAGGTCGGTGACCACGTCAGGCGCCAGTTGGCGCTGCTGGGCCGGCAACTGCATGCTCTCCTTGGGTGGGCGGAAGCGCCGCAGCAAGGCGAATACGGTCAGCGCCACGGCCACCAGCACGGTGATTTCACCGAGGGTGTCGAAACCGCGGAAGTCGACCAGCATGACGTTGACCACATTGGTGCCACCGCCCTGCGGCAGTGCGCGGCTGAGGTAGAACGAGGAGATGTCATTGGGTGTCGGCCGGGTCAGCATGGCATATGACAACAAGGCCATACCGCCACCAACCAGTACCGCCAGCAGCAGGTCGCGCAAGCGACGTATGCGCGCACGCTCCAGGCTGCCGGGCGATGGCGAGACGCCTTCGATACGCCGAGGCAACCAGCGCAAGCCGAGCAGGATAAGCACGGTGGTGACGACTTCCACCACCAACTGGGTCAGGGCAAGATCGGGTGCGGAGAACCAGACGAAGGTAATGCAGGTCATCAGGCCGCAGACGCTGACCATGGTCAAGGCTGCCAGGCGATGGTACTTGGCCTGGTAGGCAGCGCCAATGGCGCAGGCGATTGCGATCAGCCACAGCGCGACGAATACCCCTGACCCGGGAATTTTCGGCCGCTCGCCCCAGCTCAGGCCGCTGTAGAGCATGGGCGTGAGGCCGGCCAAGAATGCGGCGACCACCAGCATGAATAGCTGCGACTGCAAGCGCCGGCTGGTGAGCAGGCGCTCGATGCGCCGGGCAAGCAGCATCAACTGCACCTGGCCGTATTCGAACAGGCGCTTGCCGTTGAACCGCTCGATCACCGGCGGGGAAGGGAAGCGGCCCCGGCGCAGCTGTTTGCGCAACATGAGGTACAAAACGATACCGCCGCTCATGGCGAGCAGGCTCATGATCAGCGGCGCATTCCAGCCATGCCAGATCGCCAGGCTGTATTCCGGCAGGGTGCCGCCAACCACCGGCAGTGCCGCGGCAGCCAGCAGCGGCCCGACCGACTGCGCGGGGAAAATGCCCACGACCAGGCAGGTGAGTACCAGTAACTCCACCGGTGCACGCATCCAGCGCGGCGGTTCATGCGGGGTGTGCGGCAGGTCTTGGGCCGTCGGGCCGAAGAATACATCGACGGTAAAGCGCAGCGCATACGCCACGCTGAACGTGCCGGCGAGAGTGGCGACCACCGGCAGCGCGGCTTCGACCCAGGCGGTGGAGCTGATGAACACCGTTTCGGCGAAGAACATTTCCTTCGACAGGAAGCCGTTCATCAAGGGCACGCCAGCCATCGAGGCACTGGCCACCATGGCCAGGGTGGCGGTGTAGGGCACCAGGCGGATCAGGCCACTGAGGCGGCGTATGTCGCGGGTGCCGCTTTCGTGGTCGATGATGCCGGCGGCCATGAACAGCGAAGCTTTGAAGGTGGCATGGTTGAGGATGTGGAACACCGCGGCGACCGCGGCCAGCGGGCTGTTCAGGCCGAGCAGCAGGGTAATCAGGCCGAGATGGCTGATGGTCGAGTAGGCCAGAAGGCCCTTCAGGTCATTCTGGAACATCGCGGCGAAGGCGCCGAGCAACAGGGTGATGGCGCCGGCGCCGCCGACGATCCAGAACCACTCCTCGCTGCCGGAGAGCACTGGCCACAGGCGGGCCAGCAGGAATACCCCGGCCTTGACCATGGTCGCGGAGTGCAGGTAGGCCGATACCGGCGTTGGCGCTGCCATGGCGTGTGGCAGCCAGAATTGGAAGGGGAACTGGGCGCTCTTGCTCAGAGCGCCGATCAGGATGAGGGGCAGCAGCACCGGATACAGCGCGTGCTGGCGGATGGTGTCGCCGGCAGCCAGGACCTTGTCCAGGTCGTAACTGCCGACCACATGGCCGAGCAGCAGCGCCCCCACCAGCAGGCATAGGCCGCCTGCGCCCGTTACCATCAGTGCCATGTAGGCGCCGCGGCGGGCGTCTGCACGGTGGTGCCAGTAGCCGATCAGCAGGAAAGAGAACAGGCTGGTGAGCTCCCAGAAGAACACCAGCTGGATCAGGTTGCCGGAGATCACCAGCCCCAGCATTGCGCCCATGAACGCCAGGAAAAAGGCGAAGAAGCGCGGCACCGGGTCTTGGGGTGACATATAGTAGCGCGCGTACAGAGACACCAGCGTGCCGATGCCCAGTACCAGCAGCGAGAACAGCCAGGCGAAGCCGTCCATGCGCAGCACCAGGTTCAGGCCCAGGCTGGGCAGCCACAGGAACTCTTCGCGAATCACCCCGCCGTGGGCTACCTGAGGGTAAAGCAGTGCTACCTGGACGGTACCGACCAGGGCTACGAGCCCGGCAAGGATGGACTCGGCGTTTCGTGCGTTGTGCGGCAGCACGGCTGCCAGGCAACTGCCCACGAACGGCAGAAGCAATAGCACTATCAAAGACATAGCGGCCTATTCTGGAGAAGTTTGCAAGGATCATACGTGCCGGGGGGGGGATCACCAACACGCAAGCTGTCGCAGAATCCTACAAATAGACTGTGACAAGTGATTTTTTTATAACAGTTTTTTACAAAGCATAGCTGCAGTTGGCTGCTTCATAGGCCTGCCTGCCCCTCACCCGATACCTGTTCGCCATCCGCTGTGGCGCTTTCGCTGCGCCGCCGTACCTTGAGTTCACTGACCACCACCGCGATCACGATCAGCAGGCCGCCCAGCAGCGCCACGCCGGGGAGCCGTTCGCCGGCGATACGCCCGACGATACCAGCCCACACCGGCTCACCGGCATAGATAAGCGTTGCCCGGGTGGGCGAGACCGACTTCTGCGCCCAGTTCATCGCCACCTGGATTACCGCACTCATCGCGCCCAGGCCTACGGCGCTTGCCAGCAGCAGCCAGGAAAAGTCGGGGATGCGCTCCTGGGTCGGGACGATCATCAAAAACGCCAACACTGACGCGGTCGCCAACTGGACAACGGTGACCCGACGCACATCGACCTGTCCGGCGTAGCGGCTGATCAGGATGATCTCGCCGGCGATCGCCACAGCGCTGACCAAGGTCACCATTTCGCCTTCACTGAAATGCAGGCTGCCGCCTTCCGGGCCGGCCAGCAGCATCAGGCCGGCGAACGCCAGGCAAATGCCGATGCTGGGCATCAGGCCTGGCCGGCGGCCGAGTACCAGCCACTGCAACAGGGGCACGAACGGTACATACAGCGCAGTGATGAACGCCGACTGGCTGCTGCTGATGGTTTGCAGGCCCATGGTCTGCAAACCATAGCCGAGCATGATCGTGACACCGATCAGCATGCCGGCCTTGAGCTCGGTGAAGGTCAGCCCAGGCAGCGCTCGCGCTGACACCACGCCCACGAACAACGCCGCTGCCGCAAAGCGCAGGCCGACGAAGAACATCGGGCCGCTGACACTCATCACGTTATGGACGAGCAAAAAGGTGCCACCCCACAGCATGGTAATGAACACCAGCACGACTTCTGCCTTGCTCAGGCGAAAGGTAACGGTAGGGGTTGGCTTGCTGCTGGGCTGGATCATGGTCTTGCACACTCGGCGTCAGGCGGCGCACAATCGCCGCAAAGTGGGCAGTATACTGCGCAATACAGAACGGTGAGCAATATAGTGCACAAAGATTCCGCGCACCGTGCTTCGGTGCTGCAACACGTCAGCCTCAATGTTCGCAGCCTGCGCAACGCCGCCGGAATGAGCCAGGCGGTGCTGGCTGAACGCTCGGGTGTCAGCCGGCGCATGCTGGTGGCCATCGAGGCGGGGGAAAAGAACGTCAGCCTGACCACCCTGGATTTGATCGCCGAGGCGTTGGGGGTAGCCTTCAGTACGCTGATCCAGGCGCCGGACCGGCGTGATCCAGGGCGTATCGAAGAGCTGGCCTGGGCGGGCGAGCACCCGCAGAGCCGGGCCGTTTTGCTGGGCACCAGTTCGGCGCGGCGCGAGGTCGAGCTGTGGGAGTGGACCCTGGCGCCAGGCGAGCGTTATGCCAGCGAGGCCGATGCCGAGGGTTGGAGTGAGCAGATCTATGTGTGCGCAGGGCAACTTACCCTGATCATCGAGGGGATGGAACATCGCCTGCAGGTGGGGCAGTTCCAGGTATTCCCCAGCAATTGCCGGTACGCCTACCGGAACGATGGCGCCGTGCCGGTGCGGTTTGTGCGCAATGTGGTGATCTGAGGCCGCGCAAGTTCGCCGCCCCGTGGTGGTTTGCAAGTGATCTGCCGGCGGGGTGGGCGCAAAGCGCCCCGAGCACTTCATGCCTGGCCGGGCACCCATTCGCTCGTCTTCACGACTTTGGCGTAGGCGAAGGCCAGCGCTGCCATGGTCGCATCTTGCACCTGGGCCGCTGGCACCTGGTTGCCGTCGAACGCCAGTGCCAGGGTCGCGCAGGCATCGTCCACCACGGTCACTTCAAAACCCAGGTCGGCGGCTGCCCGGGTAGCGGCATCAATGCACATGTGGCTCATGCTGCCAACGATGGTCACGGCTTCGATGCCATGCGTTCGGAGCGTTTGTTCAAGGCCAGTTTCGAGAAAGGCGTTGACCTTGTGCTTGAGTATCACCGGCTCGCCTGCAGCCGGCTGGACCTTGCTGTAGAAGGCGGCGCCCGGCGAACCCGGGGCAAAGAATGGCGCATCGGCGCTGGTGAACTCATGCCGCACGTGCACCACCAGGTCGCCGCGCGTGCGGGCCGCGGCCAGCACGCGGGCCGCGTTTTCGGCCGCTGCCTCAGCCCCATCGAGGGGCCTCTTGCCGCCTGGGAAGTAGTCGTTCTGGATGTCGATGATAATCAGCGCGTGCTTGTTCATGCTGCCTCCTGTGGCAGTAGTCGTGGGTTGGCGTTAGTTATAGGCTGTGGGGCCCGACCTGAGGATTGGCGTGAACGACACTATGCGGGTGAAAACTGACAACACGGCCAGGCTGGACATCGGCTTGCTGCTTTACCCTGGTGTACAGCAGGCTGCCCTGTATGGCCTGCGCGACCTCTTTACCGTGGCCAATCGGGTCGCAGCCGAACTGGGTGCTGTCGCGTTGCCGCAGGTGCGTATCAGCTGCTGGCAGGCCGACGTCGCCGGTCACTTGCAGCTGGCCCCTGGCAGCCCGGCTGTCGACCTGGCAGGTGTGCGTGTCCTGATCATCCCGCCAAGCCTGGAATCGACCCCGCATGGCGACTTGCTGGAACAGCATCGGTCGTGCCTGTGCCTGTTGCACGGGCGTGGCGCGGTGCTGGCGTCGGTGTGTATCGGCGTGTTTTTCATCGCCGCCAGTGGCTTGCTGGATGGTCGCCCGGCCTGTACCCACTGGAACTACGTGCAGGCGCTGGCGCAGCGGTTCCCCAACGTGCGCGTGCAGACCCAGCAGCCGGTACTGGACGACGGCGACATTGTCACCTCGGCGGGGTTGATGGCCTGGACCGACCTGGGGGTGCGGCTGCTCGAACGTTTTCTGGGGGCGACGGTAGCGCGGGAAACTGCCCGCTATCTGGCAGTCGAACCTGTCACCGCGGCATTGCCCGGGGCGTTGTTCAACCCTCGGCTGGACCATGGCGACGAAGCCATCCTGAAAGTGCAGCATTGGCTGCAGGGCAGTGATGGGCAGCATGCAGACCTGGCTGCAATGGCGGCCTGCGCGGGCTTGGAAGCGCGCACGTTCCTGCGGCGTTTTCGAGCCGCCACCGGGTTGCGCCCCACCGAATACTGTCAACAGGTGCGCGTAGGGCGCGCGTGCCGGTTGCTGGAGTTCACCCGGCGCAATGTCGAGCAGATCGCCTGGGGGGTTGGCTATCAGGATCCGGGAGCGTTTCGCAAAGTCTTTCAGCGCATCACCGGGTTGACGCCGAGTGAGTACCGGCGACGCTTTGCGGTAACGGCGTAGCGCGTGCACAAACTGCTTGACCTTGACTTAACTTGAGGTTTTACCCTGCTCGGCATCGCGCTGCATGCGCCCGTAGCCAGGAGACTGTCGATGTCGGCAAACCCTCAAGCCCTGTGGTTCACCCAGATGATCGAATACGAAGTGCCAAGCCCGTGCCAGCAGGCGCTGGCTCAAGCGCTGGTGGCGCGCAGCGAAGTGTTGGCGGTGCGCTGCGAAGGCCTGCAAGGCGTCAGTATTCAGGCAAGCGACGATGGCAGCCGGGTGCTGCAGTACCTGCAATGGCAGTCACGCCAGGCCTGGTCGGCGGCGGCCGAGTATTTCAACGAGGAACCCTTCCTCGAGTTGTTGCGCCGCCACCAGGCACGGGGTGTCAATTTTGCAGCCTACCAGACCCTGCGCAGCCTGGCGCGCAGCGCCGATGGCGGCCTGCATTGCCAAGTGGGGGAGGGTCAGGCGTACCACGGTGCGTAGTGTGGGTAGCGGTCCAGGCGGGCACCGATGACCATTTCGCTGATCCATGCCGCCAGAATCGAGCTGTAGGCTTTCTGGCTTTCTTCACTGGATAACGCGTGGTCGGCGCCGTCGACCATGCGGTGGGTCAGTGAGTGGGCGCTGACGAATGCCGAGCGGTAGCTCATCAAGGTGCTGTGCGGTACATAGTCGTCGTGTTCGGACTCCACCAGCAGCACATCACCGACGAACTCGGCGCAGGCGGCCAGGGCGCGGTTGTCGGCCGGGCCCAGCGGGCGCTGGCGGTAGGCGTTCAAGCGCTGACGATCAAGGGCTTGCTTGGGACTGTCCCATTCTTCGTCCCAGTACATGGCCGGTACCCGCAGGGCCAGCCATTTCACCGGGCGTTCGCGGGTCAGCAAGGTGGCCAGGTAGCCGCCATAGCTGCTGCCGATGATGGCGATGGCGTCGCTGTCGACCGCCGGGTGGCTGATCAGGCGGTCGTAAGCCACCAGCAGGTCTTGCAGATTCTGCTCACGGGTAACGGTCAGGCGCTGGCTTTGGGTCTTTTCATGGCCGCGCAGGTCGAAGGTCATGCACACGCAGCCCAGGCCGGTGATATGCCGGGCGCGAGCCAGGTCACGTTGCTGGCTGCCACCCCAGCCGTGGACGAAGAGAATACCTGGCATCTTGCTGCCGGGGCTGACCAAGGTCCCGGCAATGCGGTCCTTCTCCACCTGCAGCTCAACGGTTTCACTCTGAATGGCCATGCTCGCGAATCCGCGCAAATTTGCTGAGTTGTCCGAGTTCACTGTCGTTTCCTTGATAGAAAAGGGTGGCATCGGCGGGCAGGTCGGCGCCGCCGAACACTTCATGGGTGGATGCACGTACCTGCTGCAGTGCCGGGTCGTCGGCAAACGCCTGCAAGGCCAGCAGCTCGGCGCTGCTGGCACCGCCCATGCGCCAGGATTGTTCGAGCACCCCGCTGCATAGCTGGCCTGAGGCAGTGGTGCCGCGGGCGATATCGTAGTTGCGCCGCGACGCCACAAAGCCCGGAAAATGCCGTTCGGCAGCCTGCTCATAGGCCATGGCCTGGTTCACGGCCAGCCGCAGGTGATCTTCAAGGGGGCGTTGCAACAGGGCCTGATAGTCACCACGGACTACTATCAGGTCAGACCCCCCGTACACTTCGCAGCCCTGATGGTCACGGGTGAGTTGTTGGATGCCATGGTAACTGCAGATGAGGCCGGCCACCCGTACCTGGCCAACGCTGAACGTCTGAACTTGGCTCAGGTCTTCTTCCAGCACCAGCCCCCATACCGCCAACTGCTGGTCGTCCATAGGGCTCAGTAAAGGCGTCAGCTGTTCCAGTGCGGTGATCACCTGTTGACCGCGGCCTGCGCTGGCCCGTACCGGCTTGATGCGCACAGGG
Source organism: Pseudomonas sp. CJQ_9 (assembly GCF_043106615.1). NCBI lineage: Bacteria > Pseudomonadati > Pseudomonadota > Gammaproteobacteria > Pseudomonadales > Pseudomonadaceae > Pseudomonas > Pseudomonas sp. CJQ_9. Next base: position 4,154 of record NZ_JBICMS010000053.1, on the reverse strand, counting down.
CCAGCGCGCAGCAGCAAGGCTGCAGCATGGTGGGCATCGGTTTTGCTGAACACCGTAAAACCGCGCAGCAAAGCGCCGCCCGCCTGGCGGGCGAAGCCATCGGTCCAGCCCACTGGGCCGCAGGCTCCCGCAGGCAGCGGGTGGGAAATGGCTTTGGTGGCCATGTAGGGGCAGGGTACCAAGCCGCCGAATAGATCGGACTCACTGACAATGCCCAGGCTGGCAGCCTGCTCGGTGTCGGTCAGGGTTTCGGTCGGGATGCAATAGTAGTTGTCGGTGGCGACAGGCAGCCGCGCGGGCTGCACATGGGGGCAGCCCAGCAAGCGCGCCAGGCCCTCGGCGAGCTTCAGGTGCACAGCCCGCTCATGCTCGGGTGTATGTTCCCGAGTGTCGAGCAGCACGACTGCAGTTTTAGCGGGGCAGGCACTGGGCATGGTCTGCTGCCTGTGTGTGGCGAATGTACAGTGTGTGAAGCCATGACCTTGCGGAAGTTCAGCAATACTGGATCGGTGGTCCTGGTGTAGGACGGTTCCGGTTCACGCCTGGGCGATTGCAGGGCTTTGGCGCCTGCTCCATTATCCGCCTATTGGATAAACCCTGATGTAGCCGCAGGAGAGCGCATGAACGTGCATACCCCCTTTGAACAAAGCGTGCCACAGCGCCTGGTGCGGGTGCGCCAAGCCATGGCCGCAAGGCACATCGATGCCCTGCTGGTGCCTTCGGCCGACCCGCACCTCTCCGAATACCTGCCCGGCTATTGGCAAGGGCGCCAGTGGCTGTCGGGGTTTCATGGCTCGGTGGGTACGCTGGTGGTCACCTCGGCGTTTGCCGGGCTATGGGTCGATAGCCGCTACTGGGAACAGGCCGAGCACGAATTGGCCGGCAGTGGCATTGAGCTGATGAAGCTGTCGCCGGGTAAGCCTGGCGCGCTGGAGTGGCTGGGCGAGCACGCCGAGCCCAACGGCACCGTTGCAGTCGATGGTGCCGTCATGGCATTGGCCTCGGCGCGGCAATTGGCAGAGCGCCTGAAGGCGCGCGGGGCGCGGCTGGTAACCGACCAGGACCTGCTAGGCGAGGTGTGGGACGGGCGTCCGGCGCTGCCTGGCAATCCGGTCTATCAGCATTTGCAGCCGCACGCCACGACGAGCCGGGCGCAAAAGCTCGCGCAGTTGCGCCAGGCCATGCAGGCCAAGGGGGCCGACTGGCACTTCATTGCCACCCTCGATGACATTGCCTGGCTGTTCAATCTGCGCGGTAGCGACGTCTCATACAACCCGGTGTTTCTGGCCTTCACCTTGGTCAGCCAGCAGCAGGCCATGCTGTTCGTTGGCCAAGGCAAGGTGGATGCGCACCTGCGCCAGGTACTGGCGAGCGACGGTGTCGAAGTGCGCGACTACAGCGAAGCAGGGCAGGCGCTGGCTGCCGTGGCGGCAGGCAGCCGGCTACTGGTGGACCCGGCACGCGTCACCTGCAGCCTGTTGGCCAACTTGCCGGCGGATGTGGAGCTGGTCGAGGGGCTGAACCCCACCACCCTGAGCAAGGCCTGCAAAGGTGACGCTGATCTTCCCCACATCCGTCAGGTCATGGAGGAAGACGGGGCGGCGTTGTGCGAATTCTTCGCCTGGCTGGAAGCCAACCTTGGCCGAGAGGTCGTCACCGAGCTGACAGTGGACGAGCAATTGAGTGCTGCACGTGCACGGCGGCCGAATTTCGTGTCGCTGAGCTTTTCGACCATTGCAGCCTTCAATGCCAATGGTGCGATGCCGCACTACCGCGCCACCGAGCAGTCGCATGCACGCATCGAAGGCAACGGGCTGTTGCTGATCGATTCGGGTGGGCAGTACCTGGGGGGCACTACTGACATCACTCGCATGGTACCGGTGGGCGTTCCCAGCCACGCGCAGAAGGAAGACTGCACCCGCGTGCTCAAAGGCATGATCGCCCTGTCGCGGGCTACGTTCCCCCGCGGAATCCTGTCGCCGCTGCTCGATGCCATCGCGCGCGCGCCCATCTGGGCTGATCAGGTCGACTACGGGCATGGGACCGGGCACGGGGTGGGCTATTTCCTCAATGTGCATGAGGGGCCGCAAGTGATTGCCTACCAGGCGGCACCGGCGCCCCATACGGCCATGCAGGCAGGTATGATCAGCTCGATCGAGCCGGGCACTTACAGGCCTGGGCAATGGGGGGTACGCATCGAGAATCTGGTGGTCAACCGCGAAGCAGGCACCAGCGCCTTCGGTGACTTCCTGAAATTCGAGACCTTGACACTGTGCCCGATCGACACCCGCTGCCTCCTGCCCGAACGACTGACCCAGGGCGAACTGGAGTGGCTCAATGGCTATCATGCCCACGTGCGCGAGCGTTTGGCCCCGTTGTTGAAAGGGGATGCGCTGGGTTGGCTCAAAGCGCGTACAGCGCCGCTGTAAAGCGCGGCGAAGAGGGCAGCCGATGCGCTGCCCTTGCTACTATTTGCAGATGACGATCATGCTGCGGCTGGTATAGCCCGCTGGATTGATGCCGAACAAATAGTCACCTTCTTCTTCGTCGCTGTCACCAGACCGCGCGACCACTCGGTAACCGCGGGTGCTGCAAGCGCTTGCAGCCTTGCTGTAGCACTTGTCCCACGAGGATGAAAGGCCGGAGCAATTGATATGCAGGCCCTTTTTGCCCTTTTTGACCTCGGTCTTGGCCGTGGCGGCACATCCAGCAATAGCCAAGATGGCCAGGATGAGAAAAATACGTTTCATTCCTGTCCTTATATGCAGGGCGAATCCAATGTCAGACCCTGTCGTTATCGCTTCGGTTCTTCCTGAATGTCCTCAGCGTCGGTGTTCGCTTCAGTAAATAGCATAAAAATTATGATGCTGTGACAGCTTAATCAGCGGGGCCGATCGCGACAATCACTAATACGCTCTCAAATGGAAATATTTCTCATATCAATCGGCGGCGATGGGTGGGCTGGTTTCCTTGCGCATAGACAGCGTGGTGCCCACAGAGGCCGCAATGATCGCCAGGATCGCCAGCCACTGTGTAGTTGTCAGCACTTCACCAAGGAATACAAGGCCCGATAACGCCCCGAATGCAGGCTCGATGCTCATGAGGGTGCCGAAAGTACGCGCCGGAATGCGCGTTAGGGCAACCATTTCCAGGCTGTAGGGCAAGGCGGTGGACAGCACTGCAACGGCCAGTGCTACGGGAATCAGCGCCGGTGTGAGCAATGCGCTGCCGGCATGGGCGATGCCGATAGGTGCGACGAACAGGGCGGCTACTACAACGCCCAAGGCGGCACTCTGGATGCCGTGCTCGGCCCCGGCGCGTTGCCCGAACAGGATATACAGTGCCCAACAAACTCCCGCGCCCAGGGCATAGGCTGCACCCACAGGGTCAAGTGCTTGTCCGCCATGGCCGGCTGGCAGCAAGAGCAGCAAGCCAATAATGGCCAATGCGATCCAGAGGAAGTCAGTGGGTCGACGCGACGATAGCAGTGCCACGGCTAGCGGACCGGTGAACTCAAGGGCCACGGCAATGCCGATGGGCACCGTTTGCAGTGCCATATAAAAGAGGAAATTCATGCCGCCCAGGGCCATGCCATAGATGATGACGTTGCGCAGGGTTTTGGCGGTCAGGCGAACCCGCCAGGGGCGCAGTATCAGCAGCATGATGATGCTGGCGAAGATCAGCCGCAGGGTGGTGGTGCCCTGTGCGCCAACGATGGGGAACATGCTTTTGGCCAAGGAAGCGCCTGACTGGATAGATGCCATGGCAATCAGCAGCAAGCCTATCGGAAAGAGGGTGGCGGCCAGGCTGCGGGGCTGGGTGTTCATTTAAGGGCGGCATTCCTTGGAAGGGGGGGGTGAGCAATATAGTGCGCAATTAGCAGGGTAGTGGGCAAGGTGCCCTGCAGAGGTTTTGTAGCGCTGACTAGCGTGCAGGGCAGGGTGCAGGGCGAGCACGCTGTTGCTCGGCTGCCGGGATTCTGCGGAAAACCTAAATTATTGAAATTAAAGGTTGACCTACAAAATCGCCGCCCTATAATGCGCACCATTCCAACGCGGTAGCAGGCACTGCCAGCCACTGTGTTGAGTCAAGTGTTTGAAGCTAAACGAGTTTCTCGCAAAAAACTTCAAAATAAACGCTTGACAGTAAATGAG
>NZ_JBICMS010000052.1:0-540 GCF_043106615.1 Pseudomonas sp. CJQ_9 | reverse complement strand
GCTTTGGCAAAGCCACTGAGAATTCTTGCTGCACTACCTGCCAGCCGATCATTTTCCATCTCGGCTTCGGTTGTCAGGTGATTGATACAGCCGAGCATGACGGAGAGTTCGGAGAAAGCATGATTGAAGGGGATGTTGGCCTGTACGCGGAAAAGCTCCATGCAGGTTTCTTTACCGACAGTGCTGCTGTAGCTCGGATGGGTAGAATCAAGGTCGTGCTTGGTCATGGTTGGAATCCAATGTCGTTAATTGGACCACCAACTCGTCTTTCTCACGGACAAGGGGTGGCAGCCGTACGCGGGGTGAGAAACCGAGGACATTGAACCCGGCCAGGCCGAAGCCTGCCCACGTAGGCTGCCATGACTGGAAGTCCGTTCAACATCGTTCGGGTTCTCACACCCGATCACCATGAATGGCGACCCTACGACGTTAGCCCTGGGGCATTTCCCCTACAACAGAGCAGCTTCCACGCGGCTCGTAGGATAATTCCCAAGCAGCGCCGATTGAAGCTTTGGGCTCAGGTTGAGGAAAAGTCGTACG
>NZ_JBICMS010000051.1:0-1421 GCF_043106615.1 Pseudomonas sp. CJQ_9 | reverse complement strand
CGGTTACCGATGGGGTAGCGGTCAGTTTGGCGACCACTTCATCGATGGTGTCGGTGACTTTTACCGAAGCGTCGCCACCCAGTTGCAGGTTCTCGAACGCTGCACCGGTAGCATCGGCCGCCGACTTGATGCCCAAGGTGATTTCGCCGGCGTCTTGGTAGACGTCATCGCCCTGTGCTGCGTGCTCGTAAGCCGCGGTGGTTTCGCCAGCCTTGATGGTGACCTTGGCATCGTTGCTCAGGGTCACGACCAGGTCGTGAGCCAAAGGCTGATTGATATGCACGGTGAACGTCGGCTTGACGTTCTCGGCGACCGAGGCCTGGTCAGCTGTGATGGTGACCTTGACGATGTCACCTTCGTTGCCCGGAGTGCCAGGCTCGTCGGTGACCTGGGTGCTGACCTCAGCCTTGTCCAGGGTCAGCTGCTCGAACTTCCACGCATCCTGGCCGCTGACCGAATCAATGGCGTTGACCACTGGTGCGTTGGTGCCGACGTAGACGTTGTCCGGTGCGATAACAGTGGCCGAACCGGTGGTGCTGTTGGCCGCCACGACAATGTTGGTGCCGTCGGTCAGCTTGAAGAACAGCTCCGCGTGGTTGTTGATCGGCAGACCATCTTTGTTGGTCAGCGTGATGGTGTAGGTAATCTCGCCACCTTCGGTCACCGATGGGGTAGCGGTCAGTTTGGCAACCACTTCATCGATGGTGTCGGTGACTTTTACCGAAGCGTCGCCACCCAGTTGCAGGTTCTCGAACGCTGCACCGGTAGCATCGGCTGCCGACTTGATGCCCAAGGTGATTTCGCCGGCGTCTTGGTAGACGTCATCGCCCTGTGCCGCGTGCTCGTAAGCCGCAGTGGTTTCGCCAGCCTTGATGGTGACCTTGGCATCGTTGCTCAGGGTCACGACCAGGTCGTGCGCCAAAGGCTGATTGATATGCACGGTGAACGTCGGTTTGACGTTTTCGGCGACCGAGGTCTGGTCGGCTGTGATGGTGACCTTGACGATGTCGCCTTCGTTGCCCGGGGTGCCAGGCTCGTCGGTGACCTGGGTGCTGACCTCAGCCTTGTCCAGGGTCAGCTGCTCGAACTTCCACGCATCCTGGCCGCTGACCGAATCAATGGCGTTGACCACTGGCGCGTTAGTGCCGACGTAGACGTTGTCCGGCGCGATAACCGTGGCCGAACCGGTCGTGCTGTTGGCCGCCACGACAATGTTGGTGCCGTCGGTCAGCTTGAAGTACAGCTCCGCGTGGTTGTTGATCGGCAGACCATCTTTGTTGGTCAGCGTGATGGTGTAGGTAATCTCGCCGCCTTCGGCCACCGATGGGGTAGCGGTCAGTTTGGCGACCACTTCATCGATGGTGTCGGTGACTTTTACCGAAGCGTCGCCACCCAGTTGCAGGTTCTCGAACGCTGCACCG
>NZ_JBICMS010000050.1:0-4602 GCF_043106615.1 Pseudomonas sp. CJQ_9 | reverse complement strand
TCGCCCGCTGCGAAGGTCAGGGTGGCACCAGTGCTCAGGGTCACGGTGAACGGCTTGTCGAGCGCCTTGTTCAGGGTGACGGTGAAGGTAGGCTCTGTGGCTTCGTTGACCGAGACCTGGTCGGCCACGATGGTGACTTTGACCAAGTCACCTTCGTTATTGCCACCTGGATTGCCTGGAGTGCCAGGCTCGTCAGTCACGGAGGTGCTGACGGTATCTTTGCCCAGATTCAGTTGCTCGAACTGATCGGCGCCAGCACCTTCGACCTTGGTCAGACCTTGAGTGATGGTCACTGGGTCGTTTACATAAACGTTATCTGGCGCAGTGACGGTAACCGAACCGGTGGCCTCGCCTGCCTTGACGGTCACGGTGGTGCCGTCAGTCAGGGTGAAGGTCAGGCCCTTGTGGTTGGTCACTGGCAGGCTTGGATCAGCACTGACCAAGGTCACGGTGTAAGTGATCTGGCCGCCTTCGGCCACTGTGGTGTTATCCACAGTGAGCTGGGCAGTAACCGGGCTCTGAGTATCGGTGACCGCCACAGTTGCAGGCTGACCGATCTGCAGGTTTTCCAGCTGCTCGCCGACCACTTCTGCCCTGGTGATGCTGACAGTGATCTTGCCTTCATCCTTGAACACGTCATCGCCCTGCGCCGGAGCGGCATAGGACTTAGTGGTCTCGCCTGCCGCGAAGGTCAGGGTCGCACCGGTGCTCAGGGTTACGGTGAACGGCTTGTCCAAAGCCTTGTTCAGGGTGACGGTGAAGGTCGGCTCAGTGGCTTCGTTGACCGAAACTTGATCGGCCACGATGGTGACCTTGACCAGATCGCCTTCGTTATTGCCACCTGGATTGCCTGGAGTGCCAGGCTCATCGGTGACTACTGTGCTGACAGTATCTTTGCCCAGATTCAGTTGCTCGAACTGATCGGCGCCAGCACCTTCGACCTTGGTCAGACCTTGAGTGATGGTCACTGGGTCGTTTACATAAACGTTATCTGGCGCAGTGACGGTAACCGAACCAGTGGCCTCGCCTGCTTTAACGGTCACAGTGGTCCCGTCAGTCAGCGTGAAGGTCAGGCCCTTGTGGTTGGTCACTGGCAAGCTTGGGTCAGCGCTGACCAGAGTCACGGTGTAGGTGATCTTGCCGCCTTCAGCGACGGTAGTGTTGTCTACCGACAGTTCAGCAGTAACCGGGCTCTGCGTATCGGTGACCGCCACGGTTGCGGGCTGGCCGATCTGCAGGTTTTCCAGCTGCTCACCGACCACTTCCGCTTTGGTGATGCTGACGGTGATCTTGCCTTCGTCCTTGAACACGTCATCGCCCTGCGCCGGAGCGGCGTAGGACTTGGTGGTCTCGCCCGCTGCGAAGGTCAGGGTGGCACCGGTGCTCAGGGTTACGGTGAACGGCTTGTCGAGCGCCTTGTTCAAAGTAACGGTGAAGGTCGGCTCAGTAGCCTCATTCACAGACACTTGATCGGCAGCGATGGTGACCTTGACCAAGTCGCCTTCGTTGTTGCCGCCTGGGTTACCCGGAGTGCCAGGCTCATCGGTGACTACTGTGCTGACAGTATCTTTGCCCAGATTCAGTTGCTCGAACTGATCAGCGCCAGCACCTTCGACCTTGGTCAGGCCTTGGGTAATGGTCACCGGATCGTTGACATAGACGTTGTCTGGCGCAGTGACAGTGGTGGTGCCGACCGATTCACCGGCTTTGACCGTGACGATGGTGCCATCGGTCAGGGTGAAGGTCAGACCCTTGTGGTTGGTCACTGGCAGGCTTGGATCAGCGCTGACCAGGGTCACGGTGTAGGTGATCTTGCCGCCTTCGGCCACAGTGGTGTTATCCACAGTGAGCTGAGCAGTCACTGGGCTCTGCGTATCGGTCACAGCTACGGACGCAGGCTGGCCGATCTGCAGATTTTCCAGTTGCTCACCGACCACTTCGGCCTTGGTGATGCTGACAGTGATCTTGCCTTCATCCTTGAACACGTCATCGCCCTGCGCCGGAGCGGCGTAGGACTTCGTGGTCTCGCCTGCCGCGAAGGTCAGGGTGGCACCGGTGCTCAGGGTCACGGTGAACGGCTTGTCGAGCGCCTTGTTCAAGGTAACGGTGAAGGTTGGCTCAGTCGCCTCATTCACGGACAGCTGATCCGCAGCGATGGTGACCTTGACCAAGTCGCCTTCGTTATTGCCACCTGGGTTACCCGGAGTACCCGGCTCATCGGTAACTACTGTGCTGACAGTATCTTTGCCCAGGTTCAGTTGTTCGAACTGATCGGCGCCGGCGCCTTCGACTTTGGTCAGGCCTTGGGTAATGGTCACCGGATCGTTGACGTAGACGTTGTCTGGCGCAGTGACGGTAACCGAGCCGGTAGCCTCGCCTGCCTTGACAGTCACAGTGGTGCCGTCAGTCAGGGTGAAGGTCAGACCCTTGTGGTTGGTCACTGGCAGGCTTGGATCAGCACTGACCAAGGTCACGGTGTAAGTGATCTGGCCGCCTTCGGCCACTGTGGTGTTATCCACAGTGAGCTGGGCAGTAACCGGGCTCTGAGTATCGGTGACCGCAACGGTAGCAGGCTCGCCGATTTGCAGGTTTTCCAACTGCTCGCCAACCACTTCCGCCTTGGTGATGCTGACGGTGATCTTGCCTTCGTCCTTGAACACGTCATCGCCCTGCGCCGGTGCGGCGTAGGACTTGGTGGTCTCGCCGGCCGCAAAGGTCAGGGTGGCACCGGTGCTCAGGGTCACGGTGAACGGCTTATCCAAAGCCTTGTTCAGGGTGACGGTGAAGGTCGGCTCAGTGGCTTCATTCACGGACAGCTGATCGGCAGCGATGGTGACCTTGACCAAGTCACCTTCGTTGTTGCCGCCTGGGTTACCCGGAGTACCCGGCTCGTCAGTCACGGAGGTGCTGACAGTATCTTTGCCCAGGTTCAGTTGTTCGAACTGATCGGCGCCAGCGCCTTCGACCTTGGTCAGACCTTGGGTGATAGTGACTGGATCGTTGACGTAGACGTTGTCTGGCGCGGTGACGGTAACCGAACCGGTGGCCTCGCCTGCTTTAACGGTCACAGTGGTCCCGTCTGTCAGCGTGAAGGTCAGACCTTTGTGGTTGGTTACTGGCAAGCTTGGATCAGCGCTTACCAGAGTCACGGTGTAGGTGATCTTGCCGCCTTCAGCGACGGTAGTGTTGTCTACCGACAGTTCTGCAGTAACCGGGCTCTGCGTATCGGTCACAGCTACGGACGCAGGCTGACCGATCTGCAGGTTTTCCAGCTGCTCGCCGACCACTTCCGCCTTGGTGATGCTGACGGTGATCTTGCCCTCGTCTTTGAACACGTCATCGCCCTGCGCCGGAGCGGCGTAGGACTTGGTGGTCTCGCCGGCCGCGAAGGTCAGGGTCGCACCGGTGCTCAGGGTTACGGTGAACGGCTTATCCAAAGCCTTATTCAGGGTGACGGTGAAGGTTGGTTCGGTTGCTTCGTTGACCGAAACTTGATCGGCCACGATGCTGACTTTGACCAAGTCACCTTCGTTGTTGCCGCCCGGGTTACCCGGAGTGCCTGGCTCATCGGTGACTACTGTGCTGACGGTATCTTTGCCCAGATTCAGTTGTTCGAACTGATCAGCGCCAGCGCCTTCAACCTTGGTCAGGCCTTGGGTAATGGTCACCGGATCGTTGACGTAGACGTTGTCTGGAGCGGTGACGGTAACCGAACCGGTGGCCTCGCCTGCTTTAACGGTCACAGTGGTCCCGTCTGTCAGCGTGAAGGTCAGACCCTTGTGGTTGGTTACTGGCAGGCTCGGATCTGCGCTGACCAGAGTCACGGTGTAGGTGATCTTGCCGCCTTCGGCCACAGTGGTGTTATCCACAGTGAGCTGGGCAGTAACCGGGCTCTGCGTATCGGTGACCGCCACAGTAGCAGGCTGGCCGATCTGCAGATTTTCCAGCTGCTCGCCGACCACTTCCGCCTTGGTGATGCTGACGGTGATCTTGCCCTCGTCCTTGAACACGTCATCGCCCTGCGCCGGAGCGGCATAGGACTTGGTGGTTTCACCGGCCGCGAAGGTCAGGGTGGCACCGGTGCTCAAAGTCACGGTGAATGGCTTGTCGAGCGCCTGGTTCAGGGTAACGGTGAAGGTCGGCGCAGTAGCCTCATTCACAGACAGCTGATCGGCAGCGATGCTGACCTTGACCAAGTTGCCTTGGCCAGACGGCTCGTCAGTAACCTGAGTTTGAACCTCGGCCTTGTCCAGGGTCAGTTGCTCGAACTTCCACGCATCCTGGCCGCTGACCGAATCAATGGCGTTGACCACTGGCGCGTTGGTGCCGACGTAGACGTTGTCCGGCGCGATAACCGTGGCCGAACCGGTGGTGCTGTTGGCCGCCACGACAATGTTGGTGCCGTCGGTCAGCTTGAAGTACAGCTCCGCGTGGTTGTTGATCGGCAGACCATCTTTGTTGGTCAGCGTGATGGTGTAGGTAATCTCGCCGCCTTCGGCCACCGATGGGGTAGCGGTCAGTTTGGCGACCACTTCATCGATGGTGTCGGTGACTTTTACCGAAGCGTCGCCACCCAGTTGCAGGTTCTCGAACGCTGCACCG
>NZ_JBICMS010000004.1:0-381 GCF_043106615.1 Pseudomonas sp. CJQ_9 | reverse complement strand
CCATGTGAGAGTAGGTCATCGTCAAGATTCATTTCGCAAAACCCCTATCTGCGCAGGCAGGTAGGGGTTTTGTCTTTAAGTAGAAGCTGTCGCTTCTCCTGGTTGGCTCACGAGCCCGCCAGTGGTGGTAAAAGGTGGTTGACAGTGTTTTTGAATACTGTATTATTCACCTCCCGCTACGAGAGATCGAAGCGAGTCAAGTGTCTGAAGTTAAACGAGTTTCTCGAAAATCTTCAAAGTAAACGCTTGACAGATCCTGAGGAAAGCGTAGAATGCGCGCCTCGGTTGAGACGAAACGCTCTTAACCAACCGCTCTTTAACAAATCGAATCAAGCAATTCGTGTGGGTGCTTGTGAGTACGGACTGATAGTCAAAAAGATT
>NZ_JBICMS010000049.1:0-2295 GCF_043106615.1 Pseudomonas sp. CJQ_9 | reverse complement strand
TTCCCTTCCCCCGTTTTCCCTGTCATACCTGCTCTGGAATAGGGCCATGGCTTTTGCCTGGCGAACGCATTCTGCAGGCTGCGCAGGGTGCTTTGGCCCTGGAGCATGGCGATGTCGCTGGACATTGACCCGCTCGGCGCTGCTAAATCGGCTTTTGCGCCAAGGAAGCGAACATGAGTTGGGACCTGCCAACACCCTTCGTCCTCGACCTGCGCGTCGGCAGCGAGGACATCGATGGCCTCGGCCACGCCAACAATGCCGTCTACGTCACCTGGCTGGAGCGCTGTGCCTGGCGTCACTCCCAGCGCCTGGGCCTGGACCTTGCCGCGTATCGCCGGCTGGACCGTGCAATGGCTGTAGTGCGCCACGAAATCGATTACCTGGCGGCCGCCTACGAAGACGACGAATTGCAACTGGCCACCTGGATCATCGACTGGGATCAGCGCCTGCGCATGACCCGGCGTTTCCAACTCCAACGCCCGCGTGACGGTGTGACCCTGCTGCGGGCGCAGACCACCTTCGCCTGCATCGAGCTTTCCAGCGGCAAGCCCAGGCGCATGCCGGCAGAATTTCTCGACGGTTATGGGCCGGCGCTGATCGGTGCCTGAAACGCCGGGTTTTTTTGTTAGACTGCCGCCTTTTTCCGCCGAGACCCCAACATGCAAATTGCTCTGGCCCCCATGGAGGGGCTGGTCGACAACATCCTGCGCGACGTGCTGACCCGTGTGGGCGGTATAGATTGGTGCGTCACCGAGTTCATTCGGGTGTGCGACCGCCTGTTGCCGCCGGCGTCGTTCCACAAGCTGGCGCCCGAGCTGCGCCAGGGGGCGCTGACGGCTGCCGGGGTGCCCATGCGCGTGCAATTGCTGGGGTCGGACCCGCTATGCCTGGCGGAAAACGCCGCACTGGCCTGTGAACTGGGCGCGCCGGTCATCGACCTGAACTTTGGCTGCCCGGCCAAGACAGTGAACAAGTCCCGCGGTGGCGCCGTGCTGCTCAAGGAGCCGGAGTTGCTCCATGCCATCGTGCATGCCGTGCGCCGCGCGGTGCCTGCGCATATCCCGGTAACCGCGAAGATGCGCCTGGGCTTCGATAGCCCGGCCGGCGCGCTGGATTGTGCCATGGCGCTGGCTGATGGCGGCTCGGCGCACCTCGTGGTGCATGCGCGGACCAAGGTCGAGGGCTACAAGCCACCCGCCCATTGGGAGTGGGTGGCGCGGGTGCAGGACGTGGTCAAGGTGCCCGTGTTTGCCAATGGCGAGATTTGGACCGTGGACGACTGGCGGCGTTGCCGTGAGGTCAGTGGTGCTGAGCACATCATGCTTGGCCGTGGGCTGGTTTCGCGCCCTGACCTTGGCCTGCAGATAGCCGCGGCGCGGGATGGGCGTGATTACCAGCCGCTGGGCTGGCAGGACCTGCAGCCGCTGCTGCGCGAGTTCTGGCGCCAGGCCCAGGCCAAGCTGTCACCGCGTTATGCGCCCGGCCGACTGAAGCAGTGGCTGGCCATGCTGACCCGTAGCTACCCGGAGGCGGTGCTGCTGTTTGCCGAGTTGCGCCGCGAGGATGACTGTGCGCGCATCAGCCGGTTGCTGGGCTGTGATGCGGTGGCCGAGGTCTGTGTTGCCTGATCGGCCATCGGTCTGTTCACCTCTGCAGATTTTTCAATTTCCCCCCTTGAAAGCCGTTGTCTTGGCCCTATCTATTGAGTACGCGATGCCGAATTCGGGTCGCGCAATGACTTACTTGCTGATACTCAGGAGTTTATGACCATGACTACCGCTTTCTCTCTTGCTCCACTGTTCCGTCATTCCGTTGGCTTCGACCGCTTCAATGACCTGTTCGAATCCGCGGCCCGTAATGAGGCTGGTAGCAGCTACCCGCCCTACAACGTGGAAAAGCATGGCGATGACCAATACCGTATCGTGGTTGCCGCAGCCGGTTTCCAGGAGCAGGACCTCGACCTGCAGGTCGAAAAGGGCGTCCTGACCGTCACCGGTGGCAAGCGTGACAATGGTGATGCTGAAGTGACCTACCTGCACCAGGGTATCGCGCAGCGCGCCTTCAAGCTGTCGTTCCGCTTGGCCGACCACATTGAAGTCAAGGCTGCCGGCCTGGCCAATGGTCTGCTCAGCATCGACCTGCTGCGCATCGTGCCTGAAGAAGCCAAGGCCAAGCGCATCCCGATCAACGGCGACAAGCCAGCGCTGAATTGATGGGGTCGTTGTAAACAAGGGCACCTTTGGGTTAATGCCTGCGTAACTGGGGCTGCTTTGCAGCCCTTCGCGGGCACGCCCG
>NZ_JBICMS010000048.1:0-31324 GCF_043106615.1 Pseudomonas sp. CJQ_9 | reverse complement strand
GAATGGCATTAGGCTCAGCCCTCCCGTATTGACCCCTTCAGAACGTGGCTGTGCCCCAACGAACGAGGCGCTGACAGCGCAAGATTACCCTGGCTGCGGCTTTATTCCATAGCTACCGTTCAACGTGTAATGGATTTGCAGCTATTCGGCTTTCGCCCGACTGCTGAACATCTCGGCGACGGCTTCAGTAGCGAGCGCCTGGTTTTGCTGAACAACGTTCATAATCTCTTCGGTCGCTAAGCTCGTATGGCCTGCGAGTTTTCGGACTTCATCAGCAACCACAGCGAAGCCCCGCCCCTGTTCTCCGGCACGTGCTGCTTCAATCGCCGCATTCAAGGCAAGAAGGTTGGTCTGCGACGCAATGCCACCAATGGTCTGAACGATTGAACTGATCAATGCAGATTGCTTGCCAAGCGCCTCGATGCTGTCGGTTGCTAGCTTCATTTGCTCAGCGATACTCCGCATGGTATCTACCGTTCGGGTTACCACGACAGCGCCGTGTTCGGCACTAGAGTCCGTTCGTTGCGACACATCAAATGCAACGCCAGCGGCATCTTTAACCTCTTGTTCTCGAGCTACCTGGTCGGTGACGACACTCGCAAATTTCACGACTTTGGCTAAGTTACCTTCAGTGTCATGCACCGGGTTATAGGTGGCCTCTAACCAAATATCGTTCCCACGCCCGTCCACTCGCTTGAACCGATTCGCCACATATTCCCCACGGTTAAGCGTCTTCCAGAAATTGACGTACTCATCGGATCCCGCTTCTTGTGCCGAACAGAACAAGCGATGATGTTTGCCTACGATCTGGCCCAGTGAGTAGCCCATGGCATCCAGGAACTGTTTGTTCGCCGTGATCACGGTGCCATCCAATCTAAACTCAATGATAGCCGTTGACCTCACCAGCGCTTCAATCAAAGCCTGGTTCTCCTTGGACTCCTCAACGGTACGAGTGATCTCACTGCCGTAGCCCTGAACATGAGCCAAGCTCCCGTCCTGGTTTCGAATGGGAAGCCAGTAGATTTTCAACCATGCAAGAGTACCGTCAGCCCGCAGGTAGCGGTACTCGTCACTGACGGGCTCGAACCGGGCCACAGCTTGATTGAACGCGTGGAAGCAAGGAAGATTTTTGACGTAAGGCGGAACAATCTCCGAAAGCGGACGGCCATGCAGGTGATCGCCTGAATACCCCAAGGTTTCTAAGAAAAAACGATTGACTGCACAGATCCGAAACTGAGCATCAAGTCTTATGGAAAGCATCCCTCTGTCCATTTGCTCGACCTGCTGACGTAGCAGATGGAGCTCCGCACTCTGCTCCTGCAGCGTTTTCTTGAGTTTGCGGTTGAACAATTTTTTCGCTCCACGTGCGCTGAATAAGCAATTATCGACAAAGGCCACTATTTCTTGAGTCGCCAGTCAATTTTTAATTGAGTTGGGATTCGCCGGGCGCGATTGACCCCTGCTGGCAGCATTCGGCTAACCTCACCGCCGGCGCTTGATCTGAATAAGCGTGCGCGCGACGGCGCTGCAATCGACAGCGCATGGGGGCTACTTGCGCCGGGCTTGCTGGCGTAGTTGCTGCAGCTCGGTTTGAGCCTGGGCCGCCCGTTTGTCAACCGCCAGCAGCTGTGCACCGGGTTTGACCTTTATCAATCGCGCCCGAAGACACAAGGGTAGAAACAAAGACTCATGGCACTTGCCCCCTCGCCTATCCGCTACCAGAGCCGATGCGGTACGCCTGAACAAGCTGGGTGCCGTAGTACTTCCTGGCCAAGGTGCCTGCCATGCTCGGTGTGACACTGATCAACATGCTGGTGGTGATCCTGGTGGTGATCATTCATTACGAATGCCTCCTGCGCCTCAATGACTGGCTCCCTCGGCTCAAACTCTGGAGCCGCTTTCGCATCGTGGCAGGTGTATTCGGCGCACTGCTGGCCCACGCTGTGGAAGTGTGGTGCTTTGCCCTGGCCTATTACCTGATGGCCCACGCCCCAGGCTGGGGCACGCTCAGCGGCAATTTCGACGGGAGTTTCCTCGACTGCGTGTATTTCTCCTTCACCACCTATACCACCATAGGTTTCGGTGACATCGCGCCAACCGGCCACCTGAAGTACCTCACCGGCCTGCAGGCTCTGACGGGCCTGGTGCTGATCACCTGGACCGCGTCTTTCCTGTTCCTGGAAATGCAGAAGTACTGGAAGCCCAAGTAGGCTGGGTCAGGCACCTGGAGGTCAGTGCGCAACTTCAGGCAGGTGTTGGCCATGTTCGATGAGGTCGGGCTTGTGCCTTTGCATCATTGCCCAAGTGAAGCAATTGACAAGTGTCAAGTCAGCGCAAGCCTTGCTGCCGACACTGTACTTCCTTGTTCACTAGACCCAGAGGACATTGCCATGACGCCCGCCGAGACTTCCCGTATGCACATAACCCCTATGTTCCCCAAGCCTTCGGGGGAATACTGGATCGAAGCCCTGGACAACGGCGTTCACGTGCTGATCAGGCCCTTGCAGCCCCAGGACCGTGAACGCGAAAAAGCCTTCATTGAACGGCTATCCCCTGAATCAAGGCATTTGCGCTTCCTGTGCCAGGTCAGGGAACCCGGTGAAGCCATGCTCGACCAGCTCATGAAGGTCGACCAGGATCGCCAGGCGGCCTACGTCGCCCTCGCCCATGTGGATGGTGAATTGCAGGAGGTGGGCATTTCCCGCTACGCCACCGCTAGTGGCAAGGACGAATGCGAATGTGCCGTTACCGTCATGGACTGCTGGCAGCACCAAGGCCTGGGGCGCCTGCTGCTCAAGCACCTGATTGATCATGCCCGGGCCAAGGGCTTGCGGGCGATGTATTCGGTCGACGCGGCCGCCAACCATGCGATGCGCGACCTGGCCAAGGCGGCGGGGTTCACCACTGCCGCTGACCCGGATGATCCCAGTCAGGTCATTCACCGGCTCTCCCTGATCTGACCCTGGGCCGCCGTACCCTCACGGCTCAAGGTGCGGCGGCTCAACTACGGGAGTTACCCCATCAACGGCCCTTCAAAAAAGGCGCCTCATCAAACAGCACGGCTTCGACATCGCCGTCGCCGCCCAGGCCGAGTGGCGGGGGGCCCGGCATGTGGATCGGTACGCCCGGGGTTTCAAGGCGTGACAGCGCGCCCCTTATCGGGCACCAGGTCGAACTGCGCGAGGCAACGCTGCTCATCCGCGGGGGGCAGCGCCTTCAGGCCGCTCACTTCCTGCAGCGGCGTGTCGAACAGGGCCAGGCGCAGCACCCCGTTGCGCTCCAGAAAGGACTCACCTCCCGCACCCGGCTAGCGCACCGGGTCGATGGCGACGGTTTCCTGATACTCCGGCACGAAGACCTGCCAGCCGAGTTCGAGGTGGATGCGCCGCCGCAAAGTGTCGGCAGCGTGCGGCTCGCCATGAATGACATAGGTCTGCCGCGGCGGCCGGGTAAAACCGCGCAACCACTCCATGATTTCGTCGGCGTCGGCGTGCGCGGAGAGGTTCTCCATGGCGTGCACCTGGGCCCTTATCGGCACATCTTCGCCGTGCAGTCGCACGCTGTGGGCACCGGCGACGATATCGGCCCCCCGCGTGCCTCCAGCCTGAAAGCCCGAGAACAGGATGCTGTTGCGTGGATTGGGGGCCAGTGCCTTCAGGTGGTGCAGCACCCGGCCACCGGTGGCCATACCGCTGGCGGCAATGATCACCGCGGGTTCGCGTAGCTGGTCCAAGTGCCTGGACTCATCCACCGTGCGCACGATATGCGTGCCTTGGCACATGCCGGCGCACTCGGCTGCAGTCAGCCGGTGTTCGCTGCGGTACTGCTGGTAGAGGGCGGTGGCGTCGGTGGCCATCGGGCTGTTCAGGTAGACGGGGATATCCGGAATCAGCCGGTCGCGCTTGAGCGTGTACAGGTAATACATCAGCAGCTGGGCGCGGCCAACGGCAAACGATGGTACCAGGGTGATGCCATGGCGCAGCAATGTTTCATTGATGACCGTGGCCAGATACTGTGCAGTCGATTCGTTTGGGTGCTGGCGATCACCGTACGTCGACTCTATCAGCAGCACGTCGGCGGTCCTGACCAGCTCAGGCGCACGCATGATCGGGTCCTGAGGGCGCCCCAGATCCCCCGAGAACAGCACGGTCTGGCCTTCGGCACTGATCTGCACCGTCGCTGCGCCGAGGATATGCCCGGCGGTGCGCATCAACAGCTCCATGCCATTGGCGATCGGCACTGGATGATGCAGCTCCACGGGCTGCAACAGGGCCAGGGCCTGCCTGGCGTCCTGCTCGGTATAGAGCGGTCGCGCTGGCGTGTGCTTGGAGTAGCCATGGCGATTGGCATGCTCGGCTTGCTCTTCCTGCAGGCGCGCACTGTCCAGCAACAGGATCTGCGCCAGGGCACAGGTAGCCGGGGTGGCGTAGATCGGCCCGCGGTAGCCCTCTCGCACCAGTACCGGGAGATAGCCACTATGGTCGAGATGGGCATGGGTCAGCACCACTGCGTCGAGGGCACGCAGGGCCGGCGACAGCGGCTCCCAGTTGCGCAGGCGCAGTTGCTTGAAACCCTGGAACAGCCCGCAGTCGATAAGTACCCGTGAGTTGTCGCAGGTCAGCAGGAATTTGCTACCGGTCACGGTCCCCGTGCCGCCAAGAAAGGTGAGTTGCATGGTTCAAGGCTCCCACTGCTCGGCGACATCGGGGTGGACCGCAAGCACGCTGCAGGGTGGGTGGCTGACAATCCGCTCGGTGGTATCGCCCAACAGCTTTGCCAGCCCTTTGGGCTGCACGACCCCCATCACCAGCGCATCGATAGCCAGCGCAACCACCTGTTCACGGATGACCTGCACCGGGCCGCCTTCCATGAAATGCCTGCACTCCGGCGCGACGCCCTCAGCGTCGGCCAAGGCCTCGAAGGGTTCCTGCTGCGCTCCACGCATCTCTTCGAGCCAGGCTTGGGTAACATTCATGTCCGCGGCAAACACCCCGGCCAGGTGGTAGGCGGACAACAGGTGCAACGACGCGTCGCACTGCACCGCCAATGCCTGGGCGGCGCGGATGAGCCCACGGTTGAAGGGTTCCTGTACCGCAGGCACCTGGCTGAACGTGGTATCCACGCAAACCAGAATCCGTCGCGGCAGCGTAACGGCGTTCAACGGCACGAAGTGGGTGATGACCTTCAAGCTGCGCATCAAGGCACAGTCCAGCGGCGTGCCGAACAGCCGCGCCAGGGCCGAGGTATTCTCGCTGTCCTTGAGCACCATGTCGGGCTGCAGTTCGCTTATGTAGTCAATGGCCATGCTACGGATATCGTCGGCGTTCAGGCTATCGACCGTCAGCGTGATGCCACTGCCACGATGATGCGCGACCAGGCTCTGCAGCTTGACTCGATAGTGTTCGTATTGGCGCTTGATGTCGGCCTCGCTAAGGCGCTCCTCGCGCAACAGGTGCTCCTCGGTCGGCTCGAACAGACCCAGCACATGCACGCTGGCGCCACTGAGGTGCGCCAGGGCCAACGCCCTGCGCAACGCCGCTGAATGCGTATCGACCTCGGTGAGCAGCACCAGCAGTTTTCGGTATTGACCCATGATGAACCTCCGAGCTTGCGCCACTGGGGGGATACAGGCGATGTTCCCCGCCCAACCGCGCTGGCGCTTGATGCAGGTCAGAAAACCGCCACCAGCGTTGAATTTGACCATTGTCAGAATCGAACCGGTTGGCCACGTTAAAACGGCTGCACCCGTTACCGATCAGGCCATCGGGAGGCAGCATGAACGGGCAGCAGAATCGTCCATGAACTGGACTTCAGCGCTGGAGCCAAAAGGCCCTGGCGGGCCTTGTACGGTTCCCCCTGGAAATGCGGTGCTCTGCATGCTCCGGCATTTTGGGGAGGGGCGATTGGCGCGGTTGAGCCCGGCCCGTTCCGCCCTGGCTCAGGCAATCGGATAACGCTTGAACAGATCTGTCTGCTCCAGGCGGGCCGCATGGGCATTGAGGGCCGGGAAATCGCTCGCCTTGACTACGTCGGGCAGCATCGACTGCATGAACGACCAGGCCACTGCACTGGTGACCCCGGCCTGGTCCGGGCGCAGGCCGTGCGACGCCTGCGCCGCCCACTGCTTATCCAACTCAGTGCACGCCGCCAGCAGCTGACGGGTGACGCGTTCAACCCAGGGCTGATGAACCTTTTCCGCCGGTCGAAGCTTATGTTCATAGACGATCTGCACCGTCTTCTCGCATGCCGCCAACGCCAGCCCCACTCTACTCAGAGCGCTGGCCAACGCCTGCGGTTGGCTTGGCAATAACTTGCTCTGGGGTGTGCTGAGGCTCTCGAAATAATCGATGATCAGCGTCGAGTCCATCAGTACGCAGCCGTCATCGAGCAGCAGAGTCGGCGCTTTGACCACCGGATTGACCCTGGAAAACGCTTCGAACGTGCTAAACACCGACAGTGGGTCATGTTCAAACTCAATACCCAGAAGGTCCAGGGAAATAGCTACCCGGCGAACGTAAGGTGAATCCAGCATCCCAATGAGTTTCATCGATAGTCTCCTTGATTGATGGTGACCGCTAATACCGTTATCCGACGTTTGAGCAGCCGAGGCAGCGGCCATGTGAACGAATGAGCTGCGGCACATCATCTATGGCGCCGGCCGGCTTTCCAGCCGAAGACTTTACCGTCCCTTACATTAATGAGAGCCTTGCCACTTATAAATCAGTTTTTTTTTCCGCTATGTGTAAGAGTCGCTTACATGTCGAATCTTCCCCCGATCACCTGCCTACGCTGCTTCGAGTCGGTTGCGAGGCTGGGCAGCGTAACCGCAGCCGCCAAGGAACTGCACGTCACCCACTCAGCCATCAGCCAGCAAATCAAGGTGTTGGAACACATGATCGGCGTCACCCTGTTCGTCCGTGAGGGGCGGGGCCTGCGAGTGAGTGAGGACGGAAGACTGTATGCCTTGCAGATTCGCGAATCCTTGGGCGCAATCGCCGAAGCCACGCGGCTGATCAAGACACAACCGAAATCAACGGAACTGGTGGTCGCCGTTCTCCCTTCGTTCGGTTTCAGCTGGTTGTTGCCCCGCTTGCCACGTTTCCAGCAATTACAGCCGCATATCAGCGTCCGGCTGCAGGCCAGTC
This sequence comes from Pseudomonas sp. CJQ_9, assembly GCF_043106615.1. Classification (NCBI taxonomy): domain Bacteria; kingdom Pseudomonadati; phylum Pseudomonadota; class Gammaproteobacteria; order Pseudomonadales; family Pseudomonadaceae; genus Pseudomonas; species Pseudomonas sp. CJQ_9. The sequence continues at coordinate 24,179 of NZ_JBICMS010000048.1, read as the reverse complement.
TCGCGCTATCTAACCTGGCGCGGGAATCTGTCGACGTCGGGATCCGCATGGGCAAGGGCGACTGGGAGGGGTGGAGCAGCACTTGCTCTTTCATGACGAGACGCTGGTGGTTGCCGCCCCGCACTTCAACGGTGGGGTGCACCCTCAGACCCCTGAAGAGATCATCGGCAGCAACATAATTTTCAACATGGAATCTTGGCAACCTTGGTGTCAAGCCGCTGGGCTGGATAGGGAAGTGCCGCGCATCGGCCTGTGCAGCAACGACTCCAACTTGGTACTCCAAGCCGTACGTTTGGGCCAGGGGATCGCCCTGGAGCGCCGCAGCCTTGTGCACGACGCCATGCAACGAGGGGAGTTGGTTCAACTCTCCCCCGTGATCGCGCCCTATCCCTACCCCTATTGGCTGGTATTGCCCAACCGTGAGCGTTCGGAAACAAAGCAGCAAGTGTTCTCGAGTTGGCTGAAACACGAGGTCGCTGAATATCTGAACGAACAGGATCATGGCAGCAAGCAGCATCGACCAGCCCACCTCACCCGCCCTGCCGAGCGCGATGCAAGCCTTTAAACCTTGACCGGCGTTCTGGTTTTCCAGAGTGACAGCAACACGCCGCCAATCAGCAGGCCAATTGTAACGCTTAAAGAAATTTCGGCAGGCACCTTGCCAACAATGTCGTGCAGGAATATTTTCGCGCCTATGAAAACCAGTACCAGCGCCAAGGCGTATTTGAGATAGGCGAAGCGGCTTATCATCGCAGCCAATGCAAAATACAGTGCGCGCAAACCGAGTATTGCGAAAATGTTCGACGTATAGACAATGAAGGGGTCCTGCGTGATGGCAAAGATCGCTGGCACACTGTCAACAGCGAACACCAAGTCGGCGCACTCAATCAGAATCAACGCGAGAAACAGCGGCGTCACCCATAATACCCGCCTGCCGGAGGCATCAGGTACACGAACAAGGAAGTGCTGACCGTGCAACTCGTTAGTCACACGTAGATGACTGCGTAGGTACTTGACGAAGCGATTGTTTTCCAGGTCGGGCTCATGGTCCACGCGAGCGAACAGCATTTTCACACCCGTGAATACCAGGAAGGCGCCGAAGCAGTAGAGAATCCAACTGAACTGCGTAATCAGCGCGGCGCCCAGGCCTATCATGATGGCCCTCAATACAATGACACCCATGATCCCCCAGAACAGCACTCTGTGCTGAAATTCTCTGGGAATGGCAAGAAAACTGAAAATGAGGGCAATAACGAACACGTTGTCCATGGACAACGACTTCTCGATCAGAAAGCCAGTCACATAGTCCATGCTTGCGTCGCTGCCTTTCTGGAAATACACCCAGACAGCGAACAGCAGGCCCATGCTGATGTAGCCAGCTGACAGGAGCAGGCTTTCCTTGACACCGATTTCTCGATTCCCACGATGGAGAACCCCTAGGTCAAGCGCCAGCAGCGTCAACACGACAGCGAAGAATGAAAGCCACAGCCAGAGATCAGTGCCAAGCACGTCTTGGGAGAGATACGTATTAAGGGCGGACATGAGCCCCTCCTATTTAGTCGTAGTTTAACAACTATGACTCCGACATGGCGGCTACTTACCGTCAGAGGGGCCCGGCGTCACACCATCAGATTTTATCCAGCGCGAAAATGTTGCAAGGGGGAAAATTTTGCTATTTGTTTCTTCTGTGACTTCAGTTTCCGAACGCCATGACGATGGCACTCAATACCAGACACAAGCTCGCCACGACCGTCAAACGTACCCGCATAGGCATATACCAGCCGGGCATGAAGTTGGCCAGTTTACGGTCTTGCCAAAGGTGCACGGTAAATCCTAAAGCCAGTACCCAACAGCCCCATGACACCGGTAACAACATGGCAACCCAGCCGATCAGGGCTGGCATGACACTCCACACAAGCCGCTGTTGTCGCTCAATAGCAGGCAAGGCCGGCAACGTCATCGCGAAGCCCCAATGCAGGGCTCCGACAAAACTCAGTATCACGGCCCCATAGCCAACCAACGCTTCAGCCAGGTTGTCTCGATACTCACCGCCAAAAAAAACCAGCAGTGCCAGGCCCAGAAATGGCAGCAAGCCACCGTAGCCCAAGATTGTAAAGCGGCTCGGAGATAACGTATCGAACACTGTACCCATGGGTGCGCCCTCCTCCACGGCTCAAAACGAAAGTTCAGCTGTGTCGGCCAATCAGCGTGAGGAATTCATGCCGCGTCGTCGGGGAGTCTCTGAATTCGCCTAGCATGACCGAGGAAATCATCACCGAGTTCTGCTTTTCCACACCACGCATCATCATGCACATGTGCTTGGCTTCGATAACCACCCCAACCCCTGCCGCATCGGTCACTTCCTGCATGGCACAGGCAATCTGCCTGGTCAGGTTTTCCTGAATCTGCAAACGGCGGGCAAACATGTCCACCAAGCGCGCTACTTTGGAAAGCCCTAGTACTCGCCCTGTTGGCAAATACGCGACATGAGCCTTCCCAATAAACGGCAACATGTGGTGCTCGCATAACGAGTACAGTTCAATGTCGCGAACGACAACCATCTCGTCATTCTGGCTTTCGAACAGCGCCCCGTTGACGATTTCACCCAAGCTCTGGGTATAGCCATTGCATAGGTATTGCATCGCTTTGGCAGCACGCTGAGGCGTATCCAGGAGCCCTTCGCGCTGCGGGTTTTCACCCACGCCAACAAGGATTTCACGGTAGTTTTCGGCTAGCGAATGTGACATTTGGAGGCCTCACCTTTGCAACGTTGCCCGCCATCGGGATGGGGTAACCAGGCCAGACTTGGCCTCAAGCGACAGAACAATTTGTAAAAAACCGAAAGCACTGGACGCAACGGGCGCCACGCCAAGGGTGCTGCCCAAAGACCCAAACCAGCAGCACGCCAGGCCCACAGGGTCGCGTCCAAGCCGGTGACCCACTGCCCGTTCGCGAACCTTGCGTGCAAACAGGACCGTAGTTCCTCAATCGTCAGGCCCAGCGGTGTGGGATCGAACTCATCGCTGTCGATATCGACCAGGATGAGCTTTGCTGCCGTGCAACGCCTGCGCAGAAATGCGACCTCCCTTGCACACAATGGGCAGGCCCCGTCAAAGTAAAGTGTCAGAGGCCACTCGCAATACATGTACAACACCTCATTCATGTACAGGTTTTTGTACAAGTTAGCTGAAGCCAAAAAATACGCAATAGGCAAGATGATTGCGACGACCGCAGAATGCCCTAACTCAGACACCCTTCGAGCGCCAGCGCATTTCCAAGCGCAGCACCCGAAGCCGTGTTGTCGAAGACGCACCATGTTGCCACACCGGCAGCGTGGCTGCGCCGCAGCCGTTCAGCCAGCTGTAGCAGGTATTGTTGGGAATACTCGCTGCGGTAGATGCGCGGTTCGCCGTGCAGGCGCCAGTAGACCAAGCCTGGCCAGCCCGCGGGTTGTGCGTCGGTGCCAAAACGCGAAGGGCTCGCCGCCACTTGAGCGATATGCAAGTCGACCAGCATCGACTGCGCTGCTTGCCAACTGGCGTGCCTGGGTTCGACCGCCACCGGCCCGGTATGGCGCTGGCGCAGGCGTTCAAAGAAACGCCGGTCGCGGCCATCATCATGGGCCAGCGATGGCGGTAATTGTACGAGCAGGCAGCCAAGGCGGTCACCCAGGTGTTGGCATTGCCCAAGAAACGCATCAAGCGCTGCTTCAAAGCGTTCCAGTTGCAACTCGTGGGTGATGTGCTTGGGTAGCTTCACCGCAAAGCGGAAATCCGCCGGTACAGCGCAAGCCCAACGGGCATAGGTCGCCGGCAGGTGCGGCCGGTAGAACGAGCTGTTGATCTCGACGGCACCCAGCCGCGCGGCATAGCGCTGCAGGTGGCTACCCGGCTGCGAGAACGCCGCGGCGTACTGGCGCGGCAAGCTCCAGCCCGCGCATCCCACGTGGATCATCATGGCACTCCAAGGCTCGCCGTTGCTGTAATGGAGTCGCCAGGTGCACTTGTTGTTCCATCGCAGCTACCCTCGGCGCGCTGGGGCCCATACCTATCACTGAGCATGCCGCCGTGCGGTTTTTGAAATCCGATCGACCTATGGCGCCGTCAGGGCATCCCATGAAAAGACCGTCATATCAATCCAGTCACCCAGGAGACCCACTGCTCATGAATGACCGCCTGATAGCCCTGTTCACCGAGACTACCTTGTTCGGCATTTCCATACTCAATTGGCTGCTGGCCCTGGTGGTGGCCATCGCGACCTTCCTGGTCGCCCGCGCCGCCATCAGCTTCCTGCTGCACCGCATCCGGCGCTGGGCCGAACACGACGGCGTGCTCAGCCATGTGCTGGCCAAGGTGATGGCCGGCACCAGCAATTTCCTGCTACTGCTCGCGTCCTTGCTGGTAGGCCTGAGCATGCTCGACCTGCCCGAACGCTGGCTGACGCGGGTCAGCAGCCTGTGGTTCGTGGTCGCCGCCCTGCAAATCGGGCTGTGGGCCAACCGCGCCATCGGCCTGGGGCTGGATCGCTACTTCGCCGGTCAACGCACCGACGGTCTTACCCAGGCCAGCGCACTGGCCACCCTGTCGGCGTGGGGGGCGCGGGTGCTGCTGTGGTCGGTGGTGGTACTGGCGATGCTGTCCAACCTGGGCGTCAACATCACTGCGTTCGTCGCCAGCCTTGGCGTCGGCGGCATCGCCGTGGCGCTGGCCGTGCAGAATATCCTCGGCGACCTGTTCGCCTCCCTGTCAATCGCCGTGGACAAACCCTTCGAGGTAGGCGACTTCATCGTCATTGGCCCGTTGGCGGGCACCGTTGAACATGTGGGCTTGAAAACCACACGCATCCGCAGCCTGGGTGGCGAGCAGATCGTCATGGCCAACGCCAGCATGATCAGCAGCACGATCCAGAACTACAAACGCCTGCAGGAACGCCGCATTGTGTTCGAGTTTGGCCTGTCCTACGACTCGCCCACGGAGGCCGTGAAAAAAGCCCCTGGCATCGTTGAGGAGGCTATCAAGGCGCAATCGCAGGTGCGCTTCGACCGTGCTCATTTGCGTGGTTTTGGCAAGGAAGCGTTGGAGTTCGAGTGCGTGTACATCGTCCAGGACCCGGGCTACAACCTGTACATGGACATCCAGCAGGCGATTAACTTCCACCTGCTCGAGCGCTTTTCCAAAGTGGGCGCCAAATTCGCGGTACCGGTGCGGGCGATCAAGGTCACCGCATTGCCGCAAGAAGCCAACTTGTCGGTGCCAGGGCGCGAGGGCCTGGGCATCAGGGGCGCGTGAGCGCCCACCCTCAGCTTCCCCGCGTTGCAGCGTGCGCGGGGTTCCCAGCCGCCCCTTGAATCGCTTCGAACTTAGAGGCTCCTTAATACTCGTAGCGTTTAGACACACTAAATGGCAAACCGAGGTCGACATGAAGATGATCCATGGCACATCACATTTTCGGCCTTATACCTCTGCAGCGGGCGGCTGGGGGTCCGCCCACTCCGTGCTGAATATCCTTTGGCGCGAGCAGGCACTGATCAAAGGCACAACCGCCCTGCTCAAGCTGAACAAGCCCAGGGTTTCGCCTGCGTGAGCTGTGCCTGGGCCAAGCCAGGCGACCCTCACGCCCTGGAATTCTGCGAAAATGGTGCCAAGGCCACGGCATGGGAGTTGACGTCACGACGCACCTCGCCCGATTTCTTCAGGGCCCACTCCTTGACCGAGTTGCGCGGCTGGTCGGACTTCGACCTGGAGCAGCATGGCCGGTTAACCCACCCAATGCGTTACGACAAGCACACTGATCGCTACCAGGTCGTGACCTGGGAGCAAGCCTATAAAGCCATCGGCGCGCAGTTGCGCGCACTCAGCCCCGACGAAGTCGTTTTTTATGCATCAGGGCGCGCTTCGCTGGAAACATCGTTCATCTACCAGTTGTTCGCCCGTGCGTATGGCACGAACAATCTTCCTGACAGTTCCAACATGTGCCACGAAAGCACCTCGGTTGGCCTGCAGGAAAGCATCGGGGTCCCGGTTGGCACGGTCACACTGGCCGATTTCGAGCATACCGATTGCATTCTGTTCTTCGGGCAAAACGTAGGCAGCAACAGCCCGCGCATGCTTCACCCGCTTCAGGAGGTGCGCAAGCGCAACGTCCCGATCATCACCTTCAACCCGATCCGGGAACGTGGGCTGGAGCGCTTTGTAAACCCCCAGTCCCCCACTGAGATGCTCGGTCCGCAATCCACAGTCATCAGCACTCAGTACCACCAAGTGGCCATCGGCGGTGACACCGCTGCCGTCATGGGGGTGGCCAAGGCACTTCTGGAAATGGAGGAAAGGGCCAAAAGCAACGGCCAACCGTCCGTACTCGATCACGATTTTCTCGCGCAGCATACAGAAGGCCTCGCTCACTTCATGGAGCGGGTGCGACGATACCCATGGACTGAACTGGAGCAACGGTCCGGCCTGAGCCGAAGCGCGATGGAGGCCACGGCCACCGTTTATGCACGCAGCGAGAAAGTGATGATCGTCTATGGCATGGGCATGACCCAGCATCGGCACGGGGTAGCTAACGTGCAAATGCTGGTCAATCTGCTCTTGCTGCGCGGGAATATCGGTAAACCAGGGGCCGGTATCTGCCCGGTCAGAGGGCATTCGAACGTTCAGGGCCAACGCACGGTAGGCATCACCGAAGACCCTGCGAAAGTACCCTCAGACAAGATCGAGTCGCTGTTCGGCTTCAAGATCCCTGAGCACAAGGGCCGGGCAACGGTCGATACCTGCGAGGGCGTTCTCGATGGCAGTGTGAAGGGGTTCATCGGGCTTGGCGGTAACTTTCTGCGTGCCGTGCCCGATACCAGCCGGATGGAACCCGCGTGGGCGCAGCTTAGCCTTAGTGTGCAGATCGCGACCAAGCTCAATCGCACCCACTTGGTCCCGGGTGAACACACCTGGCTGCTGCCCTGCCTGGGTAGAATCGAAATCGACCGGCAGCTTGGCGTTGAACAGACCTATACCACTGAAGACAGCACCGGCTGCATCCGCGCCTGGCGCGGCCACGCCGAGCCCGCGGGAGAACAGCTGCGGTCGGAATTGGCGATTATCGCAGAGTTGGCCCTTGCGACGCTGGGCGACAGAATCGCCATTCCCTGGGCGCACTGGAAGCACGACTATGCCCTGGTTCGTGAAGCCATCAGCAAGGTTTATCCAAGTATTTTCCATGACTTCGAGACGCGGATGTGGGAGCCCGGCGGGTTTCACCGCCCGCTCGGCGCATCTCGTCGCCAGTGGGCCACGCCCTCTGGGAAGGCTCAATTCATTACGCCAGCCACGCTGGACGAAGATGACGACTTACTGACAGGTGAAGCCGGCCGTGATGTCCTGCAACTGATGACGCTCCGCAGCAATGACCAGTTCAACACCACGGTATACGGTTACGACGATCGTTTCAGGGGCGTAAAGGGCACGCGCAAAGTGGTGTTCCTCAACCGCAACGATATCGTTCGCCTGGGCTTCGTACCGGGGGGGTGGGTTCGCTTGCGTACAGCTGTTGAACCGACTGTACGCCGCGAGGCAGGCCCTTTCCAGATCATCGCCTACGACATACCGGTGGGCTGCGCCGCCGCTTACTACCCAGAGGCCAACGCCCTAGTGCCCCTATGGCACCATGCCAAGCGGAGCAAAGTGCCCGCCGCCAAATCGGTGCCTGTCATTCTCTTGCATGCTTGGCCAGATGCTGAGGATCTTGCGCGTGCCGTGCCGGAAGCAGATCAGGTCGTCTAGGCAGGTTTCGCACGCCTGATACCGGTGACCTTGTTCTACAACACCTTCGGCTTGCGTGTCTCCAGCGGTAAACATTCATGCCAGGAATCAGCATTGAGTAGGGTTGCCGCGCCCGCCGGGCATACATTAGGCCACCACTGAACCGGTTGGTCTGAACTTTACTCGCCCTACTGCCTTCCCCTGCATACACCCCAATTTCTGTAATGCAGGAGCAAGACCATGAGAGCACTGACTTATCACGGCGCCAACGATGTCAGGGTCGACACTGTCCCTGACCCTGTTCTCCAGGACCCAGACGACATCATCCTGAGGGTGACCGCTACTGCAATCTGCGGATCAGACCTTCACCTCTATCGAGGCAAGATCCCGGAAACGGAACACGGCGACATTTTCGGCCACGAATTCATGGGCATCGTGGAGGACGTCGGCAGAGGCGTAACGAACCTGCAAGTTGGCGACCGCGTAGTGATTCCATTTGTGATCGCTTGCGGAAGTTGCTTCTTCTGCCAGCACGATCTATTCGCCGCCTGCGAAACGACCAATACCGGCCGCGGATCGATCATCAATAAAAAGGCCATCCCACCCGGCGCAGCGCTGTTTGGATACAGCCACTTGTATGGCGGGATCCCAGGAGGCCAAGCCGACTATGTCAGGGTGCCCAAAGGCAACGTCGGGCCATTCAAAGTGCCTACGACCCTTGCAGATGACAAGGTCCTGTTTCTTTCCGATATTCTGCCTACCGCCTGGCAAGCGGTCATGAACGCGCAGATCGGCCAAGGTTCATCGGTGGCGATCTATGGCGCAGGGCCGGTAGGGCTGCTGAGTGCCGCCTGCGCGCGAATGCTTGGCGCGCACACCGTGTTCATGGTCGACGACAATGACTATCGCCTGGCCTACGCCCAGGACGCCTACGGTGTCATCCCGATCAACTTCCAGAATGATGACGACCCGGCCGATAGCATCATTCGCCAGACGCCCGGAATGCGTGGCGTGGACGCGGTCATCGACGCCGTGGGGTTTGAAGCCAAAGGCAGCACTACAGAAACCGTGATGACGGCCTTGAAACTCGAAGGCAGTAGCGGCAAGGCCCTGCGCCAGAGCATTGCCGCTGTGCGTCGTGGTGGCATCGTCAGCGTGCCCGGGGTGTACGCGGGCTTCATTCACGCGTTCATGTTCGGTGATGCCTTCGACAAGGGGTTGACCTTCAGGATGGGGCAAACCCATGTGCAAAAATATCTGCCCGAGCTGCTTGAGCATATAGAAGCAGGCCGGCTGCAGCCCGAGCTCATTGTCACCCACCGCCTTGCATTGGAGGAAGCAGCCATGGGCTACAAGCTGTTTGACCAGAAAGAGGACAACTGCCGCAAGGTGATCCTTGTTCCAGGCGCGGCTCCTGGCACATTGGGCCCTGACTACGTATAAACCTCACGGAGCTCGCACCATGATCGATCAAACGACAGGCATGAAGCCAGGTGAACGGTATTGCGTTGAAAACATCGAGCGCGCCCACTCGTTCACCGGCTTTTTTCAGGACGGCAAGTATTACCTCGGCCCAGAGCTTTTGACGGCTGTCGGCTGGCTGGAAGGTGACCGGTTCATCTACGATAATCTCGATGCTGCAGGGGAGCCTATTTTCCCTGGGCGGGTAGCCGGCACTATCAGCAACTTGACCTTGAACCTGGTGGACGGTACATCCCTTCAGCTCTCACCTATTGCGGCCGATCAGCCCATCACGGCGCCGACACACGACGCCGTTTTCTCTGCCGCGCAGCCACAGCCATTGAGCGGTTCGCCTATCAAAGGCCCGGCGCAGCCTAGTCTATTGGGTGGCTGCAAAACCCCGAAAGACAAAGCCGTCTTGTTGCTGAGTGCAGCGGTTATCGGGCTGCTCGCGGGGGTTGTGGTGGGCCATTTCCAACGCCGAGACAGGTGAGCGATACCGCAGGGCCATCGGTCCATTGGCTGGCAGATGCCGCCTGGGTTGCGCTTGGGTAGCAATCCAGGCGTTCTGATGGGGATAGCGGTAGGTGGCATACCGCCTACAGCGGTTTGTGACTCATGCGTGTGAGGGGCAGATGCGGGAAAAACTCAATTGGGTAGCCCGCAGACGAAATGGCCCATGGCTCAGTAACCACGATGACCGCCGCTACCGTCATCAAAGGACAATGTATTGATTCCGTCGGCGCAACCCGGCATGCGGCCCCTCGACAAGATGCACGAAACGCCCGCCCACTTGGTCAATGGGCAGGCAGTCGTCAACATCCAGCACTGCATCATTGTGAGCTTGCGACCAATGCGCCCTGGCCTGTTTCTTGCCCTTCGCCATGGCCTCTCGTTTGTCCTTCGCGACCACCAGTAGATAGTCGTGCGCCTCGCCAAAAGCCTGGGCGTCGTACCCGCCCAAATTGATGAAATAGAGCCGCAGGGATTCAGGCGAAGGCGCCAGCGGGCTGAGCTCGATGCGCCATCTGTCTACCCCATCGACGGCCATCCAGGCATCGATGTGCACGCCTTTGGGGCTGCCAAACCAACCGTCCCGTAGTTGCGGGTAGGCCTGCTCCAGCGTATCCGCGGCTGCAAACACAATGTCGTGAACCTCAATCTTTGCCTGGGGGTGTTTGCCCCCAAGCAGCACCACGAAAAGCATCTAGTCGTCCATCTTGGTAAAAGTTCACCGAGCGCCGGCAAGCGCCAGGCTCGGTATCAGATCGGTTCGGCGCTGAAGGCTGGCGCCCTTCGCGGCCTTGCCCGCGCGGTGGAAGGCCTTCACGGCTGCGCGACCAGCCGGTCGTACCAGGCTGCATAAGGAGTGTTGGTAGCCTTGTGACGGTTGTAATCAGGACTACCGTCATCCCACCACACCGGCCCACGCTCGCCTAATGCAACCTTGGCATAATTGACCGCTGCCCGAGCCCGCCCTAAAGCGGCTGCATCTTCGCAGGCCTTCGCCTGCTTCACCGCTCGCCTTGCCTCCATCAGCGCGCGCACCAGGTGCTGGCGCGCTTCGTCTGAAAGCCCGGGATTGCTGCAGCGCCAGAGCTGGCCGTTGACAACGAAATAGCGCCCGTCCGGTGTGCGTGGGTATTTGGCGCCGGTTTGCGAGCGGCTCATTTGCCCGCCCGCAAAAAATCAGCCCACTTGCGCACCAGGTAATTATGCTCATCCATCACTGAGTTCCAGACCCTGATACGGCCCACACGCTCGGCGTAGGCGCCCCCTTCGCGTAGCTGCCCAGGCTCGATCAGCGGTTCGCCATCACTGCCCAGCAACTGCTCGCGGGCTGGCTTGCCCTCGTACCAGTAATCCCACTCAGCCGCCGACAGGTGATCGCGCGCGCGCAGTGGATTGGAAATGTAGAACCCTTGCCGGGCCATCATCGCGCCTGGCCAACCTGCCAACCACCAGTTCAGGTAGGCATAGGCCGCATCCTTCACCCCACCCTCAACGGCACGGGACAACGACAGGCCACCAAACCAGCCACGGTACCCCTCCCTGGGCACGGCCTGGCGGTACTGAATGCCTTCGCGGTGCAGCTGCATCAAGGCAGGCGACCAGACACTCTCGATGTGCACCTTGGGGCCCAGCATCAGCTTGCCTGCGTCGCGGTCATCAGACCAGAACGCGGCGAAATGGCCTTGGCGCTGAAGCTTGATGAGCACTGCCGCAAGCTGGTCGATCTCGTCCAGGCGCAGGTTCGCGATCACATCGAACGTAGCCAACCCCTTGGCCTGCACAGCCAGTGCAGCGTCCAACGCCCCGATGGCTGCATCGCTCTGCAACGCCACATGCCCACACCAGTTGGGGTCAACCAACCACGACCAGCTCTCGTTCTCAACGCCGAACCCCGGCGGCAGAAGGTCCGGCCTGTAGGCAAAGCTGTCCGCGTTGTGGGTCAGCGGCAGCATGCTGATCCAGTCTGTCGGGCAGTTGGCCAGGGTCCGGTCATGCTGAACATACAGCCGGTCGCAGGGCAGGCTGCCGCCGGCTAGCTCATCCCCAGCGTGCAGCCGGCCCCGCTTGGGCAGGTCGTTGATCTCCTCCCACAAGGCGACCCGGCGGATGTCGATGGGCTGGATGGCGCCGGCCGGCCAGACAAAATCCATGCTATGGAACCATTGGTCGTACAGGTCATAGCGTTCAGGGTGCATCAACGCAATGCGTTGAACGGTCTGCACGTCGTGGATCTGGTACTCGATGCGAATGCCCAGTTCTTGCTCCGCGCGCAAGCGAATGGGCTCCAGTAGGGTGACCGATGTGCCCAATACCCGCAACGTGACCGGGCCACTCATGCCGCACGCCCCAGGCGCTGTAAAAAAGCCTGAAAAGAGCGGCGCAGCAGCTGGATATCCAGATCGCGCACAATGATCACCAGGCGCGAGCGCCGCGCCTGCCCAGGCCACTGGCGCAGATGCATGGGCGGATGCAGGCAGTGCTGTACGCCGTGAATGACGATAGGTTGTTCAGCATCGATCACATTCAAGATCCCTTTGACCCGCAGAATTCGGTCTCCGTGGCATCTTAGCAGCATCGACAACCAAACCCCGAAGGCAAGCCAATCCAACGGTGTTTCGTACTCCAGTGCACACACCTGGGCGCCGCCGTGGTGCGGCTGCCGGGTGGGCGCAAAAAGCAGCCACTTGGCGACCTCCTCATCGGGCTCCAGGCTTCTCAGCCCCTCGCCCAGAAGCTGCTCATCGCCCTGCCCGACCGTGCTCGCCAACGCGATCGATGCGGTCGGGTTAAGGGCTTGCAAGTGTGCCAGCAACGGGTCGAGCACCGTAGCGCTGACCAGGTCTGCCTTGCTCACCAGCAGCCGATCGGCAGCCGTGACCTGGCCCAGCCACTCGGGGTGAATCCGCTCCTGAAGCAGGGCGTGCTGGGCGTCGACCACCGTCACCATCAGGCCCACGTGATAGCGGCCGCGCAGTTGTGGGTCTCGCTGCAGCGTGGCAAGAATGGGCGCGGGATCGGCCAGGCCCGTGGTTTCCAGAAGCACGCGGCGAAAAGCCGGAACCTCCCCGCGCGCACGCTTGCCGTGCAGGTCGATCAGCGCTTGCTTCAGATCCCCCCTTACCGAACAGCAGACACACCCACTCGGGAGTAATACCGTGTCGGGGGCAACTTCCTGCACCAGCACGTCATCGATCCCCACCTCCCCATACTCGTTGATGAGCACCGCCGTGTCGCCCATGTCCGCATTGGCCAGCACCCGCTTGAGCAAGGTGGTTTTGCCACTGCCCAGAAAACCCGTCAGCACATTGATCTGCAGGCTCATGCCGACGCCTCCAGGTGATCGAGGATTCGCGGATCCAGGGGGTCAAGGGAGCGCCCCAGTATGCTTTCGGCGGTCTGCCAGAGCTGATCCAAGCCCGAGGCAACCCCTTGCTTGCCGGTAGGGCCTTGCACCAGATACGACGCCCCCTGCACGTCACTGACCTTGAGCCTGAAGGGTGCTACCACCTGATTGATCGCGGCGATACGCCGCAAGCGCTCGCGGCGGCCGGGGAGGCTCGTGTCCAGGGGGTCGCTCCAGTGCGCATCCTCACCGATCAGGCCGCAAAGTCCACACATGGCTCACCTCAAGGCATTACATCGCCGGAATTGGGGTTAAGGGTTTGGCCGACGAACAGGTTGCCGCCAGGCTCGCTCGCCAACAGCACAGCGATCGGTGCCACTTCGTCAGCCTTGCCGAAGCGGCCCAACGGCAGCTCCTTGGCCTTGGCAACCTTCCACGCCTGGCTGATGCCCTCCACCAGCGGGGTTTCAATCGGCCCTGGCGCCACGCAGTTGACCAGTACATTATCTTTGCTCACCTCCAGTGCCAGCGACTTGCTGAAGCCGATCACGCCGGCTTTGGCTGCCGCATAGTGAGCCAGTTGTGCACCGCCCTTGATCCCCAGCTGGGAGGCGATGTTGATGATGCGCCCCCACTGCTGCTCCAGCATGTGCGGCAGCGCGCGCTGGCTCGCGACGAACACGCTGGTCAGGTCCACCCGCAGCATCTCATCCCACATTTCCTGGGTCAGGTCCACACAGGGGGCCTGGGTCAGCATGCCGGCATTGTTGACCAGCACATCGATGCCCCCCAGCGCTGCGACGCACGCATCTACACCGGCTTGCGCACCCTCCCGGCTACCCACATCAGCGACAGATTCGATCACCTGCGCGCCGCGGTCGCGGCATTGGTTCGCGACCACCGCCAAACGCTGGGGGTCGCGGTCACACAACACGAGCAGCGCGCCCGCATCGGCGTAGGCATGGGCGATGGCCGCGCCGATGCCACTCCCCGCGCCGGTGATGACGGCGCGGCGGTTCTGCAATGGTTTCATGCTTGTTCTCCTCGCGGCCGCAAGGCGAGCTTGCGGCGCAGCAATTTCCTATTCAGGCCAGCGCACGGTAAGGCCGCCATCGATCACGATGCTCTGGCCGGTGATGTAGCTCGACGCGGGACCAGTCAGGAAGCAGACCAGGTCAGCAACCTCGCTGGCGCGCCCTACGCGCCCCAAGGGGATCGCCTTGCCCGCCTTGGCCAGGCCCTCGGCACCCAGGGAATTTTTGCTGTCCAGCGATTGCGGGGTTTCGATCAGGCCGGGAATGATGGTGTTGCAACGGATGCCCCTGGGGGCGAACTCCACCGCCAGGGAGCGGCACAGCCCGGGCACCCCAGCCTTGGCCGCTGCGTAATGCGCGTGGTCCTGCCAGCCATACACGCCACCGGCAATCGACGAAATGGCCACCAGTGCGCCGCCTTCACCGATGTGGCGGCTTGCGCTGCGGAAGGTGCGCATCACGCCGGTAAGGTCGACGTTGAGCATTTCATTCCATTGCTCGTCCGACATTTCCAGCAGCGGCGCCCGGCGCAAAAGCCCAGCGTTGGCCACGGCATAATCGAGCCGACCGAAGCGTTCGACTGCCGCGGCGGCGATGGCGTCCAGTGAAGCGCTGTCGGTAACGTCCATCGCCATCATCGAACATTCGCCGCCGGCCTGGGCGACCAAGCGCTGCGTTTCAGCGGGGTCATGCGGGTCGGCGGGCAGGTAGCCACCCATCACGCGCACGCCCATCCGGGCGTACGCGACGGCGACCGCCTGGCCAATGCCACTGGCAGCCCCAGTGACCAATGCTACGGGTCGAGACATGTGTGCAACTCCTGGTTATTTGACTGAAAGAGGTTCGACATGTCGGGCAGCAAGCATGATCAAGCCCGATAGGAAGCAAGGCAGCGCGCCGAACCAGAGCGCCGCGCTGTGCCATTCACCGCCGGTGGACAACACGCTGGTAATTCCCAGCCCGGCGACGATGGCGCCGATCGGCCCCATGGCATGCACGATGGCGCCGCCTGTGGCACGAATACTGGTGGGGAAGCTCTCGCCCATGAAAAACAACATGGCGGAGTAAGGGCCGGTCAGGAAGAACAGGCCAAGGCTGTAGAAAGCGATGACCGTGACCAGGTCGCTGGGGCCCTGGATCATGGCGAAGAACGCCAAGCCGCCACACATCCAGCCCAGCGCTACGGTATTGCGCCGGCCAATCCGGTCCCCTAGCCAACCGTGAACCAGGTAGCCGATGAAGCCCACCAGGTTGGACAACACCAGGATCCACAAGGAGTTCTCGAACGACAGCTTGTGAACACTCACGATCACCGACGTGCCCAGCACGCTGAACACCTGGATAGCCGACCAGTTCAGCAGGATCGCCAGGCTCAAGACCACGGTCGGTCGCAGGGCCGCCCCACGGAAGGCAGCAGCGACACCGGCTTTGGCGTGCTCGTCGTAATCGACGTTGTACTCGCGCGCCAGGCTGCGTGCGGCAGGTTCTTCGCCCGCTTTGCGCAACTGGTGGATGCGCTGATGCACCTGGAACTGGGGGCTTTCCTTGAGCTTGCGCGCCAGGATGGCGACTACCAGCGCAGGTACAGCGGCGAAGATGAAGCAACCCTGCCAGCCAATGTGCGGCAGCAACAATGCCGTCAGGCCTGCTGCGATCAACGCCCCTACCGGCCAGCCGCTTTGCACCAGGCTGTAGACGAAGCCGCGGCGCTTGATCAGTTTCGGGTCGGTCGACGCTGCGTACACCTCGGTCAGGTAGGTAGCGTTGACCCCTTCTTCGGCGTAACCCAGCCCTGCCACCGAACGCACGGCAATCAAAGGCCCCTTGCCCATGCCGGCACACACTGCTGTCAGCGCAGAGCACAGTGCGGTGCCGCCAATAGTGAAGATGATCCCGCCACGGCGCCCGATCTTGTCCACCAGCGGCCCGACAATGAAGGCCACGACAGCGCCGCCGACCGCTACCCACGTGGCAATTTCCGCCTGTTCAGCTTCACTCCAGGTGAAATGCCCGCCCATGACCGGCAGCAGGGTGCCGAACAAGATGAAATCGTAAACTGCAAAAACCCAGGCGAAGAAAGCAATCCAGGTTGCGTATCTGACATCTCTGGATTCCAGCTGTACCGGTTTCCAGGTACCAGGCTCGGTCACAGGAGCCGTGGTGGTGGCTTGCGTAGTGGTCATATCGGCGCTTCTCTTGTTTTTGATCCGCTTGAAAACGTGCTAACCGAAGCAGTGGCTCAACGCTTGCGCGGTTGGCGCCGGATAAAGTCGTCGGCGATTTCGTCCATGGTGACGAACTTCACACCTGGGTGGCTTTTCATGTGCTCGATAAGCCGTTCGAGCATGAGCAGCACCTGAGGCCGGCCGGACACATCGGGGTGAATGGTGATGGGGAATACCGCGTAGTCATTCTCCCGGTAGACCCAGTCGAACTGATCACGCCACATCTCTTCAAGGTGGCGCGGGTTGACGAAGCCGTGGCTATTGGGCGATTTCTTGATGAACATCATCGGCGGCAAGTCATCGAGGTACCAGTTGGCCGGGATCTCGACCAGATCGGTCTCTTCACCGCGCACCAAGGGCTTCATCCAGGTATCGGGGTGCTGGCTGTAATCGATTTTGCTCCAGCTGTCCTTCACTCGAACGTAGTAAGGGTGGAAGTCGTTGTGCATCAGGCTGTGGTCGTACTTGATGCCCTTCTTCAGCAGCAGTTCGTTGGTAACGTTGCTGAACTCCCACCACGGCGCCACATAGCCCGTGGGCCGCTTGCCTGCCAACCGGGTGATGATTTCAATCGACTTGTCCAGAACGATTTCTTCCTGTTCCGGCGTCATCGCGATCGGGTTCTCATGGCTGTACCCATGAATGCCCACTTCATGCCCCGCTTCAACCACCGCCTTCATCTGCTCGGGGAAGGTCTCCACCGAATGGCCCGGGATGAACCAGGTTGTGCGCAGGTCATATTTCTTGAACAGCTTGAGAAGCCGCGGTGCGCCTACTTCCCCGGCAAACAGACCGCGCGAGATGTCGTCGGGCGAGTCCTCACCCCCGTAGGAGCCCAGCCAACCGGCTACCGCGTCCACGTCGACGCCAATCGATACAAAAATTTCTTTTGTCATTATCTCGACCTCTTGGTTATTCAATTGATTGCAGGTACGCCGCTGCCTGCCCGATGGGCTGACTCAAAGCCCGACGCACACGTAAGGCTCGATCGCCAACGCAGCTCGCAGCAGGGCCTTGTCGTTCCCACTCGAACTCGAAAGCAGCAGGCTGGTAGGTAGCCCTGCCTCCCCCTTGCCGCTTGGCAACGCAACGCCAGGCATGTCCAACATGCTGCCCGGCATGGTCAGCCGCAGGGTTGCCAGGTTGGTGGCAACGAATAGCTCAGCGTCCTCTTCCAGCGGTGCCAGCAGTGGCGCAACATGGCCGACGGTCGGGGTTACCAGGAATGCCCCGTCCAGCTCGCGTGCGATCTGTGCTTTCAGTGCTTCGGCAGCCTGGTACAGCAGCACTTGCTTGCTGGCTGGGTAGGCACGGGCGCCCTCCAGCCGCTTGCGCACACGGGGGTCCAGTTGCTCGGCCTGCGGGCTGTCGAGCAGCCCTTGGTAAAGGGCAAAAGCCTCGGCGCCGCCCAGCCAACCGATCTGCTCGATCACGTCCAGTGCTTGCTGGAAGGCTGGGACAGCTTTGTGCTCGACCACCGCGCCAGCGGCCGCCAACCGCTCTAGTGCCGCAACAAGGTTGGCCCTGACTTCTGGTTGAATGCGTGCATCGCCCAGCAACTGCGCATCCACGCAAAGCTTGAGCCCGGCGATGGGCAGGGCAACGGCGTCTAGCGGCATGCCAAGGTGGTCGCCCAGTAGCAGGTTGTCGAGGACGATGGCATCGCGCACGCTACGGGTAATGGGCCCCAGCGAGTCGAGGGACCGTGCCAGGGGGGTGACCCCCTCGAATGAGTACCGCTTGGCACTGCTGCGGTAGCCGACCAATCCATTGAACGCCGCCGGCACCCGGATGGAGCCGGCAGTGTCGGTCGACATGGCGATAGGGGCCACACCTTGGGCCACCGCAATTGCCGACCCCGATGACGAGCCACCCGGCGCGCGTGCGGCGCCGGCGAAGCCCGGGTTGGTTGGTGTGCCGAAATGGGGGTTGAGGCCCAGCCCCGAATACGCCAGCTCACTGAGGTTGGTCTTTGCCACGCTGACCATGCCCGCCCGGCTGAGCGCCGTGGCCAGTGCACAATCACGCGGCGCCGGTTGCGCGTGCAAGCGCACCTTCGCGCCTGCAGTGGTGATGTGGCCGGCCAGGTCGTACAGGTCTTTCCAGACTACCGGTACCCCATCGAAGGCAGACAACGGTTGCCCGGCTTGCCAGCGGCACCTGGCCGCAGCCGCTTCGCGCAGCGCCCGCGCCTCGCACAGGGTGATGAATGCAGCCGGCACCTGCTGAGCGCTCACCAGCGCCGCTTCCATCGCAGTGACAGGGTCGTGGGTTCCCGCGGCAAATTGCTTGGCCAGGGAAAGCGCATCGGCAAGCATGGCAAAACCTCTTAAATGTATATTTGTTTGATAAGTACATTTACGTAAGCATGCGTCGTGCCAACCTTGTGAAGCGGTTTATAGAAAAGTCCCCGCGCCGCGTTGGCCAAGGGTTGGCGATGGCGCGCGATACCCAAGTCCAGACTCGCATCTTGGAATGTATGTTTTACTGGATGATACATTTTGGGGTGTTCGGTAACAGCCTGCCCCAAAACCGTTCACAGCGGTGTCACCGGCGACCGGTCACATCTCGCTTCGCTTGTGCGAAACTGGCCTCCCACGCTTCACGAGAACCCTCTGATGTCTGCTACCCAGCCCCTTGAAGACCGCCCGGCCTCTCGTTACGAGATCATCCGTAACACCCTGCGCGATGCGATTCTGGGAGGGCAGACGGCGCCAGGGCTGGTGCTGGTGGAGGGGCCTTTGGCAGAACTGTTCGGCACCAGCCGGGTACCGGTTCGTCAGGCCCTGAACCTGCTGCATGAGGAAGGGCTGATCCGCCGCTTCGAGGGCCGGGGCTTTCTCGTCGACCCCCAGGGCACCAGCGAAACCCCGTTGCGCGCACCGCTCACGCGCAAGCTCCTGGGGCTGGAGCCACAAGAGGACCTGATCGATTACCGCCCGATAGGTGAGCGAATTTACGACCACCTTGCCCAGACGGTCGTGCGGTTCATGGTCTTTGGTCATTACCGGATCGATGAGCAAAGTGCCGCCGAAGAACTCAACGTCAGCCGGAATGTCGTCAGGGAAGCGTTGATGCGATTGCGCGACAAAGGGCTGGTGGAAAAAGAGCCGTACTCGCAATGGCTCGCCGGCCCGCTGACGGCCCAGGCGGTCAAGCACGATTACGAGCTACGGATGCTGCTGGAGCCAGATGCCCTGCGCCAAGGCGTCGAGCATGTCAGCCGCAGTGATCTTGAAGCGATGTTGCACCGCGTAGTCAGTGCGCAGGCCGCCGGCCGTGATGTGAAGCGCGCCGACATCGAACAGCTCGAGCAGGACCTGCATGTGACCTGCATCGCCGGCGTGGCCAATACGCGCATGGCAGCAGTCATTCGCCAATGCCAGATCCCCATGAATGTTGGCCGGGTCTTGCACGAAGCCCTGCAGTCCAGCAATGACGAAGCCATGCTGGTGGAGCACCGCCTGGTCTTCGAAGCCTTGCTGTACGGCACCGTCGACACTGCCTGTTCATGCCTGCGTGACCACCTGTGCAAGGCCCGCGAACGGACCTTGCAGCGGCTCAAGGTGCTGTCGGTGCTGCCCGAACCTGACGCGCCGGGCTATCTGCAAAGGCTGGCCTGAGGCGTCGGCGGGCCTGCACCCTCCCCGCGTTAAAAAGCGTACCGGGTGCTGAACATGACATTGCGTGGCTCACCGTAGTAGCCGGTGAAGAAGGTCGGGTCCAGGGCGCTGAAATACTGCTTGTCGAACACGTTGTTGACGTTGACAGAAGCGCTCAGCTGCCGGGTGATATCATAACGCGCCATCACGTTGAACACGGCATACTGTTCCTGCGTTGCCTTGCCCTGGCTCGTCGTCAGGCTCATGCCACTCTGCCAGTTCAGGCCCCCGCCGATGGTCAATGGGTTCAGGTCCCCTTGAAGACGGTAGGTCGTCCAGAGCTTTATCAGGTTAGCCGGTGCTTCGGTTCTGATGCGCTCATGGTCGGCATCCTTGGTAACGCTATGGCTGTAGCTCGCGCTGACATGCCAGTCGGGAAGCACTTCGCCAAAGATCTCCATGTCGATACCGCGCGTCTTCGCGCCGGCCACCGCGCGGTAGGCCGACTCGCGCACCGTGCCTTCCACGGTTTCACCCGTGGGAACCCCTAGGTTGTCCTGTTTTATTTCATAAAGGGCAATGGCCGTGTTGACGCGGCCGTCGAAGAACTCGCTTTTCAGGCCAACTTCGTAGTTGTCCCCTTGCCTCGGCTCCAGGTTCCTGCCGTTTTGCTCTCGTAGGGCTTGAGGCTTGTAGATCGTCGTGTAGCTGGCGTACACCGAATGAATGTCGTTGAGGTCATACACCACCCCGGCATAAGGCGTTACGAAGCCGCTTTCACGGCTTTCGGCAGTGCTGGACGAACGCGTGTAAGGCGGGTTGTAGATGGCTTTCTTCTTGTAGCTGTAGTCACCCACGCGCGCACCGACAATCAGCGACAGATCGTCCGCCGGCTTGAAGCGTGCAACCATGTACGCCGCATCCTGGCGAATCGTGGTGTCGTCATTCATCAGTTTACCGACCGAAGTCGGCCGCTCGGTGTCGTTGTCCCAGGTATGGATATTGGCCGGGCGCATCTCCAGGTCGTCATCGTCCGGGTCGCTGTAGTCGTTAAACTGCGAAGCGCTCAGGCCCAATACCAGTTCATGCTCGCGGCCCAGGAACTGGAACGGCCCTTGGGCCATGGCGTCGAGACCCAATTGCCGCTGGGCGCCATAGCCATCTCCCCCGTAAAGGTAGGCGCCCTCACCTGTTTCACGGTCAGGTGCCCCACCACTGAGCGAAGCCAGCGAATATTCCCGGGTGCTGTACATGTTGTTCACGGCCAGCTTCAGTTTCCAGTCGTTGGCCAGGCCGTGCTCAAGGGTCGCGAAAGTATTGAGCGTGTTCTGCTGGCGATAGCTCCAGCGTGCCCCGGCGTTGATGGAGCGTGGGAAGTCAGTCTGCCCGCCGTCGCTGTAGAACAACGGGAAGCTGGCGAAGGATACGCCACGCGGGTCATTCTTCTGGTAGTCGAAACCGACTGTCAGCAGCGTACTGTCGGTAACGTCAGCTTCCAGAATGCCGTAATAGGTCTGCTTCTCCTGCTGGTAGTGGTCAATGAAGCTATTGCCCTGCTGGTAAGCCATGACGGCGCGGCCGCGCAAGCGCGCATCGGCGGTCAGCGGGCCAGACACATCCACCTCGGTGCGATACGTGTCCCACGAGCCTGCGCCGGCACTGACCGAGCCTTGGAACCCGGCGGTTGGCCGCTTGCGGACCAGGTTGACACTGCCAGAGGGGTCGCCGCCACCGGTCATCAAACCGGTGGCGCCCCTGACGATTTCGACCCGGTCATAGACCGAGGTATCAATCAGGCTCTGCGGGCTTGCGCTGGTTTGCACGATCAAGGTGGTCGGGATGCCATCGAACTGGTAACTGTCCAGGGCATACCCACGCGAATAGATGTTCACGCGTTCACTGTCGATGTTCTGCACGGAAAGGCCTGGCGTCTGTTTCAGCACATCGCTCAGTGTGGTGAGTTGCTGGTCTTCCATGCGCTGGCGCGTCATCACGCTGACCGTTTGCGGGGTCTCGCGCAATGACAAGGCAAGCTTGGTGGCGGCGTCGGTGGCACCCGTGGTGTAGGCGCCGGTCCCTTCCGTGATGGCGCCCAGGCCCGCTGCATCGATGGTGGTAGCGCCCAGCTGCAGGGCCCCGCCGGCTTCCATGCTGGCGAGTACGAACCGTTTTTCGCCAGCCTGCACAATGCGCAACCCGCTGCCCTGAAGCACATGGGCGAAACCTTGTTCCACCTCGTAGCTACCGTGCAGCCCTGGCGAGCTCAAGCCCGCTGTTTGTTCCGAGCTGAAGGTGATCATCACGCCGCTGGCGGCAGCGAGCTGACTCAAGGTGGCGGCCAACGTGCCCGCAGGGATGTCATAGTCGATCGGCTTGGCCCAGGCAGGCGTCAACGCCAATACCGCGCCAGCAAAGCACAGGGCCCGTGCTGTGGGTTGGCCGCAAAGGCCAGAAAAGAGGGGGCGTACTTGCATGAAAAGTTTCCTGTCAGCGTTGGCAATGGGTGCGTCTGATGCGCACATGCAGGTAGAGCCGAAACAGGAATGAAAATCTGTTACCCCTCTATGCAGAAAAATTCACCGTCATGCCGCCTGGCGCTCCAGCCTTACCCAGTAACGGGTCAGGCGGCGGACCCGAACCGGCAGTGAGGCCTCCAGGTTGGCCAGCGCGCCCTCGGTATCGTCGAGCAGAAAAGTGCCGGAGAGCCGCAGGCCGGCGATATCAGGCGAGCAGCTCAGCACACCGTGGCGATAGCGGGAGAGCTCGGCCAGTACCGCATCCAGGCGCCAGTCCACGGCAACCAGCATGCCGCGCGCCCACGCAGAGCCCTGCTCTGGCGCTGGCTGCAGGGGGCCTATGGTGGTTGCGCTGAAGCTCACCGCCTGCCCCGCTTCGGCGCGCAGTGCCTGGCCGAGGCCCAGTTGCGGCCTGACCCGCACGGCATGCGCTTGCACGGCAACCCGGGTAGTGCCATCGTCCTGACGCACCGTGAATCGGGTGCCGAGCGCCTCGACACGCCCCTGCGCAGTCTGCACGCTCAGGGCGCGAGGATCTTTTGCGGTATCGACCAGAATGGCACCTTGGCGCAACACGATCAGCCGTTGCTGGGCATCGAACAGCACATCCACCCGTGTGGCGGTATCCAGCACCAGTGCACTGCCATCGGCCAACGTCAGCCGCTGGCGTTGGCCGACGCCCGTGCTGTAGTCGGCGGCGAAGGGCGAAGCCCGATAGCCTGCCCAGCCGGTTGCACCGAGCCCGAGCAGCACGGCCAGCTGTTTGAGTACCGCCCTTCTATGCTGCCGTGCCTGCTCGAAGGTGGTGGAGACCACGCCGGCGGGTGCCAGGCTCAACCGGTGTTGCAACCGTTCTACACGCTGCCAGGCTTGTGCATGCGCGGGGTCGGCATCCAGCCAGGCCTGCCATTGCGCGCGAGTGGCTTGGTTGGCGCTACTGTCATTGAGGCGAACATGCCATTCAACCGCCTGGGCCAGCACCTGGTTCATTCGCCGTCCATCAACAGGCAGTGCATCAGGCCCTTGGCCAGGTGCTTGCGCACGGTGCTGACCGATACATTGAAACGCTCGGCTGCCTTTTCATACGTCAGCCCATCCAGTTGCACCGCTAGGAATATCTGCCGTGTACGCAGCCCCAGGCCGTCGAGCATGCGGTCTATGGCCAGCAGGCTCTCCAGAATGATTGCCCGGGTCTCGGCACAGGGTGCATGAACGTCCGGCCTGGACGCCAATGCTTGCAGGTACGCCTGTTCCAGGCTGCGGCGGCGGTACAGGTCGATGACCAACCCGCGCGCGATGGTCGCCAGATAATGACGGGGTTGCTGCAGCGAATGGGCGGTGCGCGCGACCAGTACCCGTACGAATGTGTCCTGGGCAAGATCGGCAGCATCCGCCGAATTACTCAAACGTTCGCGCAACCAGCTACGCAGCCAACCGTTGTGATCCTGATACAGCCTGTGCAGGTGTTGATGGTGCGTCGTTTCCGTCACCGATCCGGACATCTTGTAACCCACGCGAAAACGAGAATAGGAATTCATCGCGATTGTAATGGGCTTGTATCTCGCTGGGAAGCTGTGCACCACCGCTAGCGGGTAGTTCACTTGAGTGTGAGTAACACCCAATGGGGCTGCTGCGCAGCCCATCGCCAGCAAGCCAGCTTTCAAAGGGATCGCATCAGGGCTGACAGGTGTTTGTCAGAAGATATGCAGCGCCTGTGAGATCGAGCGCCGCCCG
>NZ_JBICMS010000047.1:0-12598 GCF_043106615.1 Pseudomonas sp. CJQ_9 | reverse complement strand
GGCGCACCGCTGGGCAACGACGAAATCGCCCTGACCCGCCAGGCCCTGAACTGGAACTACGGCCCGTTCGAAATCCCGGCCGACATCTATGCCGAGTGGGATGCCAAGGCTGCCGGTGCCCAGGTCGAAGCCGAGTGGAACCAGCGCTTCGACGCCTACGCCAAGGCTTACCCGGAGCTGGCTGCCGAGTTCAAGCGCCGTACCCGCGGCGAACTGCCGGCCGACTTCAGTGCCAAGGCCCAGGCCTACATCGAAGAAGTGGCTGCCAAGGGTGAAACCATCGCCAGCCGCAAGGCCAGCCAGAACGCTCTGAACGCCTTCGGCCCGTTGCTGCCCGAGTTCCTCGGTGGTTCGGCCGACCTGGCCGGTTCCAACCTGACCCTGTGGAAGGGCTGCAAGGGCGTCGAAGCCAATGACGCCAGCGGCAACTACGTGTTCTACGGCGTACGCGAGTTCGGCATGACCGCCATCATGAACGGTGTTGCCCTGCACGGCGGCCTGGTGCCTTACGGCGCGACCTTCCTGATGTTCATGGAATACGCCCGCAACGCCGTGCGCATGTCGGCGCTGATGAAGCAGCGCGTGATCCATGTGTATACCCACGACTCCATCGGCCTGGGCGAAGACGGCCCTACCCACCAGCCGATCGAGCAGCTGACCAGCCTGCGCAGCACGCCGAACCTGGACACCTGGCGCCCGGCTGACGCCGTTGAATCCGCCGTGTCCTGGAAAAACGCCCTGGAGCGCAAGGACGGCCCTTCGGCGCTGATCTTCTCGCGCCAGAACCTGCAGCACCAGGCGCGCAGCGCGCAGCAGATCGCCGACATCAGCCGTGGCGGCTATGTGCTCAAGGACTGTGCAGGCGAGCCTGAGCTGATCCTGATCGCCACCGGTTCGGAAGTGGGCCTGGCGGTTCAGGCCTTCGACAAGCTGACCGAGCAGGGCCGCAAGGTACGCGTGGTTTCCATGCCGTGCACCAGCGTGTTCGATGCCCAGGATGCTGCCTACAAGCAGTCCGTACTGCCGCTGGAAGTGGGCGCGCGCATCGCCATCGAAGCCGCCCACGCCGACTTCTGGTACAAGTACGTCGGCCTGGAAGGCCGCGTGATCGGCATGACCACCTACGGTGAGTCGGCGCCGGCTTCGGCCCTGTTCGAGGAGTTCGGCTTCACCCTGGAGAACATCCTCGGTACTGCCCAAGAGCTGCTGGAAGACTGATAAGGTCTAAGGCGAGTGATGGCGGACAGAGAATGCTTTGCCCGCCACCGGCCCACATCTGCTTGGGGCGCCGAGACCCGCTTCGCCTGTTTTGATCTCCAAGCAGCACTTCGACGTCCAGCGGCACTCCTTTTTATAGCCTTCCAAATCAATGCGTTGTTGCAACTTTTGGTTGTATACATCCGTCTGATACGGGCAGCATAGTCCTCTTTCGCAGGTTCAAACCGCACGCCTACCCGTGCCAACATGGATGTCATGACTTCTTCCCTCACCCCCCACCCACCCAGCAAAATTGTGTACAGCTGGCGGTGCACCTCTGTCGAAGAACGGTTGAGGGCCCTGAAGCCGCAGTGGCGACACAAGTCGTTGGATATCACCACTGAAGTTTTGGGCGGGAATGCCTCCTTCGTTAACTACGTACGGCACCATCGCCTGATGGACCCGTGCACTGGCCAACCTGTTGAGCTAGTGGAAAAGTCGATTCGCAAATTAGCCTTTATCGGCAGCCAGGAGGCGCGCTTTCATCGCACCGCAGGGTGGCTGGCAGGTACTACGCGGTTTCACTACCCCGCGTGCCTGGGCGTTATCGAAACCCCATGGGAAAGCTTGATCTTCACAGAGTTCGTGCGCGGTAAGCCGCCACGCATGCATAAAATTGGCAACCAGCTTGCGCTTGGCATCGCAGAGCTCGAGTCGCTCAGCCATGACTACCTAAAAGAGCAGCCTTCAAGAAAGGCGCCCCTTTTGTGGAGTATGGATTTTTTCAGACCCTGGTTCCTTTTACGGCCACGCTTCAATTACTCCCGTTGCTTGCTTGAACTGATGAACCTGGGGCTTGAAGATCGTCGTTTTTCAGGCCTGGCCGAGCGCTTCAAGGCTTTCATCCCGCTAACTCGTAGACTGGCCAGCAACGCCCGCTGTAGCCCTCGTTGCATCAGCCATATGGATTACCTGCAGAAAAACCTGTTTCTCGACAAGGGCCAGCTACACCTGATCGACTGGAGTGAAGTCAAGATTGGCCGCATAGGCTTCGACGGCGGTGCCTACCTGGGCAGCTTGTTCCGGCGCAAGGATATGAAAGTGTTCCTCACAGCGCAGGCAGAATTCATCGAGACATACCGAACCGCTTTGCCAGCACGGTTCAACGTGGAACAGGCCCTCGGGAACTTGCGCTACGTATTCCTACTCACAGCTCTGTTCCATTGCCTGCGCCCGGAAACGATTGCCGAGTACAAGGAACGTGACCGGATGGCGTTGCTGCTGGAAAAATACAACTACTTGCTAGGTCTGCTGCACCACGACGGGTAGATCTGTAGGTGGTTTTTTCTGTGCATGGCTCCGCAGCTTACGCCGCTCGAGTACCGGACGCTCATCCCTTGCGGGCGGGTATACCGCGAGTGGGTCCGGATTGGGTAGCAATTTGATGCCATAGGTCAGCATCTGCTCAGATCTTCTAATTTCTTTTCGCGATTTGTGCTCAACGGCGCGCCTACGAATATGAATATGTATTAACATTCGCCATCCTTTTTTTACCGGTGCCGAAGGGCTTTGAGCCCCTGGTCCCCCTTTTGCTGAATGGATACCGCTCCACGTTTATGGACGACGCTTCGCCCCGCCCTCGCTTGCTGGTCCTGTCAAAAGGTGCGCAGCGCATCAGTACGCTCCCTGCATTGCTGCCCGATTTCGCGCTGCAAAATGGTACCGTGGGCAATATCAAATCAACTGATCGCGTTATGGCCTGGGGCCGCAAGCCCAGCGCTATCAAAGCGATAGCCGAAGCTCAGAAGGCCGGCAAGCCCGTACTCACGCTAGAAGACGGCTTTATCCGCTCGGTCGGCCTAGGCGCCGACGAACCGCCGCTATCGCTGATCGTGGACGACGTAGGTGTGTACTACGACGCTACCCAGCCGTCGCGCCTCGAACAACTCATCGCTACGCCTCTAAGCGCTGATCAAATCCAGCGCGCCACCGCACTGCGGGCCTTGTGGCAGCAACAGCGGGTGTCCAAGTACAACGACGCACGCATCGAGCGCCCAACGTTGCCGGAAGACTGCGTGCTAGTAGCTGACCAGACATGTGGCGATGCCTCGTTGCAGGGAGCAGGCGCCGACGATTTCGAAGCCATGCTCAATGAAGCGTTAGCGCGCTACCCGCACAGCACCATCTTGCTCAAGGTACACCCCGACGTAGTGGCCGGTCGCAAGGCCGGGCACTTCGACTTGGCCGCGCTGGCCAGCAACCCACGGGTACAGGTGCTGGCGCGCAATATTCATCCGGCCGACTTGCTGCCCCACCTGCGTGCAGTGTTCGTGATGACCTCGCAACTGGGCTTCGATGCCCTGCTGTGGGACGTACCTGTGCATACATGGGGCATGCCGTTCTATGCCGGTTGGGGGCTGACCCATGACCGCTTGCCGGCTCCGTCGCGGCGTCACGCCGTGCCACTGCCCCAATTGATCCATGCGTGCCTGGTTGCTTACCCGCGCTACGTATGCCCGGAGCAAGGCGAGCCCTGCACACCCGAGGTGTTGATCAACTGGTTGGGTTTGCAAAGGCGGCACCGCAGCGTATTACCAAGCACAGTACAGATGCTGGGTTTCAGCCGTTGGAAAGAGCCGCTGGCAAACCTGTTTTTCAACGGCGCTGCCATTCGCTTCGTCAAACCCGAGCAACCACTGGCGCCAGATGTGCCCGTGGTGTCCTGGGGCTGCAAGCACGACACTGATCTTTGTAGCCACCCTCTGCCAGTCAACCGAGTGGAAGACGGCTTTCTGCGGTCGGTGGGCCTGGGCGCCGGCAAGGCGCGGCCCTTGTCCTGGGTGGTGGATGACGTGGGCATTTACTACGACGCCACGCGGCCGTCGCGCCTAGAGCGCATTTTGGCCGAGCAGCCGTTCGACCCGGTGCTGCTCGCACGTGCCCAGGCCTTGCGCCAGGCCATCTGCGCGGCAGGGCTTACCAAGTACAACTTGCCTGGCACCCGCTGGCAGCGCCCCGCGCATGCACGGCGGGTGATCCTCGTACCTGGCCAGGTAGAGGGCGACGCGTCCATCCGTTTTGGCGGCAACCGTATCCGCAGCAACCTGCAACTGCTGCGCGCGGTGCGTGAACAAAACCCTGATGCCTGGGTGTTGTACAAGCCGCACCCTGAGGTGCTGGCCGGCACGCGAGCACGCGGTGACGACGAAGCGCAAACCGTGCACTGGTGCGATGAAGTGATCGGCGACACGCCTTTGCAGCAATTGCTGGAAGTGGTCGACGAATTGCATGTACTGACCTCGCAATCGGGCTTCGAGGCCCTACTGCGCGGCGTTCCGGTTACCACCTATGGCCAACCGTTCTACGCGGGCTGGGGGCTTACCCGGGACCTTGACCTGCAAGCCCAGGTACGGGCGCGCCGCAGCCGGCAACTCACGCTGGACCAATTGGTAGCGGGCACGCTGCTGCTCTACCCCACTTATGTAAGCCTGGTGACCAACCGCTTCACCACCGCCGAACGCACCCTATACGAACTACAGAACTGGCACGCCTTACCGCAGCCTGGAGCTCCCTCCCGATGGCAGGACTTGAAACGACGCTTGAGCAGTTTGTTGGGCATGAAGCGCCCGACCAACTGAATGCAAGGGCGACGCGTGGTCCGCTGCTGCGCATCCCGTCTCACAATTTTCTATTTCTACAGGGTGTAAGCTCGCCCTTCTTCAGTCGCCTGGCCAAGGGACTGCGCGATATCGGCCAGCGGGTGCACAGCGTGCGCTACAACGTAGGTGACGCGTTGTATGGCCCCGGCGGCGCTCAGCTGACCTGTCCGCATCGCCCGGAAGACATGGAGGCCTGGTATGCCCAGGTGTTCCGCCAGCTGGACATCACCGATGTGGTGCTGTTTGGTGACTGCCGCCCAGTCCATCGCCCCGCTGTGGCCCTGGCGCGGCTGTGGGGTATCCGCGTGCATGTGTTCGAGGAAGGCTATTTCCGGCCCTACTGGGTGACGCTGGAGCGCGATGGGGTAAACAACAACTCGCGCTTGCCACGTGACCCGCAGTGGTACCGGGAGGTCGGCAAGCACATTCCCCGCTATCAGAATGGCAATGCGTTCAAACTGTCATTTGCCGCGCGCGCCACGCATGACGTGCTGTACCACGCCGGGGGCGCGCTGAACCGTCTGTGCTTCCCTCGCTACCGCACTCATGCGCCGTTCAATGCGGCCATGGAATATGCCGGTTTCATCCGCCAGGGCATGCGCCTGCTGCGCGCCCGTGTGCACGACGACGCGCTGGTGGCTGAAGTCGCCCGCGAGCGGCACCCCACTTTCCTGCTGCCGCTGCAACTGGACAGCGACTCGCAAATCCGCGACCACTCGCCGTTCCAGAACATGGCCCAGGTGATCGAGCATGTGATTGATTCGTTCTCGCTCAACGCCTCCTTCGATGCACGCTTGGTGGTGAAAAACCACCCACTGACGCCGGGGCTGGTCAATTACCGCAAGGTAACTGAGCAACTGGCGCATAAGTATGACGTGGCCGAGCGTGTCGACTTCATGGAAAGCGGGCACATGCCTACGCTGCTTTCGCACATCACCGGTATGATTACCGTCAACAGTACCGCGGGGGCATCGGCAATCCTGCACCACCGCCCCACCTGTGCGTTGGCTGAGCCAATCTACGCAATGCCGGGGCTTACCCATCAGGGCGGGCTGGACGACTTCTGGCAGCAGCCCGAGGCACCCGACAACACGTTGTTTCAGCGTTTCCGCAACACCGTCATCCACACCACCCAAATCAACGGCGGCTTCTACACCGCCTGCGGCATGGACATGGCCGTGGCCAACTGCCTGGAAGTGCTGATGGCGAAAACTTCAAGAATCGAAAAATACCTATGAGTTCGCATGCCTCACCCCGCTGCATCCTCATCACCGGCGCCACTGGCGGTATTGGTGGCGCATTGGCCCCGGCCTACGCCGCCCCCGGTGTCACGCTTATCCTGCAAGGCCGGCGCCACCAGCGGCTGGCAGAAATGGCCGAGCAGTGCCGCGCCCTCGGTGCCGAAGTGCTGCTAGAAGCGCTCGACGTACGCGACCTGGACGCCCTACGGGCGATGGTGCGGCGGGTCAGCGAGCAGCACCAGCCCGACCTGGTGCTGGTCGGCGCCGGGCTGAACACCGCGGTGGGCGCCAATGGCGAGGCGGAAGACTGGGACGACAGCCGCGCCCTGATGGAGGTGAACGTGATGGCCGCGCTGGCCACCGTGGAGGCTGCCCTGCCGGCCATGCGTAGCCGTGGCAACGGGCAGATCGCCCTGTTCAGTTCGCTGGCGGGCTGGCGCGGCCTGCCGGTTACGCCCACCTACAGCGCCAGCAAGGCGGCCATCCGTGTGTATGGCGAGGCCATTCGTGACTGGTTGGCGCCGGAAGGGGTGAAAGTGAACGTGATCGTGCCGGGGTATGTGGAGTCGAAGATGTGCTTCGAAATGCCTGGGCCCAAGCCGTTTCTGTGGACTGCCGAAAAAGCGGCCCGGCGCATCAAGCGCGGGCTGGCGGCGAACCAGGCGCGTATCAGCTTTCCGTTCCCGCTCAATCTGGGCACCTGGCTGCTGGGGCTTATCCCGCAGTGGCTTTCTTCGATGATCCTGCGTGGGCTGAAGTACAGTGATTGACGTTTCCTTGTTGCCAGTCGCCGTGCTCGGCCTTGGCCTGACCGTGGCGGTCGAGCGCCTGCTGCAACCTCGCCCTGCCCTGCGCCGCCCGGCCGATTGCTGGCTGCTGCACGCCGGGCTGTGGTGCGTGGGCTTTGCGCTGCTGTATGCGCTGACGGCGCGGCCACTGTTCAGTGGCGTTAACCTGCTGTTGCTGTGGCTGCTGATCGTGCTGGTCAGCAACGCGAAATACCATTCGCTGCGCGAGCCGTTCGTGTGCGCAGACTTCGAATATTTCAGCGATGCGGTGAAGTTTCCGCGCTTGTACCTGCCGTTCTTCGGGTTTGCCAAGGCGGGGTTGCTGGCGGTGGGTTTCCTGCTTTACCTGTGGGCGGGGCTGAGCTTCGAGGTGCCGGGTGCGCGGCTTGCGGCGCTGCTGCCGCTGGTCGTGGGCCTGGGCTTGTTGCGGCTGGGCCATCGGCGGGTACAGCCAAGCTTTGATGCCGAGCGGGATGTGCGGGACTGGGGGTTGGCAGCCAGTTTGTGGCGGTACTTCTGGGCGGCGCGGGCGCCGGTGGATCGGGCGGGGTTGGGGTCGCCGTTTGGTGATCTGCCTGTGGCGGCCTCTTCGCAGGGCAAGCCCGCTGCTGCATCGGGCTTTGCGCAGCACAGGTCGCAGGCAGGGGCGCAGCCAGACTTGGTATCGGTGCAGAGCGAGTCGTTCTTCGACGTGCGTGACCTGTGGCCAGGCGTGCGCCCGCAGGTGCTGGCGCAGTACGATGCGCTGGCCAGCCAGGCATTGGCCCGGGGCAAGCTGCAGGTCGCGGCCTGGGGCGCCAATACGGTGCGTACCGAGTTCGCCTACCTGACCGGCATCCCTACCGGGCGGCTGGGGGTGCACCGCTTCAACCCGTACCGTGTGCTGGCGCGCCAAGGGCTGCCCAGCATCGCCTCGCGGCTGAAGGCGCAGGGTTATCGCACCATCTGCATTCACCCTTACGCTGGCAGTTTCTATGGCCGCGACAAGGTGTTGCCGGCGCTGGGTTTCGATGAGTTCATCGATGTGAAGGCGTTCAACGCTGGGCAAAAGGCCGGGCCATTCATTGGTGATTGCGCGGTAGCGGAGAAAATCCGCGAATTGTTGCAGGGGCCGGGCCGTACCCAGCCGCTGTTCATCCATGCCGTCACCATGGAAAACCACGGCCCGCTGCACCTGGAAAGCGTGGCCGCGCACGAGCTGCCGGCCTGGTTCGACCGCCCGCTACAACCAGGCATGCAGGACCTTGGCCCTTATGTACGGCATATCTGTAATGCCGACCGCATGCTGGGCATGTTGCGCGACACCCTGCTGGCCCAGCCAAACGAGGCACTGCTGTGCTTCTACGGTGACCACGTCCCGATCTTGCCGGGGGTTTACCAGGCCATTGGTGCACCTGCGGGCGATACCGATTACCTGATCTGGTCCAACCGCCGCCAACCTGGCTGCCAGGCCGGTGCGCTGGGGGTGCAGCAGTTGTCCAGCGCCTTGCTGGCCCATGCCCAGGCGCCAGTGGCGGGGCGGCATGCGCCTGCTGCGGCGGCCGGGGTAGCCTGACGCCGTGGTGAGCATCGTGCTGGGCTCGCACCTGGCGCCGGAGCGCGCCGCAGCCCCTGCCCTCGCCCGCTTGCTGACCGAGGGGCGGGGCTCGCTGGCGTTCCTGATCGGCAACCCCGCATGCCGCTATCGCTTGCTGGGCGCGGCCATAAACTGGGACCGTGTGCTGCTGGCGTTCGATGGCGACCAGGCTGTGGGCTTTGCTGCGTTCAAGCATGGGCGGCGCGGGCCATTTGCCTTGCAATGGCGGCCGTTCATTCGGGAATTCGGTGTGCTGGCCGGCTGGGTGCGGTTCATTGGGTTTTGCTTCAGCGAGCTGCGCGAGTGGCGCTACCCGTTCTTGCTGTACGGGCTGCGGGTCAGCAAGGTTGCCCGGCAACATGGCGTGGGGTCGGCGCTGGTCCAGGCCTGCTGTGCGCACGCGGCCGCGCAGGGGTTCCACCAGGTCGAGCTGGAGGTGCCGTTGAACAACCCGCGCGCGCAAAGCCTGTACCTGCACACCGGCTTTACGCCGCGTCGCAAGCGCTGGGTGCCCTGCCCACCGGTGCGTAACATGTGGCGGGCCGTGTAATGCATATTCTGGAACAACCATGTGCGGCGGGGTTGTGGGAGCAACTGTCTTGTTCAATATCTGAAAGTTTGCGCAATCTCTGTGGGAGCGGGCGAGCCCGCGAACACCGGCTACGCCGGTGCCATGCACCGCGGCGCCTGTTTCGCGGGCATGCCCGCTCCCACATGGTCTGTGCTGTGCTTGATAGGCGGTGGTTACCATGAGCCCTTCCATCACCGGGCAGTTCACGCCCCCAGAGGCGCTGGTAGAGGGCGGCGGCTGGGTCGGCATCATGTCGCAATGGGTG
This sequence comes from Pseudomonas sp. CJQ_9, assembly GCF_043106615.1. Lineage (NCBI taxonomy): Bacteria > Pseudomonadati > Pseudomonadota > Gammaproteobacteria > Pseudomonadales > Pseudomonadaceae > Pseudomonas > Pseudomonas sp. CJQ_9. Next base: position 3,301 of record NZ_JBICMS010000047.1, on the reverse strand, counting down.
GCCTGGAAGGTGCTGCATCTGCCGCAGTTCCTTGGGCCGGAGGGCCCGCCGTTCTGGCTGTGGCGCCGCGGCCGCAAGGCGCCCAAGGGGCTGAAGGCTATTGCCGGCATCGGCTACAAGCAGTCGTCGGCCCACGCCCGGGTGTTGTGCCAGCGCTGGGGGCTGCCCTACATCGCCCTGGAAGACGGCTTCTTGCGCTCTTCCTCGCTGGGCATCGAGGGTGACACACCGATGTCGATGGTGATCGACCCGGTGGGTATCCACTATCTGGCCGACCGGCCTTCGCTGCTGGAAAACATTCTGCAGCAGCCCGAGGCGCTCAGCGCCTATGAACTGGACAGCGCCCGCGCGCTGATTGCGCTGATGCGTAGCAGTGGCATCGGCAAGTACAACAATGCCCGGGACCTGCCGGCCGACGACCCGCTGGGCCGCGAGCGGCCGTTGGTGCTGGTGGTCGACCAGACGGCCGGGGACTATTCGATCCCCGGCGGCGGGCTGTGCGAGGCTGACTATGTGCGCATGCTGGACGAGGCACTGGCAGAAAACCCGGGCGCCGATGTACGCGTGCGCATTCACCCGGACTGCCTGGGCGGGCAGAAGCCCAGCTGCCTGCTGCACGCGGCACGGGCCCGCGGGGTAACGCTGGAGGCGCGGCCGGTGGCCTGGGCGTCACTGGCCCGGCGTGCGCAGCGGGTGTATGTGGGCACTAGCCAGGCCGGGCTGGAGGCGCTGATTCAAGGGGTGCCGGTCACCTGCTTCGGCCTGCCGTTCTACGCGGGTTGGGGGCTGACCGATGACCGCATGGCCATCCCGCGCCGGCAGGCCCGGCCAGACCTGGTGCAGCTGGTGGCGGCGGCTTACGTACGTTACTGCCGCTACGTCGACCCGTTGACCGGGCAGTTGACCGACGCTTTGACCGTAGCCCGTCAGCTGGCCAGCAAAAAAGCCCAGGATGCGGCGTTTGCCGGGCCAACCACGGTGCTGGGTGTGAAGCGGCACAAGCAGCACAATATTCGGCGGTTTTTTGCCAGCCGCTGGGGGCAGTTGCGCTTTTGTGTGGACAGCCCGCAATTGGTCAGCCAGGTGGCGGCCGAGCAGGGCCGGCTGCTGGTCTGGGCTGCGCGCGAACCGGCCGGGCTCGCAGCGCGTGCAGCCCAGGCGGGCGTGCCGCTGTGGCGGGTCGAGGATGGTTTTCTGCGCTCCACGGGGCTGGGCGCCAGCAACAGCCCGGCGCTGTCGCTGGTGCTGGACCGTGGCGGCATTCATTACGATGCGCACTCTGCCAGCGACCTGGAGCAGCTGTTGCAGCATGGCGAGTACGATGCCGCCAGCCTGGCCGAAGCGGCGCGGCTGCGGGCGCAGATCGTGGCCACCGGCACCAGCAAGTTCAACCTGCGCAGCACGCTGCGGCCCGCCTTGCTGGCCCGGCCGGGCCAGGCGCGGGTGCTGGTGGTGGGCCAGGTCGAGGATGATGCCTCGGCGCTGTGCAGCGGTGGCGGTGCCGGCTGTAACCTGCGCTTGCTGCAGCAGGTACGCGCGCGGTTGCCGGACGCGTGGATCCTGTACAAGCCGCACCCCGACGTAGAGGCCGGCAAGCGCCGTGGGCACATCGCCCCGGCACAGCTGCAGGGGCTGGCCGACCAGGTGTTGGCGGGGGTAGACATCGCTGGCCTGTATGGGCAGGTGGACGCGCTGCACACGCTCAGTTCCACGGCGGGTTTCGAGGCGTTGTTGCGCGGGGTGCCGGTGGTGACCTATGGCACGCCTTTCTATGCCGGCTGGGGCCTGACCGAGGACCACCAGCCATTGCCGCGCCGTACCCGGCGCCTTACTTTGGACCAGTTGGTAGCCGGCGCCTTGTTGCGCTATGCGCGCTATGCCGACGTCCAGCAAGACTTGCCCTGCGATGCCTGGCACGCCCTCGCCTGCCTCAGCGCGCCGAAACCGGCGCGGGTGGCGGACCGGCGAATGGCGCCGTTGCTCAACTATACCCGGACCATGCTTGGCTTCGGCCGGCCGCTGGCCCCATCAAAGGACTAGAACATGCCTGTTTCGATCAAGGACATCGGCCGTTTCGCGGCATTGCCGTGGCATTGCATGCAGCTGGCTACCCATGCCAAGTCGTTCGAGAACAACCCGGTGCTGGGCAGTGCCCGGCTCAATGCCTTGGGCCTGCATGTGCAGCGCCGCCAGTTGGCGATGGCCATGGCGGGTTATCGGCGCAATGCCCTGGCCTCGCGGTTGGCTGCGGGTGAGCGCGAGCATTTTGAGCACAATGGTTTTTTCATCCGTGAAAACGCCCTGCCGGCCGAGCAGTTCGCGGCGCTGCGTGCCGAGTTGGGTGCCTTGCGCAGTACCGGCTGGGAAATGCGCCAGGGCCGTGCGGTAACCCGGCGGGTCAGCCTGGACCAGGACGTGCTGGCGCACAACCCGGCCACCGCCGCGTTCGTGGCCGACCGCGGGGTGCGCGATCTGATTGCCTATGCGTCGTCCAATACCGGGGGTATTACCTACCAGTTGCAGTCGATCGTGATTGATGCGGCCAATGCCGACCAAGACCCGCAAACCCGCCTGCATGCTGACACCTTCCACCCTACGGCGAAGGCTTGGTTGTTTCTGGACGACGTGGCGGATGACCAGGGGCCGTTCAGTTATGTACCGGGTTCGCACCGGCTGACGCCTGAGCGCCTGGCCTGGGAGTACCGGCAAAGCCTGGGGGCGTCGCGTTCCAGCGAGCAGATGCACCGTGAGGGTTCGTTCCGCATTGATGAGCCGGAACTGGCCGCCCTTGGCTTGCCCCCGCCACGGCGTTTTGCGGTGCCGGCGAACACCTTGGTGGTGGCTGACACCTCGGGGTTCCATGCCCGTTGTGCAAGCCACCAGGCCAGCCACCGCGTCGAAATTTATGCCAGTTTGCGGCGTAACCCGTTCATTCCGTGGCGCGGGGCGCATCTGTTCGCCTTGCCGTGGATCGCCAACCACCACATGCGTTGGGATATTCGCCTGAAGCAGTGGATGGGGTTCGGCAAGAAGAGCCATTGGCGGTTTGTGGAGCAGCTGAATGCGTATGAGCCGCCGCATATTTGAATCACGGCGGGTTAGCTGGGCGTCAGGTGGGTTTTGGTGTGGATGGCGGCGGCCAGACATTGACGCCTGGCCGTTCACCGTTGCAGCCACCACCGTATTCGTGGCTAAAGCCACTCCTACATTGGGCGGTGTACCCCGCCCGATGTAGGAGCGGGTTCACCCGCGAAGGGGCCGGGCCTGCTGGCCAATGTCTTCTGGGTATTCACCGTTGCCG
>NZ_JBICMS010000046.1:0-8159 GCF_043106615.1 Pseudomonas sp. CJQ_9 | reverse complement strand
ACGACTTTTCATCAACCTGAGCCCAAAGCTTCAATGGGCGCTGCTTGGGAATTATCCTACGAGCCGCGTGGAAGCTGCTCTGTTGTAGGGGAAATGCACCAGGGCTAACGTCGTTGGGTCGCCAGTACTGGCGACTGGGTGTGAGAACCCAACGATATAGTGCTTCCGTCATGGCAGCCGTGCGCGGGCAGACTCAGGTCTGGCTGCGTTCCTATATCCGCGGTTTCTCACCTCGCGTACGGCTGCCGCCCCATCCGTGAGAAAGATGCAGGTGGCAGCTCCATACCTCGATATAGGAGATCCGCCATGACCAATAATCACCTGTCACAAAGCAGCACCGTGGGTAAAGAAACCTACATGGAGCTTTTCCGCGTACAGGCCAACATCCCGTTCAATCATGCTTTCTCCGAACTCTCCGTCATGCTCGGCTGTATCACTCACCTGACAACCGAAGCCGAGATGGAAAATGATCGGCTGGCAGGTAGTGCAGCAAGAATTCTCAGTGGCTTTGCCAAAGCCCTCATTGATGACATTGAGCTTGGCCTCAACAAGGCCTTAGTTCAGGTCTGACCTGTACCGGCCTATTCGCGGGCTTGCCCGCTCCTACAGGTACAGCGCAAGTCTCAGGGTCTGCGCTGTACCTGTGGGAGCGGGCAAGCCCGCGAAGGCCCCAGCACCGATTCAAAGCCATACCGCATCCCAGTGTGGATAATCCCTGACACTCCGGACCAAGCCTGCCCTCAAGGGATTGGCAACGATGTAACGGGCCACATGCACCACATTTTCTTCCCGCCGCAGTGCATGGTCGTGGTACCCCGGTTGCCATATCGGCTTGTGCCTGACACCTGCCTTGCGCAAGGCAATGGCTGTGCGTGATTTGAACTTGCGCATCAGTGTCGCCAATGCCACTTCTTTCAGTTCGATCAACCAATGCAGATGGTCCGGCATCACTACCCAGGCCAATGACCGGCAGTCCTGAATATCATTTGAGATCCGCAGATGTTTGACCATCAGCCGGGCATGGTGAAAGTCGAGGAAAAGTGGCTTTCGCTGTTGCGTGATGGTGGTCAGCATGTAAAGCCTGCCTGGCTCGGAAAAGCGCCCACGGCGCAGCAGATGGGATTCGGCTAACGGCATTGTGATCTTCCTTGAAGTTGAACCTCCCTTTGAAAGTAGTGGCTGAAGCGGGGTGGCCGGGTGGTTGATGGTTTCGGGATATAACTGAAGCATGTGCTTGGCTGTGCCGGCCCTTTCGCGGGCTTGCCCGCTCCTACAGGTACAGCGCAAGCCTCAGGGGCTGCGCTTTCCTGTGGGAGCGGGCGTGCCCGCGAAGAGGCCGGCGCAAGCGCCGAAACTGCCGAACTGATCCCCGTCAGTGATGTTTATCGAACCCTGAACTACGCTGACAGTCGCATCCCACAAACCATTTGTGCGCAAGCAAGGAGCCTGCATGACGTTGATACGTCCGCTGTCGGTCGTTTGCCTGGGGCTGCTGTGCATGCTCGCCGGGTGTAGCAAGGAAGAGGTGCCTGAAACATTGCCGCGGGTGGGCGTGCAGCAGGTTCAACCCACCGATTTCGCCGCCAGGGTCACCCTGACCGGCGATGTACAGGCGCGGGTGCAGACGGACCTGTCGTTCCGTGTAGGGGGCAAGATCATTTCGCGCAGCGTCGATGTGGGTGACCACGTCAAGGCCAACCAGGTGCTCGCACGCCTGGACCCGAAAGACCTGCAGAACAACGTGAATTCGGCCAAGGCCGAGGTGTTTGCCGCGCAGGCGCGGGTCACCCAGACCCGTGCGGCCTTCGTGCGCCAGCAAAAACTGCTGCCCAAGGGCTACACCAGCAAAAGCGAATACGATGCCGCCGAAGCGGCGCTGCGCAGCAACCAGAGCGCGCTCAAGGCGGCCCAGGCGCAACTGGCCAGTGCCAATGAACAACTCGGCTACACCGCACTGGTCTCCGAGGCCGCCGGGGTGATCACCGCGCGGCAGGCCGAAGTAGGCCAGGTGGTGCAGGCGACCATGCCGATCTTCAGCCTGGCCGTCGATGGCGACCGCGATGCCGTGTTCAATGTGTACGAATCCTTGCTGGTGGCACCGCCCGGCAACGCCGAAATACTCGTCCACCTGCTGGACAACCCCAAGGTCCAGGCGCGCGGCGTGATTCGCGAAATCACGCCCACCGTGTCGGCGCAAAGCGGAACGGTACAGGTCAAGGTGGCCCTGAAGGATGTGCCCGCCGAAATGCAGCTGGGCGCGCCGGTGACGGCCAGCACCACTACGGTGGGGCGGCCGAGCATCGAGCTGCCGTGGTCGGCCTTGACCAAGGCCCTGCACGCACCTGCCGTGTGGGTAGTGGGTGAGGGTGACAAGGTCGAACTGCGCAAGGTCGAAGTCGGCCGCTACCTGACAGGCAAGGTGGTCATCGCCAGCGGCTTGCAGGCGGGCGAAACCGTGGTGGTCAACGGCAGCCAGCTGTTGCACCCCGGCATGCAGGTGGAGAAGGTGGATGCCAAACGCCCAGGGGGTGAGCTATGACACGGCTGCTGCTGATACTGTCAGCCGGCATGCTGCTGGCTGCCTGCCAGGGTGACGAGCAAGCCCCAGAGCCGATCCGGCCGGTGCTGTCGGTGAAGGTCGAGCCGCAGGTGCAGACGCAACTGGGCCGCTTCGCTGGCAATATCGAGGCACGCTTCGAGAGCACCTTGGGCTTCCGCGTAGCCGGGCGCATTGCCCGGCGTTGGCTGGACGTGGGAGCCCAGGTCAAACCGGGCGATACCTTGGCCACCCTCGACCCCACCGACCAGCAGAACCAACTGCGTGCCGCCGAAGGCGACCTGGCCAGGGTGCAGGCGCAATGGATCAACGCCCAGGCCGATGCCCGTCGCCAGCAACAGCTGTACGACCGTGGGGTGGGGGCCCAGGCGCAGCTGGATGTCGCCCAGACCAACCTGAAAACCACCAGCGCGACGCTGGAGCAGGCGCGCGCCTCTGTCAGCCAGGCCCGCGACCAGCTCGGCTACAGCACCCTGCGTAGCGACCATGCAGCGGTCATCACGGCCTGGCAGGCCGAGGCCGGGCAGACGGTCACCGCCGGGCAGGCCGTGGTGACCCTGGCCCGGCCTGATGTGAAGGAGGCGGTGATCGACTTGCCGATCAGCCTGGCAGAGCAACTGGACAAAGGGCTGACCTTCACCGTCGCCTCGCAACTCGACCCGACCATCAACACCACCGCTACCCTGCGCGAGCTGGAGCCGCAGGCCGACCCCACGACCCGTACCCGCCGTGCGCGCCTGACCTTGGCAAACACCCCGGCAGCCTTCCACCTGGGCACCGCGGTCAGTGTGACCCTGACCTCGCACGTGTCGCCGCGCAGCGAGCTGCCCTTGAGTGCCTTGCTCGAACGCGATGGCAAGACCCAGGTGTGGGTCATCGACACCCGGGAGAAAACGGTCGGCACCCGTGACGTGACCCTGATCGACCGTACTTCCGACAGCATCGTCGTGGCCTCTGGCGTGCAGCCTGGTGAACGTGTGGTGACTGCGGGCGTGAACAGCCTCAAGCCTGGCCAGAAGGTCGCTTTCGACGAGGATGCGCAATGAAAGGAAGCTTCAACCTGTCCGACTGGGCACTCAAGCATCAATCGTTCGTCTGGTACCTGATGTTCGTCGCCCTGTTGATGGGGATTTTTTCCTACTTCAACCTGGGCCGTGAAGAAGACCCGTCGTTCACCATCAAGACCATGGTCATCCAGACCCGCTGGCCCGGTGCGACCCAAGACGAGACCCTGTACCAGGTCACCGACCGTATCGAGAAGAAGCTCGAAGAACTCGACTCGCTCGACTACACCAAGAGCTACACCCGGCCGGGCGAATCCACGGTCTACGTGTACCTGCGTGATACCACCAAGGCCGAGGATATCCCGCAAATCTGGTACCAGGTGCGCAAGAAGATCCAGGACATCCGTGGCCAGTTCCCTGCTGGCATCCAGGGGCCTGGGTTCAACGACGAGTTCGGCGATGTGTTCGGTTCGATCTATGCCTTCACCGCCGACGGCCTTACCCTGCGCCAGCTGCGTGACTATGTGGAGCAGGCCCGGGCAGAAGTGCGCGATGTACCCAATATCGGCAAGATCGAATTCATCGGCACCCAGGATGAAGTGCTGTACCTGAACTTCTCCACCCGCAAGCTGGCCGCCCTGGGCATTGACCAGCGCCAGGTGATGCAGGCCCTGCAGGCGCAGAACGCGGTCACCCCGGCGGGGGTGATAGAGGCCGGGCCAGAGCGCATCTCGGTGCGAACCTCCGGGCAGTTCGCCTCGGAAAAGGACCTGCAAACCGTCAACCTGAAGATCAATGACCGCTTCTTCCGCCTGGCCGATATTGCCGCTATCGAGCGCGGTTATGTCGACCCGCCGTCACCGATGTTCCGCTACAACGGCCAGACCGCCATTGGTCTGGCCATTGGCATGAAGGCCGGCGGCAACGTGCAGGCGTTCGGCGCCGCACTGAAAGAACGCATGGATCAGGTGATCCAGGACCTGCCGATAGGCGTTGGCGTGCACACCGTGTCGGACCAGGCCGTGGTCGTCAAGAAGGCGGTTGGCGGCTTCACCAGCGCGTTGTTCGAAGCGGTGGTGATCGTGCTGGCGGTAAGCTTTGTCAGCCTAGGCATGCGCGCGGGGCTGGTGGTGGCCTGCTCGATACCCTTGGTGCTGGCGATGGTGTTCGTGTTCATGGAATACAGCGGTATCACCATGCAGCGGATTTCGCTGGGCGCGCTGATCATTGCCCTGGGCTTGCTGGTGGACGATGCGATGATCACCGTGGAGGTCATGGTCACCCGGCTGGAAATGGGCGAAAGCAAGGAGCAGGCGGCCACGTTCGCCTACACCTCCACGGCCTTCCCGATGCTTACCGGTACCCTGGTGACGGTGGCCGGCTTCGTGCCGATCGGCCTTAACGCCAGTTCCGCAGGCGAGTACACCTTCACCTTGTTCGCGGTGATCGCCGTGGCCTTGCTGGTGTCCTGGGTGGTGGCGGTGTTCTTCGCCCCGGTGCTGGGGGTGCACATTCTGAGCAGCAGCAAGGTCAAGGCTCACGAAGCCAAGCCTGGGCGCGTGGCCAGGGCGTTCGAGGGTGGGCTGCTGTGGTGCATGCGCCATCGCTGGCTGACCATCATCGGTACCATCCTGCTGTTTGCCCTGGCGCTGTTCAGCATGCGCTTCGTGCAGAACCAGTTCTTCCCCGCGTCGGACCGCCCGGAGATCCTGGTCGACCTGAACCTGCCGCAGAACGCTTCTATCGAGGAGACGCGCAAGGTGGTCGACCGCTTCGAGGCGCGCCTGAAGGACGACCCGGACCTGGTGCACTGGAGCACCTACATCGGCCAGGGCGCCGTGCGGTTCTACCTGCCGCTCGACCAGCAGTTGCAAAACCCGTATTACGCCCAGCTGGTGATTGTCAGCAAGGGCCTGGAAGAGCGCCAGGGCATGATCGAGCGCTTGCAGAAAATCCTGCATGAAGAGTTCGTCGGCATCGGCACCAACGTGCAATCGCTGGAAATGGGCCCACCGGTGGGGCGGCCGATCCAGTACCGCGTCAGCGGCACCAGTATCGACGAGGTGCGCAAGCACGCCATCGACCTGGCGACCTTGCTTAACCAGAACCGCAACATAGGCGAGATGATCTACGACTGGAACGAGCCTGGCAAAGTACTGCGCGTGGACATTGCCCAGGACAAGGCGCGCCAGCTGGGGCTGTCGTCGGAAGATGTGGCCAACGTGATGAACAGCATCGTCAGCGGTGTGCAGATCACCCAGGTCAACGACAGCATCTACCTGATCGACGTGGTCGCGCGTGCCGAGGACAGCGAGCGTGGTTCGCCCGATACCCTGCAGAACCTGCAGATCCTGACCTCCAACGGCACCTCGATTCCGCTGCTGTCGTTCGCCACCGTGCGCTACGAGCTGGAACAGCCGCTGGTATGGCGGCGTGACCGCAAGCCAACCATCACCATCAAGGCCTCGGTCAACGGCGACATTCAACCCACCGACCTGGTGGCGCAACTGAAGCCGAAAATCGACGAGTTCGCCAGCAAACTGCCGGTAGGCTACGAAGTGGCCACGGGCGGTACCGTGGAGGAGAGTGGCAAGGCCCAAGGGCCGATCGCCAAGGTCATCCCGCTGATGCTGTTCCTCATGGCCACGTTCCTGATGATCCAGCTGCACAGCGTGCAGAAGCTGTTCCTGGTAATCAGCGTGGCGCCACTGGGGCTGATCGGCGTGGTGCTGGCGCTGGTGCCTACCGGTACGCCAATGGGCTTCGTGGCGATTCTCGGCATCCTGGCGCTGGCCGGTATCATCATCCGCAACTCGGTGATTCTGGTTACCCAGATCGATGAGTTCGAGGCGCAGGGCTATGCGCCTTGGGACGCGGTGGTGGAGGCCACCAACCACCGTCGCCGGCCGATCCTGCTGACGGCAGCCGCAGCGAGCCTGGGCATGATCCCGATTGCACGTGAAGTGTTCTGGGGGCCGATGGCCTACGCCATGATTGGCGGCATCATCAGTGCAACGCTGCTGACGCTGCTGTTCCTGCCGGCCTTGTACGTGGCCTGGTACAAAATCCGCGAGCCACAGAAGCAAAACTGAAGGCTCAAGGCCCGATCGCCGGCAAGCCAGCTTCCACAGGGGCCTCACAAAACTGGGAGGCAGTGACAATCCTGTGGGAGCCGGCTGGTTGGCGATAGGGCCCTCGAACCAGCAAAGAAAATGGTTATATAAAAATTCTTAAATAGTATTTTTAAGAATAAAACCGCCTCTCTATTATTGCCCTCAAGCCAGGCAATACCCCGTCAAATCCCTGCCCGGCATCTCACGCCAAGGAGAACGAGCATGAGTGCATCGCTGCGTAATATCGATGGTCAGGACGAAGCCAGCCTTTTGCGGGAGATCCAGAACGCCCTGCGCGACCTGCGCTTCGGCGCGGTGGAGATCACGGTGCATAACGCTCAGGTCGTGCAGATCGAGCGCAAGGAGAAGTTCCGCCTGCAACAGCCGGGCAACAAGGCCGGCTGAGCCCACCCCCTTTCAAAACTAGAACAAATGCCATCGGGAGCTTCACCATGTCCATCCGCCGTTATGCGCTCGCCGCCCTGGCCAGTGCCGTTTTTGCCGGTTCCGCCATCGCCAAGGATTACGAACTGCTGAACGTGTCATACGACCCCACCCGTGAGCTGTACCAGCAATACAACGCCGAGTTCATCCAGCATTGGCAGCAGGCCCACCCGGGCGATACGGTGAAGATCCAGCAATCCCACGGCGGCTCGGGCAAGCAGGGCCGGGCGGTGATCGACGGTCTGCGTGCTGACGTGGTGACCCTGGCGCTGGCCGGTGATATCGACGAAATCGCCAAGCTGGGCAAGACCTTGCCGGAGAACTGGCAAACCCGCCTGCCGGACGCCAGCACCCCCTATACCTCGACCATCGTGTTCCTGGTGCGCAAGGGCAACCCGAAAGGCATCAAGGACTGGGGCGACCTGATCAAGAACGACGTGTCGGTGATTACCCCCAACCCGAAAACATCTGGCGGCGCACGCTGGAACTTCCTTGCCGCCTGGGCTTACGGCCTGAAAACCGGCGGCAGTGAAGACAAGGCCAAGGCCTACGTGCAGGAACTGTTCAAGCACGTGCCGGTGCTGGATACCGGCGCGCGCGGTTCTACCATCACCTTCGTCAACAATGGCCAGGGCGACGTGTTGTTAGCCTGGGAAAACGAAGCTTTCCTGGCGCTGAAGGAAGACGGCGGTGCCGACAAGTTCGAGATCGTCGTGCCGTCGCTGTCGATTCTTGCCGAGCCGCCGGTGGCGGTGGTGGACAAGAACGCCGAGAAGAAGGGCAATACCGCGATTGCCACCGAATACCTCAAACACCTGTACAGCCCGGCCGGGCAAAAAATTGCCGCGCAGAACTTCTACCGCCCGCGTGATGAAAAGGTCGCTGCCGAGTTTGGCAAGCAGTTCCCGAAACTGGACCTGGTGACCATCGACAAGGACTTTGGTGGCTGGAAGACTGCACAACCGAAATTCTTCAATGATGGCGGTGTGTTCGACCAGATCTATCAGGCACAGTAACCGGCCAGGGAAAAGCGGGGCCGCG
>NZ_JBICMS010000045.1:0-44668 GCF_043106615.1 Pseudomonas sp. CJQ_9 | reverse complement strand
GATCAAGCCATATGCAGTATCTGTGGGAGCTGGCTTGCCGGCGATGGGCTGCAGCGCAGCCCCTTGCGTTATCGGATCAGGCAGGCTGCGGCGCCTTGAGGATATTCTGCAGCAACTGCACACTTTCAACCGCGTCATGACCCAGGCTGGTCAGGTAGCCGCCATCCGGTTGATCGGTCAGCCCCTTTTCATGCAGGCGCTGCGCAGCGGCGATCAGAGCGGGGGATGCAGTGCTGGTTATCTTGATGCCTTCCTGGCTGCTGTCGTGCTTGAACAGCGCGAGTACTTCCATTTCATCGATAAGATCGGGGGTAAAAGGCATGGTAACTCCTGACTTCCAGACGAGGATTACGGCACTTTCTACGGTGCCTGATCTTCGAGTGTAGCCGGGTTATTCGTACTCGCCTTGATCCATCTCAGGTGGCAGCTCGGGCAGCGCACGCAGGGCATTTTCATACCACTCGCCGTTGAAGGAGCGGTCTTCTGCCAGCATGTTGTCAATCTCGTAGGCCAGCACATGGGCCATCCGGTTGAGAATGTCTTCACGTTCCCAACCAACCAGGGTCAGCTTGTTGAAAGTGGCCTTGGCCGCCGGCGGCTCGCCGCTTTCGATCTGGTTTTCGATGGCTTGGGTCAGCGTTGCCTCGGCGAAGGCTTCGTCGTCGTCATTGTCGAGGTCGGTGGGCTCGCTCATTGGCGGTACTCCTGTGGTGGGATGCACAGTGTGCCACGCCTGTAGCGGCAATGCCCGGGCATTGACGAGGTGCATGACGCTGGTCAGGAACAGGCTTACGGTCTATAAAAGCCGAGCCAAACCCCTTACGGCCCGGAGGCTGTTACCTCATGCTCAAGCTTCATGGATTCTCGGTCAGCAACTACTACAACATGGTCAAGCTGGCGCTGCTGGAAAAAGGCCTCCCTTTTGAAGAGGTCACCTTCTACGGCGGCCAGGCGCCAAAGGCGCTGGAAGTGAGCCCGCGGGGCAAGGTGCCGGTGCTGGAAACCGAACACGGCTTTATCAGCGAAACCAGCGTGATCCTCGACTACATCGAGCAGACTCAGGGCGGCACGGCGCTGCTGCCGGCCGACCCGTTCCAGCAGGCCAAGGTACGCGAGTTGCTCAAGGAAATTGAACTGTACATCGAGCTGCCTGCCCGTACCTGCTACGCCGAGTCCTTCTTTGGCATGGCGGTAGAGCCACTGGTCAAGGATAAGGCACGTACCGACCTGCTGGCCGGCTTCGCCACGCTCAAGCGTAACGGGCGCTTTGCGCCGTATGTAGCGGGTGAGCAGCTGACGCTGGCAGACCTGATGTTCTGCTTCTCGGTCGATCTGGCTTATGCGGTGGGCAAGAAGGTGCTGAACATCGACCTGCTGGCGGACTTTCCGCAAGCCAAGGCGTTGCTGCAACTGATGGGTGAGAACCCGCACATGGCGCGGATCGTGGCAGACAAGGAGGCAGCGATGCCGGCCTTCATGGAGATGGTTCGCAGCGGGAAACGCTGAGGCTGGTGTTGAGCCCTTCGCGGGCACGCCCGCTCCCACTGTGGGAGCGGGCGTGCCCGCGAGCGAGGGCGAAGCCCTCGCCTTGAGGCTTAGCGAGACGCCAACAGGGCTTTGCCACGAACAACGGCAGCCCGCACCTGCGCCGGCGCCGTACCACCAATATGGTCACGCGCATTCACCGACCCTTCCAGGGTCAGTACGGCAAACACATCCTGCTCGATCTGGTCGCTGAACTGGCGCAGTTCGTCCAGGCTCATCTCGGCCAGGTCCTTGCCGGTGTCCACCCCATACTTTACGGCATGGCCAACGATTTCGTGGCAGTCGCGGAACGGCAGGCCACGGCGTACCAGGTAGTCGGCCAGGTCGGTAGCCGTGGAGAAGCCACGCAGCGCCGCTTCACGCATGATTGCGTGCTTGGGCTTGATCGCCGGGATCATGTCGGCAAAGGCACGCAGCGAGTCGCGCAGGGTATCGGCAGCGTCGAACAGCGGCTCCTTGTCTTCCTGGTTGTCCTTGTTGTAGGCCAGCGGCTGGCCTTTCATCAGGGTCAGCAGGCCGGTCAAGGCGCCGAACACGCGGCCGGTCTTGCCACGTACCAGCTCGGGTACATCCGGGTTCTTTTTCTGCGGCATGATCGAGCTGCCGGTGCAGAAGCGGTCCGGCAGGTCGATGAACTGGAACTGCGCGCTGGTCCACAGCACCAGCTCTTCGGAGAAGCGCGAGAGGTGCATCATCGCCACGCTGGCTGCGGCGCAGAATTCGATGGCGAAGTCGCGGTCCGAAACGCCGTCCAGCGAGTTGCCGCCCACGGCCTCGAAGCCCAGCAGCTTGCAGGTCAGTTCGCGGTCGATCGGGTAGGTGGTACCGGCCAGTGCGGCGCTGCCCAGCGGCATGCGGTTGGTGCGCTTGCGGCAATCGACCAGGCGCTCGTAGTCGCGGCTGAGCATTTCGAACCAGGCCAGCAGGTGGTGGCCGAAGGTGACCGGCTGCGCGGTCTGCAAGTGGGTGAAGCCCGGCATGATGGTTTCGGCTTCGCGCTCGGCCTGCTCCAGCAGGCCCTGCTGCAGGCGGGTGATTTCGGCCAGGATCAGGTCGATTTCATCGCGCAGCCACAGGCGGATATCGGTTGCCACCTGGTCGTTGCGGCTACGGCCGGTGTGCAGCTTCTTGCCGGTGATGCCGATGCGGTCGGTCAGGCGTGCCTCAATGTTCATGTGCACGTCTTCAAGGTCGACGCGCCAGTCGAAGTTGCCGGCCTCGATCTCGGCCTGGATGGTTTTCAGGCCATCGATGATGGTGTCGCGCTCGGCATCACTGAGCACGCCGACTTGCGCCAGCATGCTGGCATGGGCGATCGAACCCATGATGTCGTGGCGGTACAGGCGCTTGTCGAAATCGACCGAGGCGGTGAAGCGGGCGACGAAGGCGTCGACGGGCTCACTGAAGCGGCCGCCCCAGGACTGATTGGTCTTGTCGGTGCTCATGGATTCACTCATTGCAGGCGTGAACGAAAAAGTGGCGCCGATAATAACAGGGTTGGGACGGCTGCCGCAGGGCGCCGGTCGACAGAAATGCCCGGAAAATGGCAGTGAATCATTTGAAGGAATGAACGGCAGTGTTCCACGGACCGTCTACAGTTGGACAGAAGACTGGCAGTGAATCTGCCGGCCGAGTGAATCTTTGGCCATCGCACCGGTCTAGAGCGTGACCGCAGTGTCGCTCGAACCACACCTGTCTACGCTATACCTGTGCGAGACTCATTCAGGAATCCAGCGCAATTATGAATGTCCTGATCGTTGATGACGAACCCCAATACCGTGACCGCCTTAGCCGGCTGCTCGGCGAACTGGAGGGTTACACCGTGTTGGAGCCCAGCGCTACCAATGGGGATGAGGCCCTGACCCTGATCGACAGCCTCAAGCCCGACGTGGTGCTGTTGGACATCGACATGCCAGGCCTGGACGGCTTGCAGGTTGCGGCCCGCCTGTGCGAGCGCGAGGCGCCGCCGGCGGTGGTGTTTTGCACCGAGGAAGGCCAATACGGTGCCGAGGCATTCAAGGACAGTACCCTCAGCCATGTCGCCAAACCTGTTCACCCTCAGGCGCTGCGGGATGCACTGCGCAAGGCCGATAAACCCAACCGGGCGCAACTGGCGGCGCTGACGCGGCCAGCCAATGAAGGCGGGGGGCAGCGCAGTCACATCAGCGCCCGCACCCGCAAAGGTATCGAGCTGATTCCGTTGGACAACGTGGTCTACTTCATCGCCGACCACAAGTACGTGACCTTGCGCCACGACGGTGGGGAAGTACTGCTCGACGAACCGCTCAAGGCGCTGGAAGACGAGTTTGGCGACCGCTTTGTACGTATCCACCGCAACGCCCTGGTTGCCCGGGAACGCATCGAACGCCTTCAGCGTACGCCCCTGGGGCACTTCCAGCTTTTCCTCAAAGGCCTGAACGGCGACGATGCCCTTACCGTAAGCCGGCGTCATGTGGCCGGTGTGCGCAAGATGATGCAGGCCCTCTGAAACGCTGCCTGCATGGCAAGAGCAGGGCCCTTGCGCGCCGGCAGGTCAGCCCCACTGTCAGGGTGCAGTGCCACCGGCTGTGAGGAACGTGTGGGTGCAGGGCAGCCCTGAAGGGGCCCTTAGCTGATCCACATCTGCAAGCGATACCGGCGATGCTGTTATGATCCATGGCATTTCTCTGGATCGGGGCGTTTCATGTCCACTCGCGAAATCCGCATTGCCACCCGTAAAAGTGCCTTGGCCCTGTGGCAGGCCGAATACGTCAAAGCCCGCCTCGAGCAGGCCCACCCTGGTCTGCTGGTGACCCTGGTGCCCATGGTCAGCCGCGGGGACAAGCTGCTCGACGCGCCGCTGGCAAAAATCGGTGGCAAGGGGTTGTTCGTCAAGGAGCTGGAAACCGCCCTGCTGGACAACGAGGCCGACATCGCCGTGCATTCGATGAAGGATGTGCCCATGGACTTCCCCGAGGGGCTGGGCCTGTACTGCATCTGCGAGCGGGAAGACCCGCGCGACGCCTTTGTCTCCAACCATTTTGCCAGCCTTGAAGCGCTGCCTGCCGGCAGCGTGGTGGGCACCTCCAGCCTGCGCCGCCAGGCCCAACTGCTCGCGCGTCGCCCGGACCTGCAGATCCGCTTCCTGCGCGGCAACGTCAACACCCGCCTGGCCAAGCTCGATGCCGGCGAATACGACGCCATCATCCTCGCGGCCGCCGGCTTGATCCGCCTCGGTTTCGAAGACCGTATCACCGCCACCATCAGCGTTGACGACAGCCTGCCTGCCGGTGGCCAAGGGGCGGTAGGCATCGAGTGCCGTAGCGCCGACCACGCGATTCATGCCTTGCTGGCGCCGTTGCACCACCGTGACACGGCTGACCGGGTGGTGGCCGAGCGCGCCATGAACAAACGCCTGAATGGCGGCTGTCAGGTGCCGATCGCTTGCTACGCGGTGCTGGAAGGCGACCAACTGTGGTTGCGCGGCCTGGTCGGCCAACCGAGTGGTGGCACCCTGCTGGTGGCCGATGCCCGGGCCCCCCGGGCAATCGCCGAGGCCCTTGGTATAGAGGTCGCCGAACATCTGCTGGGGCAGGGCGCTCAGGCCATCCTCAAAGAGGTCTATGGTGAGGCCGGCCATCCGTGAGCCAATGGCGCCTGTTGCTGACCCGGCCTGCCGAGGACTGTGCGGCGCTGGCGCAAAGCCTGGCGGTAGCGGGGGTGGCCAGCCACTGCCTGCCGTTGCTGGAGATCGAACCCGTGCAAATCCAGGCGGTGCAGCGCGCGTTGCTGCAGGGCCTGAGTGGCTTCCAGGCGATCATCGTGGTCAGCAAGCCAGCTGCACGGCTGTTGCTGGAACAGTTGGCCAACGCCAGCCTGCAGCCGCCCGTTCAAGGCTGGTTCACCGTAGGCGAGGCCACTGCCGCGGTGTTGCAGCAGGCGGGTCTGAGGGTGAGTTGCCCGCCACGTGGCGACGACAGCGAAGCGCTGCTGATGCTGCCGGCACTGCGCCAGGCGGTTGCCGTGCCAACAGCGCGTGTGTTGATCGTTCGCGGCGTTGGAGGTCGCGAACTGCTGGCAGAGCGTCTTGCAGAGCAAGGTGCTAGTGTCGAATATCTGGAACTGTATCGTCGCTGCCTGCCGGTTTACCCCGCAGGCACGCTGATGCGCCGCATCGAAGCGGAACGCCTCAATGGCCTGGTGGTCAGCAGTGGGCAGGGTTTGGAACATTTGCAGCAACTGGCTGGCGCCGATTGGCCACACCTGGCCCGGTTGCCGTTGTTCGTGCCGAGCCCACGGGTAGCCGGGCAGGCCAGGGCCGCCGGGGCCCAACAGGTTGTGGATTGCCGTGGCGCCAGTGCCACGGCCTTGCTGGCAGCTGTGCAGTCTTGCGCTGCACCTGCCTCTTAAGGCGCTAAGCTGAACGCGATGCGCCCCCATGCAAAGGATGGATACGTGAGCGAGACTGTCTTGTCCAATAACGATCAGCCGTCGGCGCAAACGCCGGCGGATCCCGTTACCACCCCGCCTGCCAAGCGCTCCGGCAATGGCCTTGCTGCCCTGGCCTTGCTGCTCGGCGCGGCCGGGGTGGCGGTAGGTGGCTGGGGTGCCTGGCAGGTGCGTCAACTGCAAGGCAGCGAGTTCGACCAGGGCCAGCACATCGAGGCGCTTAACCAGCGCGCCGAGGCTTTGCAACAGCGTGAGCAGCAGATCAGTGCGCAACTGGCCAGCCTGCCAGCCGCCAGCGAACTGGAAGACCGCCGGCGGCTGGTAGCGCAGTTGCAGGGCGACCAGCAGCGCCTCAGCCAGCGGCTGGAAACCGTGCTCGGCGAAAGCCGCAAGGAGTGGCGCCTGGCAGAAGCCGAGCACCTGCTGCGCCTGGCTACCCTGCGCCTGTCGGCCTTGCAGGACATCACCAGCGCCAAGGCCCTGGTCGAAGGTGCCGACGAGATCCTGCGCGAGCAGAGCGACCCAGGTGCCTTTGCCGCCCGCGAGCAACTCAACCGCAGCCTGGCCACGCTCAACAGCACCCAGCAACCAGACCGCACGGGCCTGTTCCTGAAGCTGGCTGCGCAGCGTGAGCGGGTCCAGCAACTGAGCGCGCAGTCGCCGGAGTTCGACAGCAATGCCGATGCCCTCGGCGCTTTGACCGCCGATGGCGACGGTGTCAGCCGCCTGTCGCAGTGGTGGGCGGAAATCTCCAAGTATTTCCAGGTTGACTTCAATGCCGACGAAAACGTGCGCCCATTGCTGGCCGGGCAGCAACTCAACCAATTGCGCCTGGCATTGAGCCTGACCATCGAGCAGGCCCAGTGGGCAGCGCTCAATGGCGACGCGAAGGTCTATACCCAGGCGCTGGATGATGCCCGCAGCGTGCTGCTGGCCAACTTCAATGCCGACAACCCGCAGAGCAAGGCCATGCTCGACAGCCTGAATGCCTTGGCCGAGCAGCCAGTGTCGGTGGTCACCCCTGACCTCAGTGAAAGCCTGGCAGCCGTGCAGGCCTACATTCAGCGCCGCCATCTGCCGGCTGAGGCCGAGGGGGGCAAGCCATGAAGCGAGTCTACCTGCTGGCCGTACTGGCCATCGTGGTCGCTGCTGCGCTGGGTGTCGCCGTCGCCAAGCACAGCGGTTACGTGCTGGTTTCCTACGGTGGTTTCCGTTATCAATCGGGGCTGTGGGCGGCGTTGGTTGGGCTGCTGGCGGTCGTTCTGGTGCTGTGGTTGCTGCGCTACTTGGTGGGGCTGTTGCTGACCTCCAGCGGCGTGGTCAACCCTTGGTCACGGCGCAACCGCCGCCGGCGTATTCGCTTGGCAATCGAGCAAGGGCAGCTCGACCTGGCCGAGGGGCGCTGGGCCAGCGCCCAGCGCCATTTGCACCGTGCCGCCGAGGCCGAGCGCCATCCCCTGCTGTACTACCTCGGTGCAGCGCGTGCCGCCAACGAGCAAGGTCGCAGCCAAGACAGCGACAACTTGCTGGAGCGTGCCCTGGAGCGCCAGCCACAGGCAGAACTGGCCATTGCCTTGACCCATGCCCAACTGCAGATGGACCGGGGTGAAAGCGATGGGGCGCTGGAAACCCTGCTGGCCATGCAGGAGCGCCACCCGCACAACAGCCAGGTCCTGCGGCTGTTGCAGCGCCTGTACCTGGAGCGCGGCGACTGGTCCGCCCTGATTCGCCTGTTGCCCGACCTGCGCAAGGGCAAGGTATTACCGGCCACGGAGCTTGCTGCCCTGGAGCAGCGGGCATGGGGCCAGAATCTGAGCCTGGCCACAACCCGTGGCGAGGACGCGCAAAGTGCACGGCAGGCCCTGGAGCGTGCCTGGCAGCAACTGACGGCCGCCCAGCGCCAGGAGCCGCAACTGGTCTTGGCCTACGCTGAACAGCTACGCCAGGCAGGCGCTGAGAGCGATGCCGAACAGGCATTGCGCACGGCCCTCAAGCGGAACTACGAAAGCCATCTGGCTCGCCTGTATGGCCTGATGCGTGGCGATGACCCGGTGCGCCAGTTGCAAACCGCCGAAGGCTGGCTCAAAGACCACCCGCAAGATGCCAGCTTGTTGCTCACCCTCGGCCGCCTCAGCCTGCAGAACCGTCTGTGGGGCAAGGCGCGCGATTACCTCGAAAGCAGCCTGCGCATGGAGCGCAACCCCGAGGCCTGCGCCGAACTGGCGCGCCTGCTCGCCGGCCTGGGTGAGACGGAGCGCAGCAACCAACTGTTCCAGGAGGGCCTCGGCCTGCTCGACGAACGCCTGCTGGCGTTGCCGCTGCCAGAAGGCGTGCGCGCCTGACCTACCCCAAAGCCCGCGGCAACGCGCGGGCTTTTGGGGCTGGTGATTTATCTTCTGTTGCATGCTGAATCTGCATTGCCAGTCCTCAGTCGCCTCCTATCGAATAGACGGAAATTTCTTACACGTTTCAGCGACTTGTCGTTGCTGTAGCGCCTTGAAACAAAGCCTGTCTTTCCTCTACCGTTCCAGGCCACACTCTCATCCCGGGACCTTCACCACCCATGCTGCTGGCCCGTTTGCGCACCTTGTTTCTTCCTGCTTGCCTGGCCGCACTGGCAGTGCTGGCTGCGTCCTTCCAGTTGGATAACATGCTTGGGCTGGTGCCATGCCCGTTGCGCTTGAGCCAGCGGTTGCTGCTAGCCCTGTATGCCCTGCTGAGCCTGGCCAGCGTGCTGCAGGCACCGCGTGCACGAGGCCTGCGGCGATACGCGTGGGCGACGTTGGCCTGCTCGCTGGGCGGTGCGGTGCTGGCCGCGCGGCAGGTCTGGCTGCAGGGTGCTGAAAGGGTTGTCGATGCATGCCCGCTGCCGATCGGGCGTGTGTTCGAGCAGGGTTGGGTGGAGGCGGCCCGGCAACTGCTATTCGGCGGCCCGGAGTGCAGCGCGCTGAGCTGGAGTTTTCTCGACCTGACCCTCCCCGAGTGGAGCCTGTTGGCTTTCCTGCTGCTGGCGGCGCTGCCCGCGAGTTGCCTGCTGGCGTATCGTTTCCGCACGCTGGCAGGCGCTTGACCTGGCGCAAGGTTGGTTCATCAGAATGACCAATGGCCATGTAACACGGTATTAAACACTTGTATGAAGTTTGTCCACTGCGTACCTTGAAGGGCAACACGTGGGGGAATAATCTCGCAGCACGGATACTCAAAACACAACTGCTCGATGTCGTCCTGCTGATATCACCTTTTGCGCGCCTTCGCAGCGCGAGGTGCAGCGGCATTTACCCAGAAGGGAAGAGATCGCCATGCTCGATAGTTGTCAGAACGCTCAGGAACGCTGGGGTGGGGTTCACGCCCTTATTGATCGTTGGCTGAAGGAGCGCCATAGCTTGGTGAAGTCTTTCCGCGCGTTGCGCGACTACAAGCTGGCCTTCGCCGACAAGGATAAGAACGGGGATTTCTGTGGTCTGCTCGTGGACTACTGTTCGGCGTGGCACTTCGAGGTCTGCGAGCAGCTGGTCAGGGAAGCCAAGGATTTCGATGACGAGAAGGCACTGAAGCTGGCCGAAGAGATCAACCCACGCATCAATGACATCACGCAGTTCGCGTTGGCGTTCAACGACCATTGTGCGAAAGGTGAGTGCAAGGACACAGAGCGCTTTGCCGAAAAACTGGGCAAGCTCGGTGGCCTGCTGCACGAGCGCTTCGAACTGGAAGACTGCCTGATCGAAGTGCTGCACAACGCGCACAAGGAAGAGGGCGCGGTTCAGGCCTGAAGGTTGGCGTCAGTCGCCAACCCCCAGCAGTTCGATTTCGAACACCAAGGGGGTATAGGGTGGAATCAAGTCGCCTGCGCCCTCGGCCCCATAGGCTTGAGCGGATGGAATCACAAGGCGCCACTTGGCGCCAACGTGCATCTGCGGCAATGCTACCTGCCACCCTTCGATCACCGAACCCAGGCTGAACCACTGTGGCGTCTGGTTCTGGTCGAACACCGAACCATCTGGCAACCTGCCCACGTAGCGTACCTGCACTTTGCCGCCGGCTTTCGGCTGCGCGCCACTTCCTGCCTGCAGCTCGTTGTAAAGCACGCCCTCCGGCAATTCATGCACGCCAAAACGCCCCCGCTCATTGGCCATGAAGCGTTTTTCCGCGGCTTGCTGCTTCTGCGCCTGGTCATCGCTTTCCTGTGCATCATGCTGTTGCAGCACGGCCTGCATGCGTGCCTTGTCGAGCTTGAGCGGCTGCCCTTGGTAGGCTTGGCGCAAGCCATCGACCAAGGCATCCAGTTGCAGGCCAGGCATGTCCTGGCGCAGCCGCTCGCCCAGGCTGGCCCCAAGGCTGTAGGCGAGATCGTGTTCATCACTGTCGGCCAGGGCGAGGGGCGCCAGCAGGCATAAACCTAAAACAAGAAATCGAGGCATGGTCAGTTCCTGCGCCAATGAGCGTGGAAGTATGCCAGTGTTGAATATGTGTATTGGCTTTTTCGCGGCTTTGCGTGGGCGTGGCTTTGAGTCGCAACAGGGCAGCGGCGCGGCAAGGCTTTATCCAGCATCTACACTTACCCGCAGCTGCAAGCTTACAACGTTGCCCAGGCATGCAACGCGGCGTAACTATTACGGTCAACATGCCCTAGCGGCGGTAGCAGCAGAAGCATAGTATGAGCCGCACTCTCGTCAGCCAGGAGGTAAACCATGTCGGCCAAAAAGAAGCCAGTAAGTACGCCGTTACACCTGCTCCAGCAACTTTCGGGTAGCTTGCTCGAACATTTGGAAGAAGCCTGCTCGCAAGCGCTGGCTGATGCGGAAAAACTGTTGGCAAAGTTGGAAAAGCAGCGTGGCAAAGCGCAGGAAAAACTGCACAACGCTCGCTTGAAACTGCAAGGTGCAGCCAAGGCCGGTAAAGCCAAGGCACAGACCAAAGCGCAAAAAGCCAGCGCTGAACTTGAAGAACTGCTGGACTCCCTCAAGGAACGTCAAACCCAGACGCGCGCCTACATTCAGCAACTCAAACGCGATGCCCAAGACAGCATCAAGTTGGCCCAAGGTGTAGGCAAAGTGCGTGAAGCCGCGACCAAGGCCCTTGATCAGCGTGCAGCCAAAACGGCCAAGCCAGCAGCTAAAGCCTCCGCCGCCGCAAAACCTGCGTCCAAGCCAGCCGCCAAGGCCTCCGCCGCCGCAAAACCTGCGTCCAAGCCAGCCGCCAAGGCCACGGCCGCCGCAAAACCTGCGGCCAAGCCAGCTGCCAAGGCCACTGCCGCCGCAAAACCTGCGGCCAAGCCAGCCGCCAAGGCCACTGCCTCCGCAAAACCCGCAGCCAAGCCAGCCGCCAAGGCCACTGCCGCCGCAAAACCTGCGGCCAGGCCAGCCGCCAAGGCCACCGCCGCCGCAAAACCCGCAGCCAAGCCAGCCGCCAAAGCAACAGCCGCCGCTAAACCTGCGGCCAAGCCAGCAGCCAGAGCATCTGCTTCCACCAAACCTGCTACCAAGCCAGCTGCAGCCAAGTTGCCAGCACGTACCGCAGCGAAACCGGCTGCCAAGCCTGCCGCCAGCAAGCCAGCCGCTGCCAAACCGGCTACACCTGCCCCCAGCACTCCGGCCGCTGATGCCAACTCGGCCACTTCGGTAGCGCCATCGGCGCCGGCCAGCACGCCTGCTCAGGCACCGTCTTCGGCGTCCTGAAACGCTGCAGCTGCGGCACGTAGCTGCAGCAACGCGTCATGTTGTCGGCCCTGGTCCGGCACTAGCCGGGCCAGCCAGTCGCCCGTGGGCTCAGCAGAGTCCGCGGGCCACTGCTGGGCACGTTCTTGCAAGCGTTCCAGCAACGCGCTTTCTGCCTGTAATTCCAACTCTTTCACTTGCTCGCGCACAAGCGCCAGCCGGCTATCCAGCTGTGCTGCCGCGCGCCATTGCTGGCGCAGGTCGCGTAGCGGGGTGACCACTGTCCGTTGCCAGGGCTCGGCAATGTCTTGCAATGCCTGCACGCGCTGGTCCGTCACGGCAACCCCACGCGCCTGCAACCACGTGCCACACAGCAGCAGGCAGACATCGCCACCCAGTGTTTGCAGTTCAAGGCAGGCGGCTTCTACGCCAGGCCTGGCGTACAGGGCCAGGGCGTGATTCCACAGGTCGGTGTGCATGGTTCCACTCGCGCTATGGGCCGAGGAAGCTGGTAGACTCCGCGACCATCATGATCAGACTATCCAACCTCACTTTACAGCGTGGTCCGCAGCGCTTGCTAGAAGGCGCCGAGATGACCCTGCACGCCGGTCACAAGGCCGGTCTTATCGGCGCCAACGGTGCCGGCAAATCCAGCCTGTTCGCCTTGCTACGCGGTGAGCTGTCGCCCGATGCCGGCGACTGCCAGCTACCCGGCGACTGGCGCATTGCCCACATGCGCCAGGAGGTCGATACCCTCGATCGCATGGCCGTGGACTATGTGCTCGACGGTGACGTGCGCCTGCGCAAGGTCCAGGCCGAATTGGCAGCTGCCGAGCAAGCGCACGATGGCACCGCCCTGGCGCGCCTGCACAGTGAGCTGGAAAGCGCTGACGGCTACACCGCCGACGCTCGCGCCCGCAAGCTGCTGGCCGGCCTTGGCTTTACCAACGAGCAGATGGACCGCCGTGTCGGTGACTTCTCTGGCGGCTGGCGTATGCGCCTCAACCTGGCCCAGGCCCTGATGTGCCCGTCCGACCTGCTGCTGCTCGACGAGCCCACCAACCACCTGGACCTCGACGCCATTCTGTGGCTGGAAGACTGGCTCAAGGGCTACCCCGGTACGCTGCTGCTGATTTCCCACGATCGTGACTTCCTCGATGCTGTGGTCGACCATGTGCTGCATGTAGAGCAGCGCAAGCTGAACCTCTACAAGGGCGGCTATACCGCCTTCGAGCGCACCCGTGCCGAACGCCTGGCGCAACAGCAACAGGCCTACGAGAAGCAGCAGGCGCAGCGCGCGCACATGGAAAAGTACATCGCCCGCTTCAAGGCCCAGGCCACCAAGGCGCGCCAGGCGCAGAGCCGGATCAAGGCCCTGGAGCGCATGGAGGAGCTGTCGGCGGCGCACGTCGATTCGCCATTTGACTTCGTCTTCCGCGAGTCGCAGAAAATTTCCAGCCCGCTGTTGAGCATGTCCGAAGGCCGCCTGGGGTATGGCGACAAAGCCATCCTCGACAAGGTCAAGCTGCAACTCACCCCGGGCGCGCGTATCGGCCTGCTCGGCCCGAATGGCGCAGGCAAGTCGACGCTGATCAAGAACCTTGCCGGTGAGCTGGAGCCGTTGTCCGGCCGGCTGGTCCGCGGCGAGAACCTGGCCGTGGGTTATTTTGCCCAGCACCAGCTGGACTCGCTGGACGACAAGGCCAGCCCGCTGCTGCACTTGCAGCGCATTGCCCCCGCCGAACGCGAGCAGACCCTGCGCGACTTCCTGGGTGGCTTCGATTTCCATGGCGCCCGGTGCGATGAGCCGGTGGTGAACTTCTCCGGTGGCGAGAAGGCCCGGCTGGCACTGGCGCTGATCGCCTGGGAACGGCCGAACCTGCTGCTGCTCGACGAACCCACCAACCACCTCGACCTGGAAATGCGCCTGGCGCTGACCATGGCCTTGCAGGAGTTCGCCGGCGCCGTGGTAGTGGTATCCCACGACCGTCACCTGCTCAAGAGCACCACCGACGACTTCCTGCTGGTCGCTGACGGCAAGGTCGACACCTTCGACGGTGACCTGGACGACTACAGCCGTTGGCTGGTCGAGTATCGCCAGCGCAGCGCGCCGGCCAGTACTGCGCCGGTCAACCCGGACAAGACCGACAAGAAAGCCCAGCGCCAAGCCGCCGCGGCCTTGCGCCAGCAATTGGCCCCGCACAAGAAGGCCGCTGACAAGCTGGAAGCCGAGCTCAATCAGGTGCACGCGCAGTTGGCCGAAATCGAGACGGCGCTGGGCGACGCTGGGCTTTACGATGCGGCGCGCAAGGACCAATTGCGTGACCTGCTGGCGCGCCAGACCAAGCTCAAGCAACGCGAAGGGGAGCTGGAAGAGGGCTGGATGGAGGCACTGGAAACCCTCGAAAGCATGCAAGCCGAGCTTGAGGCGCTGTCCTGATGGAGGAGCTGCGTGGGTTGCTGCCTGGGCAGTGGATGGACACCTTCTGGCTGGGCTTGCAGATCCTCCTTATCCTGGCGGTGGCTTTTGTCTTGCAGCGCATCGTGGCCCGTGGCCTGAGCCGCCTGGGCCAGCGCTACCCCTTGCCACCGGAACTGCTCGTGCCCGTGCGCGGTGGCCTGCGCTGGTTGATCATGGGCAGCGCGCTGCTGTTCGTGCTGGAGCGCCTGGGGGTTTCGGCAACGGTGCTGTGGACGGCCCTGTCCGGTTTCGTGGCGGTGGCGGCGGTGGCGTTCTTCGCCATGTGGAGCGTACTGTCCAACCTGCTGTGCGCGGTGCTGATCTTCACCGTCGGGCCGTTTCGTATTGGTGATGTGGTCGAGCTGGTCGACACCCTCGACAAACCGGGCGTAAAGGGGCGGGTAATCGCCATCAACCTGCTGTTCACTACCCTGCTGGAAGTGCCCGAGGCAGGCGGGGCATTGGTGCAGGTGCCGAACAGCCAGTTCTTCCAGAAGTCGGTGCGGCGCTGGCGCGGGGCCGAAGTGCAGGCCATGCACAAGGACGTGTTGCTCGAGGCGGACTGACACAGCCCGCACAAGCACGCTGAATTCTGCAAAATGTGCTGGTCATATTTTCACCAACACCTTAGCTTAATCTTTTGCAACATTAGTGCGAGCGAGGTGTGTGATGTCGATGGAAGTATGGTTGGGCTTTTTTGCCGCCTGCTGGGTGATCAGCCTTTCCCCTGGCGCCGGGGCGATTGCCTCGATGTCCAGTGGCCTGCAATACGGCTTCTGGCGCGGTTACTGGAATGCCCTGGGCCTGCAGCTGGGCCTGATTTTGCAGATCGCCATTATCGCCGCCGGCGTGGGCGCCGTGTTGGCCGCCTCGGCCACGGCGTTCCAGTTCATCAAGTGGTTTGGCGTCGCTTACCTCGTTTACCTGGCGTACAAGCAATGGCGAGCGCTGCCGATGGACATGACCGATGAGTCGGGCGTTCGCCCCATCGGCAGGCCGTTGAGCCTGATGTTCCGCGGTTTTCTGGTCAACGTCAGCAACCCCAAGGCGCTGGTGTTCATGCTTGCGGTGCTGCCGCAGTTCATCAACCCGCATGCACCGCTGCTGCCGCAGTATGTGGCAATCACCCTGACCATGGTCAGTGTCGACCTGTTGGTAATGGCGGGCTACACCGGTTTGGCCGCGCGGGTATTGCGCCTGCTGCGTACGCCCAAGCAGCAGAAGCGCTTGAACCGCACGTTTGCCGGGTTGTTCATTGGTGCAGCGACGTTCCTGGCAACCTTGCGCCGTGCACCCATCTGACAGGCGCGCTGGGATAAATGCAGGTTCGATCGAGTCTTGTCCGTCGGGGTGCTGTCTATCAGGGGGCGGATGATCACAATCATCTGGTTCACATGAGCATGGAGCAAAACCTGCAGCTGGTGCTCTCAACCCATGCCGGGCCGGCATCTTCCATGCGCGCCCCGGCACCGAGGAGGAAATATGGACAAGCCGATTCATCCTTTGTCGGAGATCTTCAAACAGTTGGGGCTGTCTGACGACCCGGTCGAAATCGACCGCTTCATCACGACACACTCACCGCTCGCGGACGGTGTGAAACTGGTCGATGCGCCTTTCTGGAGCGATTCGCAGCGCGCGTTCCTGAAAGAAAAGTACATCGCCGATGACGACTGGATCCCGATGATCGACCAACTCAACGAGGCGCTTCACCCCCAGAAAAAATAAAGCGCCGAGCGGCACCTGACGAGTGAATGGCCGTTGCTATGCTCAGGAAAACAATCGGGGGATAGCGCGATGAAAGATCCCTACGTATCAGGTTTCTGGTGCTCCGTTTCCATCCTGGGCATTCTGACGGCCAGTTACTTCTACGGCATCAGGCAGGCGCATCAACTGAACCAAGCGGTGCAGTTCCTCTACGCCGCCGCCGCGGTCACCGTGGCGGTCGCCGTGGTAGCGCTGGCCTGGATCGCCTGGCAACAGTTGCATCTGAACAAGCGCGAGGTGATCCAGGGGCGCACGTTGCTGACCATCTGGAACACCAAAGTTGCGCTACGCCGCGTGGAAACGGTCTTCGATCGTTATTTCTGGGGCAGCTACTGGCATTCGGGTCGTACTTTCGAAGAGGTCATGGGCGAACTCAAAGGGACCCCGCTGGAGCAAAGCCTTGATGCGCTGAAGCGCCAGTGCCGGGTGCTCGACCGCGAGATCCACGACCACCATCATCATTGGCTGGCCAACGCCCGCGACCTGTCCAGCGTGGCCCAGGCCATGGCCCGGGAGCGCTACCAGCTGGACCTGGGCGAACCCACGCAAAGCGGCCATGGCAATACCGCTGTGCTCAATCGCGACCTCGAAGTGCTGGTCTACACCTGGTCGGCGCGCCTGCGCAGTTTTGACCACCAACTGGACGAACTGGAGCGCGGCTACCACTGAAAGCGCTTATTCGCCGCGTATGTATTGCTCCAGCTGCTTGATCAGGCTGGCTTGCTCGGCAATGGTTTCCTTCACCAGGTCGCCGATCGACAACAGCCCTAGCAGCTCGCCATTGCTCACGACCGGCAAGTGGCGCAGGTGGCGGTCGGTCATCAGGTTCATGCAGTACTCGAGGTTCTGCCTGGGCTCGACCGTGACCACCGGCGCACTCATGATTTCCCGTACCGGGGTGGCGGCAGAAGAGCGGCCCTTGAGCACCAGTTTGCGTGCATAGTCGCGCTCACTGACGATACCCACCACCTGCTTGCCCTCGACTACCGGCAGTGCACCGATGTTTTTCTCCGCCAGCATTTTCAGGGCGTCGAGCACCGAGTCATCCGGGCCGATGGTGTACACGGTCTGGTGCTGGGACTTGGTCTTGAGGATTTGTTCGACGGTCTTCATACGGGCCTCTGCGGGTGGAAAAGCGCTGTCTCGGTGTAACTAAAGCATCCGGTACGGCGCTCTGCACGGCAATGCAGGAAACGGCATGGAGTCGATTGAAAAACGTCATCGGTGTTCGCCTTTGCGGGCCTCTTCGCGGCTAAAGCCGCTCCCACAGGTGTGTCATTGGCCTCAGAGCCTGTGATGCACCCTATGGGAGCGGCTTTACCGGTGCAGCCGATCAAAGCTTCGGCATTTGCCCGATCCGCGCGACCATTTCGCTGACGATCTGCAGGTCCAGCATGAACTGCTCTACCGTCTTGAACTCGTTGTCGTTGTGCCCGGTGTACTTCACGTCTGGCATGGCCAGGCCGAACTGCACGCCGTTGGGCAGGTCGTGTACCGACGTGGCACCCGCCGAGGTGCCGAACTCATGCTTCATGCCCAGGTTCTCGCTGGCCACCGCGAGCAGAGCCTTCACCCACTCGCCCTCGGGGTTGCGATACATCGGTTCGTCCAGGCTATAGTCGAAGGCCACCGAGGTGCGGCTCTGCCGGGTCCATTTGTCCAGTCTGGTGGCCAGTTCGTCCTTGATCGTGGCAAGCGGCTTGCCCTTGGGAATGCGCAGGTTCACCGCCAGTTTCAAGCCTTTGTCGTCCACCCCTACGTAGGTCAACGACGCGGTCAGCGGGCCCATGAACGGGTCTTTGAAGGCCACGCCCAGCTTGTTGCCCAGGTAGTCCAGGCCCCAGTTGTCCGCAGCGTAGCGGGCGGCGTCGGTGAATTGGTTGTGCTTGAGCGGTACCTGCTGGGCCAGGCCAGCAAGGAAGTCGAGCATGCGCGCAACCGGGTTTACCCCGGACTCCGGCTCCGAGGAATGCGCGGAAACCCCGGTTACTGTCAGCACCACCTGCTTGCCGTCGGCCTTGGCGTCGATGCTGAAGTCACCACCGTGCTGCTTTACATACGCGCCGCCGGCCTGCTGCAGTTGTTGGGCGAGTGCTGCCGGGTTGTCGGTGGCCAGGGTTGCGACCGAGGTGGTGGGGATCTGGTTGGTGGCCAGCCCGCCGGTCAGGTTGATGACCTCAGCACCTTCACCCGTGGCCGGGCGCTTGCTGAAGCTGGCCATGATCGTACCGTAGCCTTTTTCGGCAATGACCACCGGGTAGCCGCCATCCAGCGCCAGGTTGTAATCAGGCGTGGGGTTGCGCTCGAAGTAATAGGGGATCGCATCCCCACTGGTTTCTTCCGTCGTGTCGATCAGCAGCTTGAATTGGCGGGCCAGTGGCAGGTTCTCGTCCTTCGCCACTTTCAGTGCGTACATCGCGACAACGATACCGTTTTTGTCGTCTTCGGTGCCGCGGCCATACATGCGGTCGCCAACCAGGGTGACCTTGAACGGGTCCAGGCGGGTGCCGTCGGCCAGCTTCCAGTTGTCCGGATTGACCGGCACCACATCGGCGTGGGCATGGATGCCGATCACTTCCTTGCCGCTGCCGAGCGAAATTTCGTAAACCCGGTTATCGATGTTGCGGAACGCCAGGCCGAAACTGTCGGCCAGTGCTTTGACCTTGTCGGCGATTTTCAGGAACGCCGGGTTTTCGTACTGCGGCGTACCTTCGACGTTGTAGGTTGGAATAGCCACCAGTTCGCGCAGGGTTTCAGTGGCTGCCTTGCCGTACTTGATGCGGGTATACAGGCCAAGCAGGCGGTTGATCTCGTCCTGTTGCCCGGCGGCCAGCGGTTTGCCGGCCAGGTAGGCCTGCAGTGTCGCCTCAAGGTTATCGGCCTTGGCCAGGTCACTGCCTTTGAGCTTGCCGAGGAACTGCTTGAAGTCACGCGGGTCGCTGCCGTCGAAGGTTTTGACGATTGCCGCGGCCTGTTGCTGAGTGAGGTTGGCCTGGGCCGGTTGGGTGAACAGGCCGATGCTGGCCAGCAGCAGGGTAGTGGCGGTGAGTTTTTTCAGGTGCATGGTTGCGCGCATTCCTTCGCCATGGATTGTTATGGGGCACCCGTTCGAGGCAACGGGAGGACGCCCACGCTAACACCAATGGCCAGTGGCACGGGAGTGCCAGAAACGCGACATGTCGCACAAATGAAAAAGCCCCGGGCACAGGCCCAGGGCTTTTCGATATGGCGCACTCGGCGGGATTCGAACCCACGACCCCTGCCTTCGGAGGGCAGTACTCTATCCAGCTGAGCTACGAGTGCAACGCGCACGCATGATACCCATCTGCGCCGGTCGCGTCCATCGCCTTGATCTGTAGCCTTTTTTCCCGGTGGCCTGTCCGGCCGGTTCGCTGCTGATATCAGTGGGGACCTTGTGGGAGCGGGCGTGCCCGCGAAAGGGCCGGTTGCCAGTACGTAAATGATGAATTTTCCGCCCGGCTGTTCAACCATTCGTTCTTTTTTTCGAACAGCCTATTGTCCAACACCCCAGCAGCCGCTTAGCATTCGTTTGAGATTTCAAACGCTCGATGCCCTGCCTTGGGCGCTTTTCAACAATCAACAATTCGGGAAGCCGACATGCAGCTCAAAGACGCTCAGTTGTTCCGCCAGCAAGCCTACATCAACGGTGAGTGGCTGGATGCGGACAATGGCCAGACCATCAAGGTGACCAACCCGGCCACCGGTGAAGTCATCGGTACCGTGCCTAAGATGGGCACCGCGGAAACCCGCCGCGCCATCGAAGCTGCCGACAAGGCCCTGCCGGCCTGGCGTGCCCTGACCGCCAAAGAGCGCTCGACCAAGCTGCGTCGCTGGTTCGAACTGATGATCGAGAACCAGGACGACCTGGCTCGCCTGATGACCACCGAACAAGGCAAGCCGCTGGCGGAAGCCAAGGGCGAGATCGCCTATGCCGCCTCGTTCATCGAGTGGTTCGCCGAAGAAGCCAAGCGTGTTTATGGCGACACTATTCCTGGCCACCAGCCAGACAAGCGTCTGATCGTCATCAAACAGCCAATCGGCGTAACTGCGGCGATCACCCCGTGGAACTTCCCGGCTGCCATGATCACCCGTAAAGCCGGCCCGGCCCTGGCCGCTGGCTGCACCATGGTGCTCAAGCCTGCTTCGCAAACCCCGTACTCCGCCCTGGCCCTGGTCGAACTGGCCCACCGTGCCGGTATCCCGGCTGGCGTGCTGAGCGTGGTTACTGGCAGCGCTGGTGAAGTTGGCGGCGAACTGACCGGCAACTCCCTGGTACGCAAGCTGTCCTTCACCGGCTCGACCGAAATCGGTCGCCAGCTGATGGAAGAATGCGCCAAGGACATCAAGAAGGTTTCCCTGGAGCTGGGTGGCAACGCCCCGTTCATCGTGTTCGACGACGCCGACCTGGACAAGGCGGTCGAGGGCGCGATCATCTCCAAGTACCGTAACAACGGCCAGACCTGTGTCTGCGCCAACCGTATCTACGTGCAGGACGGCGTCTACGACGCGTTCGCCGAGAAGCTGGCGGCTGCGGTGGCCAAGCTGAAGATCGGTAACGGTCTGGAAGATGGCACCACCACTGGCCCGCTGATCGACGGCAAGGCTGTCGCCAAGGTTCAGGAGCACATCGAAGACGCCGTTTCCAAAGGCGCCAAGGTACTGTCCGGCGGCAAGCTGATCGAAGGCAACTTCTTCGAGCCGACCATCCTGGTTGATGTACCGAAAACTGCTGCTGTCGCCAAGGAAGAGACCTTCGGCCCACTGGCGCCGCTGTTCCGCTTCCAGGACGAAGCCGAAGTCATCGCCATGTCCAACGACACCGAATTCGGCTTGGCTTCGTACTTCTACGCCCGCGACATGAGCCGTGTGTTCCGAGTTGCCGAAGCCCTGGAGTACGGCATGGTGGGTATTAACACCGGCCTGATTTCCAACGAAGTGGCGCCATTCGGTGGCATCAAGGCTTCTGGCCTGGGCCGCGAAGGTTCCAAGTACGGTATCGAGGACTACCTCGAAATCAAATACCTGTGCATCAGCGTTTGATCGCACGGTAACGGCTTTACCTCTGCCAGCGGGGCGCGAGAGCGACGTCTCGCTGGCCTTTTTTACATTGCAGTACCTGGTGGCCAGGGCGCTTGTGGCAGTCGATCAACGAATACTGTTCGGGAGCACTCCCAGCCACCCCCGAATAAAAGCGCCATTACTGTCGGCGCAATGAGGGCATTATGAGCAAGACCAACGAATCCTTGATGCAACGTCGTGTAGCTGCCGTCCCGCGTGGCGTTGGCCAGATTCACCCGATCTTCGTCGACAGCGCGAAGAACTCGACCGTGATCGACGTTGAAGGCCGCGAACTGATCGACTTCGCCGGCGGCATCGCAGTGCTGAACACCGGCCACCTGCACCCGAAAGTGGTTGCAGCCGTGCAAGAGCAGCTGACCAAGGTCAGCCACACCTGCTTCCAGGTGCTGGCCTACGAGCCATACGTCGAGCTGTGCGAAAAGATCAACAAGCTGGTCCCAGGCGACTTCGACAAGAAGACCCTGCTGGTCACCACCGGCTCCGAAGCCGTTGAAAACGCCGTGAAGATCGCCCGTGCCGCCACTGGCCGTGCCGGCGTTATCGCCTTCACCGGCGGCTACCACGGCCGCACCATGATGACCCTGGGCCTGACCGGCAAGGTCGTGCCGTACTCCGCAGGCATGGGCCTGATGCCAGGCGGCATCTTCCGCGCCCTGTTCCCGAGCGAGCTGCACGGTGTGAGCGTTGACGACGCCATCGCCTCGGTCGAGCGCATCTTCAAGAACGACGCCGAGCCACGCGACATCGCTGCAATCATCCTGGAGCCTGTACAAGGCGAAGGCGGCTTCCTGCCAGCGCCTAAAGAGCTGATGAAGCGCCTGCGCGCCCTGTGCGACCAGCACGGTATCCTGCTGATCGCCGACGAAGTTCAGACCGGCGCTGGCCGCACCGGCACCTTCTTCGCCATGGAGCAGATGGGCGTTGCGCCTGACCTGACCACCTTTGCCAAGTCCATCGCCGGCGGCTTCCCGCTGGCCGGTGTATGCGGCAAGGCCGAGTACATGGACGCTATCGCTCCGGGCGGCCTGGGCGGCACCTACGCCGGCTCGCCGATCGCTTGCGCCGCAGCCCTGGCCGTGATCGAAGTGTTCGAAGAAGAGAAACTGCTGGACCGCAGCAAGGCAGTGGGTGAGCGCCTGACCACCGGCCTGCGTGAAATCCAGAAGAAGCACCCGATCATCGGCGACGTTCGTGGTCTGGGTTCGATGATTGCCGTCGAAGTCTTCCAGAAAGGCACCCACACCCCTGACGCTGCGGCTGTTGGCCAGGTTGTGGCCAAAGCCCGCGAAAAAGGCCTGATCCTGCTGTCTTGCGGCACCTACGGCAACGTTCTGCGGATCCTGGTTCCGCTGACCGCTGAAGACGCGCTGCTGGACAAAGGCCTGGCCATCATCGAAGAGTGCTTCGCTGAACTTGCCTGATGTGATGCGCTTCAGAAAAAACCCGCCTCGGCGGGTTTTTTTATGCCCGGTGATGCGTCGGCAGCTATGGTTGTTGGATGATGCGCCCAGCACGTTGTAAAAGGCTGAGGCAAGGTTTTACAGGAGTAGTTGGATGAACGCTGCAGAGCCCACCCCACCGAGCGTACTGATCGTCGAAGGCGACCCATGGGTACGCGACATGCTCAGTGAGATGCTGCTGAGCGTTCGCTGCGATGCCCGCCTTCAGGTCTGCGCCGACGGCTCGCAAGCGCTCAGCGCCCTGGCCGCCAAGCCGGACCTGATCATTGCAGCACGTGAGCTGGCTGGCATCGACGGCCTCGACCTGCTGCGCAAGGTACGCGCCAAAGGGTCGGGGTTGCCGTTCATCCTCATGAGCAACCGCAGCGACAGTGCGAGTGTGCGTGAAGCCCTGCCGCTGCACCCCACGGCGTACCTGAGCAAGCCCCTGAACCTGGGTAACCTGCGCAAGCGCCTGGAACAATTGCTGCTGGGCGTGGGCGAAGAAGTTGCCTGCCCGGTGCCGCCCTTGCAGGCCGGTGCCAGCCTGCGCGCTTACCTCGAACAGCGCCGGGCTACTGCCGATGGCGGGCCGCTGCTGGCCGATTTGCAGGTGGCGATCAAGCGAGCACTGAACCCTGAGGGCCTTAACCTGAAGGTGCTGGAGGAAGAGGTCTGCCGTGACCCGCAGGTGACGGCGGTGCTGATAGCGGCCGCCAACAGCGCGGCGCTGCACCGTGAAGCACCGGTGCAAACCCTGCTGCAAGCCTTGAACAAGCTGGGCAGCACACAAAGCATGAACCTGATTCTGGGCATGACCCTCAAGCGCAGCGCCCGCCTCAGCGAGCCCTTGCTGGCGCAGCATGCGGCGCATTACTGGGCGTTGTCCCTGCACACCGCTGAATATGGCCGTACGCTGGCGCGCCTGCTGGCGCTGGACGAAGGGCTTTGCTATTGCGCAGGGTTGCTGCATTGCCTGGGCGACCTGGCGGTGCTGCGCTGCCTGCAGGAATGGCGACTGGCAGGTGGCGAGCTGGACGAGGACAAGGTCCAGTTGTCGCTCAACGAGTTCGGTGCCGCATTTGGCTCGGCCCTGCGCACCCGTTGGCGCTTGCCGTTGGCTTTACGCGAGCTGATCGCGGCGATCTACCAACTTGGTGGCGGGGTGTATTCGCGCGAAATTCTGGCCATGAACCTGGCCGGGCAGTTGGCACGGCTACCGGCTGAGCAGGGGCTGGCGAAGATTGCCAGTGGCAAGACAGCGCGTTTGCTGAAGATGGGCTTGCCGGAGCTGAGCCGGTTGCGCAAGGTGGAGCACCCCGAACCCAGTTCGCAGCCCGCGGCTGAAGGCCCGATACAAGCCGACAATGTGCCTTGAGCCGGGCAGGCTTCAGGGGGATCAACCGCGCACGATCTGGTTCTTGCCCTGCCGCTTGGCCTGGTACATCGCCGCATCGGCGCGGGCATACAGGCTGTCCAGGGCCACATCTTCATCGGTCAACCCGGTAAGCCCCTGGCTCACCGTTACCCCGTAAGTCTGCGCCCCATGGCTGAAGCTCAAACGCTGAATCTGCCGCTGCAGCCGCTCGGCAATCTGCCCGGCCAGCTCGGCACTGCACCCTGGGAACACCGCCGCGAACTCTTCGCCGCCAATACGCCCAAACAGGTCGCCACGGCGCAGCACGGCCTTGCCGCTGTCAGCGATGTGCTGCAGCACCTGGTCGCCTTCCTGGTGGCCATAGCTGTCGTTGATCTGTTTGAAGTCGTCGATGTCCAGTAGCAGGAAGGCCAATGGCGTGCCGTTTTCCCGGGCGCTGTCAAATGCCGCCTGGGCGCATTCGAAGAAGTGCCGGCGGTTGCTGCTTTGGGTCAGCACGTCGGTGGTGGCCAGGCGCTGTAACTCGCCTTCCAGCTGCTTTTTCTCGGTGATGTCTTCGGCAATGCCGACGATGATCACGCGGTCGCCGTCATGCTGCTGGTTGATGTAGCACTTGTCGCTCAACCAGCGCACTTGCCCGTCGGCATTGATGATACGGTACTCGCGGTCCTCGACCGCGCCTTTGAGCAGCACCTGGGCCAGGCTGCGCTCGGCGTATTCCAGGTCGTCGGGGTAGATGCTGTCGCGCCACTCGTTGAAGTCGGCCAGTACCAGGCTGGCCGGGCGGCCGAAGATGCGCTCGTAGGCGGGGCTTACGTACAGCACTTCGCGTGTTTCCCAATCGAAGGCCCAGAGCACCGCGTTGACACTTTCGAGCAACGAGCTGAACAGCTGTTCGCGTTCGCTCAGGCGGGCGACTTCACCTTGCGCATGAAGGAGCGCCAGTAAAGTGCGGGCGGCTCCCGGTGGTACCGGGCCTGGCGATGTCATTGGAATATTCTTGGCCATGTGCACGTAGCGAGTCTCGACGTGAAAGCGTGCGGCCAGCATCCTGCCCGCCACGCGGGCGATGTGCGGGGTTTGAGTGGGGGCGAGGTGGGGAAGTTCCAGCTGGCACGCCCCATGCTGGGGCGTGCCGATCAACGGCGATCAGGCGCCGATCGGGCGCAGGGAATAGGTTTTCAGCTGTGCCGCGAAGTCGCGCAGGGCTTGAATACCACTGGTTTCGGCTTCGTGTACCCAGTCCTTGATGGCGGCCAGCATGTCATGGCCGTTGGCGCTGGTGCGGGCCCAGATCTGCTGCAAGGCCAGGCGCTTTTCGTAGATGGTCTTCAGGGCCTGGCTGTGCGCAAGCATCGATTCGATGCGCACATGATGGCGGTCTTCGAGCAGGCTGGTTTCACGGGATAGCAGGCGCTTGGCACGGCGGAAGTGGTGGCGCACCGAGGCGTCGACACGCGCCAGTTCCAGCTTTACCAGTGGGGCGATCACCAATTTGCGGTACTGGGCCATGATCTGGAAGCGGTTGTTGAGGATCGCCATGGCGGTGTCCATGTCCAGGCTACCTTTGCCTTCCACCCGATGGGCAATCGGCGCCACACGCTGCACCTTGGCCAGGCGCAGCAGGCAGAACAGACGGATCCACGCCCAGCCCATGTCGAACTCCCAGCGCTTGACCGACAGCTTGGCCGAATTGGGGTAGGTGTGGTGATTGTTGTGCAGCTCTTCACCGCCGATCACGATGCCCCACGGCACCAGGTTGGTGGCCGCGTCACGGCATTCGAAGTTGCGGTAGCCGAACGCGTGGCCCAGGCCGTTGACGACACCGGCAGCCCAGAACGGGATCCACATCATCTGGACCGCCCAGATGGTGATACCGAGGGTGCCGAACAGCAGCAGGTCGATCACGGCCATCAACGCGATGCCGCCCAGTTTGTAACGCGAGTAAAGGTTGCGCTCGATCCAGTCATCAGGGCAGTTCTTGCCGTAGATGCGCAGGGTGTCTGGGTTGCGGGCCTCTTCACGATACAGCTCGGCGCCTTTGCGCAACACCGTGCTCAGGCCTTTGTGCACGGGGCTGTGCGGGTCGTCGGGTGTTTCGCACTTGGCGTGGTGCTTACGGTGGACCGCCGTCCACTCTCGGGTGTTCTGCGCCGTGGTCAGCCACAGCCAGAAACGGAAGAAATGCTTGAGCGCGCCGTTGAGCTCAAGGGCTCGGTGCGCAGAGTAGCGATGCAGGTAGACCGTGACGCTGACAATGGTCACGTGGGTCATCAACAGGGTGATGCCGACCAGTTGCCAGGCCGACAAGTCGAGCAGGCCGTTGTACCACATAGATGTAAATGCCCTCGAAATGCGGGGGGAAGGGTCGATTATCCCTTGGTGGGGAAATAAAACCAGTCAACTGTTCAGACAGGAGGTCACGACATGTTTCAGCCTTTATAATGCCCCTTTCTTTTCAATGGGCTACCCCACCCGACATGTCTGTTTCCGTTCGCGACGCCTTGCGCATGGCCGCGCTTTATGTGGTGCTCTCGATCCTCTGGCTGGTGCTGGCCGAGGTAATGCTGCAGAGCATGACCGACGACCCCCTGGCATCGACCGTGGGGCGGCAGATCAACGTGGTGGTCTGGGTGCTGTGCAGTGCCTTGCTGATTTATGTGTCGCGGGTGCGCCTGCTCAATTTCATCGGCCATGGCGCGCGGTTGCGCTGCGAAGACCGAGAACGTCTGCGCATGGCCGCCGCCGTCTTCGACAGTACCCTCGAAGGGGTACTGGTGACGGACCGCCAGGGCTTGATCGTGCACGTCAACCGCGCCTTCATGCGCATTACCGGTTACCAGCAGCACGAGGTCATCGGCCAGCGCCCGAGCAAATTCAAGTCGGGCCGCCATGGCCAGGCCTTCTACCAGCAGGTTTACGCCACCCTGGCTGAAAAGGGCGAGTGGAGCGGCGAAATCTGGAACCGGCGCAAAAGCGGCGAAATCTACCCGCAGTGGCAGACCATCTCCGCTATCCGCGATGATGAGGGGGAGCTGAGCCATTACGTGGCCGTGTTCAGTGACATCAGCGCGATCAAGCATTCGGAGCAGGAGTTGGCCTACCTGGCCCACCACGACCCGCTGACCGGCCTGCCCAACCGCTTGCTGTTCAACGACCGCGTCGAGCAGGCCCTGGCCGCAGCGCAGGCCAACAAGCGTGGGTGCGCCCTGCTGCTGCTGGACCTGGACCACTTCCAGAGCATCAACGATGGCCTTGGCCACACCATCGGTGACCAGTTGCTGAGGCTGGTGGGGGAGCGCCTGGGCAAGATACTGGGCAGCGGTGTGACTTTGGCTCGCCTGGGCGGCGACGAGTTCGGCGTGCTCGCCGAAGGCTGCCAGCAAGTCGGCCAGGCAGGCAAACTGGCGCAGGGCATCATCGAGCGCATGCGCGAGCCGTTCCTGTTCGATGGCCATCGGCTGTTCATCAGTGTCAGTGCCGGTATCAGCCTGTTCCCCAGCGATGCCTTGTGTGCCGAGCAGTTGCTGCGCAACGCCGATTCGGCGTTGTACAAGGCCAAGGGTAATGGGCGTGCGTGTTATGCGCTATACACCGAAGAGCTGACGGCCCACGCCCAGCACCGGGTCGAGACGGCCGGCGAGTTGCGTCGGGCGCTGGAGCATGACGAACTGCGGGTGTTCTTCCAGCCGGTACAGGACCTGGCGACCGGCAGCCTGGTCGGGGTCGAGGCGTTGGTGCGCTGGCAGCATCCGCAGCGCGGCCTGGTGCCGCCGATCGAGTTCATCCCGATCGCCGAGCGTACTGGCCTGATTGCCGAGATCGACGCCTGGGTGCTGCGCCAGGCCTGCTGGCAAATGGTCCAGTGGCAAGCGCAAGGCCGGCAATTGGCGTTCGTGGCGGTGAACATCTCCAGCCGGCTGTTTGGCCAGCACGAGTTGTACCGCCAAGTGGCCGACGTCCTGCACGACACCGGCCTGGCCCCCGCCTTGCTGGAGCTGGAAGTGACCGAAAGCGCTGTGATGGAAGACCCGGAGGTGGCGCTGGAGCAACTTCACCGCTTGCGTGAGCTTGGCGTGACCCTGGCCATTGATGACTTCGGCACCGGCTACTCTTCGCTGCTGCGGCTCAAGCGTTTGCCCGTTCAGAAGCTGAAAATCGACCAGGGCTTCGTTGCTGGCTTGCCGCTGGATGAGGATGACATCGCGATCGTGCGGGTGATTATCGCCCTGGCCCGCAGCATGGGCATGCAGGTGCATGCCGAGGGTATCGAGCAGGCAGAGCAGGCCGCCTTCCTGCTGCAGGAGCAGTGCCAGCTGGGGCAGGGGTACTGGTTCGGGCGGCCGGTGCCGGCTGCGGATTTGCGCTGGGGTTAAGGGCCTCTTCGCGGGTTGAGCCGCGAAGAACTCAACGCTTGTTCAAGCCTTTCGCCAATCGGTCGCCACCCAGCTGGATCAACGCCACCAGCGCCACAAGCATGGCGATCACGGTCAGCATGATCTGGCTGTCGAAGCGCTGGTAGCCATACCGGTAGGCGATGTCGCCTAGCCCTCCGGCACCGATCGCCCCGGCCATGGCCGAGGAGTTGATCAGGGTCACCAAGGTGATGGTGAAACCGCCGACAATGCCTGGCAACGCTTCGGGCAACAACACATGCCAGACAATGTGCCAGCGCCGGCAACCCATGGCCTGCGCGGCTTCCACCAAGCCATGGTCGACTTCGCGCAGGCTGACCTCGGCGATCCGGGCAAAGAACGGCGTGGCGGCGATGGTCAGCGGGACAACCGCAGCCCACACACCATAGGTCGTACCCACCACCAGCCGGGTGAACGGGATCAGCGCGACCATCAGGATCAGGAACGGGATCGAGCGGAACAGGTTGACGAAGGCGCCCAGTACCCGGTTCAGCAAAGCTGCCTCGAATATGCCGCCCTTGCCGCTGGTGACCAGCAGCAGCGCTAGGGGTACCCCCAGCAGCAGGGCGATAAGCGACGACACGCCAACCATCAGCAGGGTATCGAGCAAGCCTTCCAGCAGACGATCAAACCACATGGCCCAGCACCTCCACGTTGTCCGCCCAACGGCGGGCGCGTTGCAGCAATTGTTGGGTATCGTGCGGTGCATGCTGCACCGACAGTATCAACTGGCCCAAGGCGTGCTCGCCAATGGTCGCCACGCCGCCCTGCAGCAGGCGCACGCGACCGCCCAGGTCGTGGAACAGGGCAGACAGTTCAGGCTCGCCAAGCATACTCAGTTGCAATACCACGGCGCAGTCACGGCTTGTGGGGTGGGGCTGCAGGCTGGCTTGCAGCGCCGCAGGCAGCCGCGCCTGCAGCGGCGCAAGCAGGGTTCGGGTGACCTCGTGGTGAGGGGCGCCGAAGACACGCCAGACTTCGCCCTGCTCGACCA
This sequence comes from Pseudomonas sp. CJQ_9, assembly GCF_043106615.1. Taxonomy (NCBI): domain Bacteria; kingdom Pseudomonadati; phylum Pseudomonadota; class Gammaproteobacteria; order Pseudomonadales; family Pseudomonadaceae; genus Pseudomonas; species Pseudomonas sp. CJQ_9. Next base: position 15,490 of record NZ_JBICMS010000045.1, on the reverse strand, counting down.
CCTCGCCGCGGTCCAGCACCACCACCCGGTGGCAGATATCACGGATGACCGCCATCTCGTGGGTAATCAGCACGATGGTCAGGCCCAGGCGCCGGTTGATATCGCGCAGCAGTTCCAGGATCGAGGCCGTGGTCTCCGGGTCCAGCGCGGAGGTGGCTTCGTCGCACAGCAGGATCTCGGGGTCATGCACCAGTGCCCGGGCAATGCCCACGCGCTGTTTCTGCCCGCCTGACAACTGCGCTGGGTACACGTGGTGTTTCTCCTGCAGGCCGACCAGCGCCAGCAGCTCCCGGACCTTGCGCTGGCGCTCGCCCTTGGCCACGCCCGCCACCTTCAAGGGCAGCTCGACGTTCTGCCACACCGTCTTCGCCGACAGCAGGTTGAAATGCTGGAATATCATGCCGATACGCCGGCGCAGCGCCACCAGCTGGTCGTCATCGAACGCCGCGATGTCGACCTGGTCGATCAGTACCCGGCCGTGACTAGGGCGTTCCAGGCGGTTGATGGTGCGTAGCAACGAAGATTTGCCGGCGCCGCTGCGGCCGATGATGCCGAACACTTCGCCCTGGCGAATGTTCAGGTCAATGCCGTGCAAGGCGGGTTGCGCCTGCCCAGGGTAGGTCTTGCCCAGGCCGATGAAGCGTACATGGGCTTGATTGATTTCCGGGTGCAGGGCGTGCTCCCTGGCCGTTGACGCTAGTGGTTGGGGGGTGGGCGCCTTGAATGCGCTGGCCTGGCTCATGTCAGCCTTCCCAACCGGCCTGGTACAGCTTGCCGTGAGCCTTGTCCAACGCTGCGCGTACGGCAGGCGAATGTTGGTAGATGTCGACGAACTGTGCCAGGCGTGGGTCGTTTTTGCTCTGCGGGCGAATCACGAATTGAATCACGTACTCCTTGTTTTCCAGGCCGTCGAACAGTAGCGCTGAACTGGCATCGAAGCTGTTGGCCAGGCGAATGTATGCCGGGTACCCCTGCACCAGGTCGGCGTCGTCATAGGCACGCACCAACTGCACGGCTTCGACCTGCAGGATCTTCAGCTTTTTCGGGTTGGCGACAATGTCGTCCTCGGTGGCTTTGTAGCCAACCCCAGGCTTGAGCGTGATCAACCCGGCCTTGGCCAGCAGTTGCAGGCCGCGGCCACTGTTGATCGGGTCGTTGGCGATGGCCACGCTCGCCCCCTCAGGCAGGTCGGCGAAGCTTTTGTACTTTTTCGCGTACAACCCCACGTTGTTGATGATCCCCGGTGCATAGGGCACCAGGTCGAAGCCCGCAGCCGCCTTGGCATTCTCCAGGAACGGGATGTGCTGGAAGTAGTTTACGTCGATGTCGCCGCTGTTGAGGCTGACATTGGGCGCGATCCAGTCGCTGAACTCGATCAGCTTCACCTCCAGGCCTTGCTTGTGGGCTTCTTCCACGGCGGCTTCCAGCGGGATCGCAAAGGCCGAGGTAGTGCCGATCTTCAGGGGTTCGGCGGCCTGGGCAGCGGCGCACAGGCCGAGGGACAGGGCGATGGCCACGACGGGCCGGAACAGTTTTTCAAGCATGGTGCAGGGCTCCAGTCGGTGCAGGGGTAGGAGTGCGGGTAAAGCGGTAAGCCGAACCAGGGTGGTCGGCGGGCAAGTGCGGGTGGTCGGCCTGGAACAGTTTCTGGCGCAGGGTGCCCTCGGCGTACGCGGTCTTGTAGCGGCCGCGTTGTTGCAGTCGAGGAACGACCAGGTCGATGAAGTCCTCAAAGCTCTCCGGGGTGACGGTGCGGGTCAGGTTGAAGCCGTCCAGGCCGGTCTCGTCGAGCCAGGCGATCAACTGTTCGGCGACCTGCTCGGGGTCGCCGACCACCTTCACGTAGCGCCCGCCCAGCGCGTGCTGTTGCAACAGGCGCCGGCGGGTCCAGGCGTTGCCCTGCAACTGGCGCGTGGCTGACTGAATGGCGTTGCCCTGGCTGAAGGGGATCGGCTCGTCCAGTGCATAGGCCGCGAAGTCAATGCCGGTCGAGGCCGCAAAATGTGCGACTCCGGCCTCGGCGCTGGCGTGCTGCAGATACTCGGCATGCTTGGCCTGGGCCTGTTGCTCGGTCGCCGCGACGATCACCGTGATGCCCATGAAGACCTTGACCGCCTGCGGGTCGCGCCCGGCAGCCGAGGCAGCCGCGCGTACCTGCTCGACCTGGGCGCGGGCCGCGGTCTTGTCCTGAGCGCTGATGAACACACATTCGGCATGTTGCCCGGCGAAGCCCAGGCCGCGTTGCGAACTGCCTGCCTGGAACAGTACCGGGGTGCGTTGCGGCGAGGGTTCGCACAGGTGGTAGCCCTCGACCTTGTAGAACTCGCCCTGGTGCTGCACCTTGCGCACCTTGTCGGGGCGGGCATAAATGCGCTGCTCGCGGTCAGCGACCACCGCGTCGTCGGCCCAGCTGCCCTCCAGCAGCTTGTACAGCACCTGCAGGTACTCGTCAGCCTGGTCGTAGCGGCGGTCATGTTCGGGTTGCTGTGCCAGGCCCATGGCCCGGGCGGCACTGTCGAGGTAACCGGTGACGATGTTCCAGCCAACCCGGCCCTGGCTCAGGTGGTCCAGGGTGGATAGGCGCCGGGCGAACAGGTACGGCGCCTCGTAGGTCAGGTTGGCGGTAAGGCCGAAACCCAGGTGGCGAGTGACGGCGGCCATGGCCGAAACCAGCAGCAAGGGGTCATTGACCGGCAACTGGATGGCCTCCTTGAGGGTGACGTCCAGCGATTGCCCATAGATATCGTAGGTGCCGACGATATCAGCGATGAACAGCCCATCGAACAGGCCGCGCTCCAGCAGGCGTGCGAGCTGGGTCCAGTACTCCAGGCTGGTGTACTGGGTCGAAGTGTCCCGTGGGTGGGTCCACAGGCCGTGGTTGATGTGCCCTACGCAGTTCATGTTGAAGGCATTGAGCAGGATTTGCTTGGCCATCAGAGGGTCCCCCGGCGTGGCGGGTTGACGTCGTTGAGGTAGTAATTGCCGATGGCGTGGTATTTCCAGCGGACCGGGTCGTGCAAGGTGTGCACGCGGGCGTTGCGCCAATGGCGGTCGAGGTTGTGCTCGGCCAGCGTCGCTTGGCTCCCACTCAGTTCGAACAGGGCAGTGCCGGCGGCAAGCGCGATTTCCGTGCTGATGGCACGCGCTTCGGCCACGGCGATAGACGCTGCGGCGACGGTGTCGGCGGTGCTGTCGTTGCGGGCGCGGTCGAGGTATTCGCCAGCGCGTTCCAGCAGGGCTTCGGCCGCGTGCAGGCGGATTGCCAGGTGGCCGAAGCTTTTCAACGTCAGTGGGTCAGCGCTTGCCTTGTCCAGGCCTGCGTCGACCCATGGTCGGCTGCGGGTGCGCACGAAGTGCAGGGCATCCTCGTAGGCGGCGCGGGCGATGCCGGTGTCGATGGCGGCGTGAAGAAGCTGCGCCAGCGGGCCGACCGGGGTGGGGCGCTCGAAGGCGCTCTGGAAAGGCACCACGTCCGCTGCGCTGACAAAAACGTTGTCCAACAGGACCGAGCCGCTGCCGGTGGTGCGTTGTCCGAAGCCGCTCCAGTCGTCGATCACCTGTACGCCCTGGCTATCGGCTGGCACGAACACCAGGTGCTGCACGCCCTGTTCATCGACCACCGACGTAGGGATACGCTGGGCGTAGATGGCGCCAGTCGCGTAGAACTTGCGGCCGTTGATGCGAAAGCCGTCCCCGTCACGGCTCAGGCGGGTGGTGCGTTCGTTGGCGGTCTTGGTACCCAGCTCGGCCAGGGCATTGCCGAAACGGCGGCCGGCCAGCACTTCGCCATACAGCCGCTTCTGTTGTTCGGGGCTGCCGTTTACCCGCAGTACTTCCAGGCTGTAGAAATGATTCTGTGGGATCTGCCCCAGCGAGCCGTCGGCCTGGGCGATGCGGGCGATGACCTTGGCCAGGGTGACGTTGGACACGCCAGCGCCGCCGAAGGCCTTGGGCACACTGATGGCCCACAGGCCGGAGCGGGTGAACAGGTCCAGTTCGCTGTGCGGCAGCCGGCGTTCGCGGTCGCGCAGGGCGCTGTCGCGGCGCAGTTGTTGGGCGATTTCGTCGGCGACATGCAGGGCTTGGGTGTCGCTGGTGATGATTCTGATGGTCATGGGTTTCTCCGGGCCTTGGGAGCGCAATGCGGCCCATCGCGACACAGGGCCGCTCCTGCAGGGATACGCGGTTCCATGCCGGTCCGCGCCACGGGTAGGAGCGGCCTTGTGTCGCGATGGGCTGCAAAGCAGCCCCCAAGGCCATTGAATTCAGATCCAGGAATGCCGCGCGGGCAAGGTCCCGTTAAGGTGGTAAGCCCCAACCGCGTGGTACTTCCAGCGCACCGGGTCATGCAGCGTGTGCACCCGGGCATTGCGCCAGTGGCGGTCGAGGTTGAATTCGGCAAGGGTGGCGCGGCTGCCAGCCAGCTCGAACAGCTTTTCGCTGGCCTGCAAGGCAATTTCAGTGGTCAGCACCTTGGCTTCGGCCACCGCAATGGACGCGCGCGCAGCGCTCGCGGCATCGACTGGCGCGGCGCTGACCTCGTCAAGCACCTGCGCGGCCTTGCGTAGCAACGCTTGCGCCGCATGCAGTTCAAGCTTCAGGTGCCCGACGTCAGCGATCACGTAAAGATCGTCGCTGGCGCGCTCGACATTGGCGTCGACCCAAGGCCGCGACTTCTCGCGAACGAACTTGATCGCATCTTCGATGGCCGCTTCAGCGATACCTGCATCGATTGCTGCCTGGATCAACTGCGAGACCGCGCCCTGGGTATTGGGTATATCGCGCTGGCGCCAGTTGTCGATCACCAGCGCCGCCTCCACCGGCACCTGGTCCAGCAGCACCGTGCCGCTGGCGGTGGTGCGCTGGCCAAACCCGGACCAGTCATCGACGATGCGCAGCCCCGGGCTGCCTCTACGTACGAACGCCAGGCGCTGACGGCCGTCGTCGTCCAAGGCTTTGACCGCCACCCAATGGGCGAACAGGGCGCCGGTGGAATAGAACTTCTCGCCACTGATGCGATAACCGTCGCCGTTGCGGGTGATACGCGCGGTGAGCGTGAGGGTGTCCTTGGTGCCGCGCTCGGGCCCGGCATTGCCGATGCGCCAGCCTTCGAGCACGCTGCGGAAAACAAACGCCTGTTGCGCTTCGCTTGCCGTCAGGCGCAGCAGTTGCAAGATGCCGAACTGGTTCTGCGGGATCTGCCCCAGGGCCGGGTCGGCGGCGCTGATCAGGCGGAACACTTCGGCGATGGTGGCGAACGAAACATCGGGGCCACCGTGGGCCTTGGGCACGCTGATGCTACCCAGCCCGCTGCGGGTGAACAGCTCGACCTCGGCCCATGGCAGCTTGCGTTGCTGGTCGCGGCGGGCGGCATGCTCGCGGGCGACCTCGGCCAGTTCGCGTGCCGCTTGCAAGGCTTCGGCGTCGTTGCGCAACACCTTGGCTGGCAGCAACGGGGGAGCGCTGTCGAGATCGCTGTGTAATAGGGTGTTGGGTTGGCTGGACATCAGTACCGCTCCTTGGCTGTACTCAATGCCCTGGCGTTACGCACTGGGGAAATTGTGATGCTGACCATTCCTGACCTCGCGAAAAGTAAAGCCGCTACAGCTGGTCGCGGCGAACGTGTGCTGGTCCGGTGGTCCGGTTGATATACCCTAAAGCTTTATAAAAATTTAATGAACTAACACTTTGGAATATATATAGAAGAAGAGATTTCGCTGGCTACGCCGACCTCTTCGCGGATGAACCCGCTCCTGCACGGCCATCGTTAACCCTGTGGGAGCGGGCGAGCCCGCGAAGGGCCCAGAGCAGGCCTACTCGGAAGCAGCAGTCCCAAGGAACTTGCGCAAGAACTGCCGGGTACGCTCTTCCTTCGGCGCCGCAAACAGCGCTTTGGCCTCGCCTTGCTCCACGATCACGCCTTTGTCGAAGAAGATCACCCGGTTAGCCACGTCCCGGGCAAAGCTCATTTCGTGCGTGACGATGACCATGGTGCGCCTTTCTTCGGCCAGGCCGCGAATGGTCGCCAGCACTTCACCCACCAGTTCCGGGTCCAGCGCCGAGGTCGGCTCGTCGAACAGAATCACCTCGGGCTCCATGGCCAAGGCGCGGGCAATGGCCACCCGCTGCTGCTGGCCACCGGACAGGCGCCGCGGGTAGGCATCTTCCTTGCCCGCCAGGCCAACCTTGGCCAGCAAGCGGCGGCCCAGTTCGACAGCCTGTTCGCGCGGGGTCTTCTTGACGATCACCGGCCCTTCGATCACGTTTTCCAAGGCTGTGCGGTGCGGAAACAGGTTGAAATTCTGGAACACAAACCCCGCCTGCTGGCGCAACCGGCGGATTGCACTTTGCTGCCCCCCCAGCGGGCGGTTGGCATCGATGCTGATGGCGCCGATCTGGATCTGCCCGGCGTCGGGCGTTTCCAGCAGGTTAAGGCAGCGCAGGAAGGTGGTCTTGCCCGAGCCGCTGGGGCCGATGATGGCCACCACCTCGCCGGGCTGTACGGTCAGGTCAATGCCGTTGAGCACGGTCTGGCCCTTGAACCGCTTGGTCAGGCCTTTGACTTCAATCATGCTCAATGCTCCTGGTCATGCTGGTTGACCCGCGCTTCCATACGGTTCTGGAAGTGCGCGAGGATGCTGCACAGCACCCAGTAGATAACCGCCACCGCCACGTACATGGTGAACACTTCAAAGGTGCGCGCAGTAATCAGCTGGGCCTGGCGGAACAGCTCGGGTACCTGGATGGTGGCTGCCAGGGCGGTGTCCTTGACCAGCGAAATGAAACTGTTGCCCAGCGGTGGCAGGGCGGTGCGCAGGGCCTGGGGCAAGATCGCCCGGCGCATGGCCTGCACCCGGGTCATGCCGATGCTGGCCGCGGCTTCCCATTGGCCACGGTCAATCGATGAAATCGCCGCGCGCAGGATTTCGCAGATATAAGCCGCCATGTTCAGCGACAGGCCAATCAGCGAGGCCGGAATCGGGTCGAGTTCGATCCCGATCTGCGGCATGCCGAAATAGATTACGAACAGTTGCACCAGCAGCGGCGTGCCGCGAAAGAACGACACATAGATCCGGGCCAGCCAGTTGAGCGGCAATACCTTCGACAGCCGCATCAGCGCCAGGGCAAAGCCCAGCACCAGGCCGAAGAACATGCCGCCCACGCTGAGCAGTACGGTGTAACCCGCGCCCTTGAGCAGGAAGGGCGCGGAGTCGGCGACGAGTTGCAGGCTTTCGGCGATCATTTAGTGACATCGGCACCAAAATATTTTTCCGACAGCTTGGCCAGCGTGCCGTCAGCCTTGAGCTTGTCGATGGCCTTGTTGATGGCCGCCAACAGTTCAGGCTCGCCCTTGCGTAGGGCCACGCCGCTTTCCAGGCGCGAGAAGGCAGGGCCGGCCAGTTCGGTGTCCTTGGCTTTTTGCGCGTATTCCAGCGCCGCCAGGCGGTCGATCAGGATGGCGTCGATGCGGCCGTTGCGCAGGTCGGCGAATTTGCTTGGGTCGTCTTCATAAGTGCGCACGTCCGCTTTCGGTACGTCCTGCTTCACCCACTGCTCGTAGTTGGTGCCCAGACCCACGCCGACCTTCTTGCCGGCCAGATCCTGCGCACTGTTGATATTCAGCTGCTCGGCCTTCTTCTTGAGGATCAGCGCCTGGATGCCGGAGATGGTGTAAGGCTCGGAGAAGTCATACTTCTTCTTGCGTTCTTCCGAGATGGTCACCTGGTTGACCACGATGTCCAGCCGTTTGGACTCCAGCGCGGCCAGAATACCGTCCCACTTGGTTGGCTGGATCTTGGCCTTGACCCCCAGCTCTTTGGCCAGCAGTTCGGAGAGCTCGACTTCGAAACCGGTCAGCTTGCCGTTTTCATCCTGAAAGCTGAACGGCGGGTAGGTGCCTTCGAGGCCGACGTTGATCACGCCTTTTTCCTGAATGGTTTTCAGCTCTTCGCCGGCGAAGGCCTGGCCGAGCAGACCAGCACCCAGCAGAAGGGCCAGGCTGGCATTGAGTAGCGGTTTGGCGAACTTCGACATGGCAGAGCCCCGCGCTTGTTGTGTAGTGAGAGGGTGGCGACTATAGGGTTGGCTTTTTAGGCCTGGAAATAATAAAAAATTATGTTGTTATTTCCATTTTGTTTAGTGTCAGAGCGTGATTGCTTTGAGGGTAGGCGAGGTTGCCTGCGCCGTCACCGCAGGGTGTGTCCGACATGGCGAAGGATGGAATAAAGCGTAGTTTTTTCCAAGCGGCGGATTTGCCGTAGAGTGGATTGCACGCAGGTACGCCCGGCCCTTTCGCGGGCATGGCGAAACAACCCGATGGCCTATACGGCAGGAGAAAAACCGTGAGCGAACAACCATCATCCGGGCGCTGGCAGTTGCAGAGCATCGTAACCGGCCTGCGCGGCGCGCGTGAGCAGTGGCGCACCCGCAATGGCCGCAGCAGCGGCGAGCAGGGTGGCCGCGAGCTGCCGTCGCGCGAGGCGATGCGGCAGATTCTCGAGCAACTCTGTGGTGCGCTGTTCCCTATGCGCCTGGGCCCGGTCGACCTGCGCGAAGAAAGTGAAGATTTCTACGTGGGCCACACCCTCGATGCTGCCCTGACCGCCTTGCTGGCCCAGGCCCGCCTGGAGCTGCGTTACGCCGCCCGGCAAAGCAAGGCCGAACTGGCCGGTGTGGATGCTCACGCGCTGGGCCTGGTACAGGATTTCGCGGCAGCCTTGCCAGCGCTGCGGGTGTTGCTCGACACCGATGTGCTGGCTGCCTACCACGGCGACCCGGCGGCCCGTAGCGTCGATGAGGTACTGCTGTGCTACCCGGGCATCCTGGCGATCATCCACCACCGCCTGGCGCACCATCTGTACCGGGCAGGCCTGCCACTGCTGGCGCGCATCAGTTCGGAACTGGCGCATTCAGCCACTGGTATCGACATTCACCCTGGCGCGCAGATCGGGCCGAGTTTTTTCATCGACCACGGTACGGGGGTGGTCATCGGCGAAACTGCGATCATCGGCGAGCGCGTGCGTATCTACCAGGCTGTGACTCTTGGCGCCAAGCGTTTCCCAAGCGACGAGTCGGGCACCTTGCACAAAGGCCTGCCACGCCACCCAATCGTCGAAGACGATGTGGTGATCTATGCCGGCGCCACGGTACTGGGGCGCATCACCATCGGTAAGGGCTCGACCATTGGCGGCAACGTGTGGCTGACCCGCAGTGTGCCAGCCGACAGCAACATCACCCAGGCCAACTTGCAGCTGGATTGCCAGGACAAGCATTGACCTGAAATTTGCCTGGCGTGCACCGGCACTTTTCAAGGTGAAACGGGCTCCTACAAGGACCGCACAGCGAGCGACCGATGTGCGCGCCAGGCGCGGGTTCACCCGCGAAAAGGCCGGGCCAGAAGCGCGCCAGTCGGCGCCCCAATTCGCATTGAACACCGATCCATGTTTAACTTGAACGCTTGTTCAATGAAAAACGCTGGTCCGCTGCCGGTGTTCAACAGGAGGATTCCTTTGCTGAACCCGTTCATTCCGAACCTCACGTCTTTTGACGAGGTGCCTGCCCCATGAGTGCACCGACCCCATCCCTTTCCAACAGCAAGATCCGCATGAACCCGCCGGTGTTCTACTTTGCGGCAAGCTTCATCCTTATCTTCGGCCTGGTGGTCATCTCCAACCCGCAAACCGCAGGCGACTGGTTGCTGGCGGCGCAGAACTGGGCGGCCAATACGGTCGGCTGGTACTACATGTTGGCAATGACGCTGTACCTGGTCTTCGTGGTGGTCACCGCCTTGTCCGGCTACGGCAAGATCAAGCTCGGTGCCGACCACGACGAGCCCGAGTTCAGTTACCTGTCATGGGCCGGCATGCTGTTTGCGGCTGGCATCAGCATTACGTTGTTCTTCTTCTGTGTGTCCGAACCGCTGACCCATATGCTGCAGCCGCCCCAAGGCGAAGCGGGCACTGCCGAGGCCGGGCGCCAGGCCATGCAGATCCTGTTCCTGCACTGGGGGTTGCATGGTTGGGGCGTGTTCGCCTTCGTCGGCATGGCGCTGGCCTACTTCGCCTACCGCCATAACCTGCCGTTGGCGTTGCGTTCGGCGCTGTACCCGCTGATCGGCAAGCGCATCAACGGGCCGATCGGTTATGCGGTGGACGGCTTCGGTATCATCGCCACCGTGTTCGGCCTGGGCGCCGACATGGGCTTTGGCGTGCTGCACCTGAACGCCGGCCTGGATTACCTGTTCGGCATCAGCCACAGCCAGTGGGTGCAGGTGATCCTCATCACCCTGATGATGGGCGCGGCAGTGGCCGTAGCCGTTGCCGGGGTAGAGAAGGGCGTGCGGGTAATGAGCGACATCAACCTGTTCCTGGCCTGCGCACTGCTGCTGTTCGTGCTGTTCGCCGGGCCTACCCAGCACCTGTTCAACACCCTCATCCAGAACCTTGGCGATTACCTGGGCGCCTTGCCGCGCAAGAGTTTCGACGTGTATGCCTACGGTGAGAACCGCGACTGGCTGGGTGGCTGGACAGTGTTCTACTGGGCCTGGTGGATTGCCTGGGCGCCGTTCGTGGGCTTGTTCATTGCGCGCATTTCCCGCGGCCGTACCATCCGCGAGTTCGTCTTTGGCGTGCTGCTGATTCCGCTGGGCTTCACCCTGGCGTGGATGTCGATCTTCGGCAACAGTGCCCTGGACCAGGTCATTAACCACGGCATGACCGCGCTGGGCCAGTCGGCTTTGGACAACCCGTCCATGAGCCTGTACCTGCTGCTGGAAACCTACCCCTGGAGCAAGGTGGTGATCGCCACCACGGTGTTCATCAGTTTCGTGTTCTTCGTCACCTCGGCCGACTCTGGCACCGTGGTGCTGTCGACCTTGTCGGCCACCGGTGGGGATGCCGATGAGGACGGGCCGAACTGGCTGCGCATTTTCTGGGGCGCGATGACCGCGCTGGTCACCAGTGCGCTGCTGTTCGCGGGCAGCATCGATTCGCTGAAGTCGGCGGTGGTACTGACCTCGCTGCCCTTCTCGTTGATCTTGCTGTGCATGATGTGGGGGTTGCACAAGGCCTTCTACCTGGAGTCGCAACGGCAGATCGCGCAAATGCACTCGCTGGCACCGTTCGCCCAGTCACGCCGCGGCCGTGGCGGCTGGCGTCAACGTTTGAGCCAGGCGGTGCACTTCCCGTCGCGTGACGAGGTGTACCGCTTCATGGACGATGTGGTGCGCCCGGCGATTGCCGATGTGCGTGAGGTGTTCGAGCAAAAAGGCCTGGTGCTGATTACCCAGGATGACCCAAGCCACGACAACGTCAGCCTGAAAGTGGGGCATGGTGAAGAACAGCCGTTCATTTACCAGGTGCAGATGCGTGGCTACTTCACGCCATCGTTCGCCCTGGGTGGGCTGGGCACGCAGGAGTTGAAGAACCGCCGCTACTACCGGGCGGAGGTGTACCTGAGCGAAGGCAGCCAGAACTACGACCTGGTTGGCTACAGCAAGGAGCAGATCATCAACGACATCCTCGACCAGTACGAGCGGCACATGCAGTTCCTGCATCTGGTCCGCTGACCAGGCGTTCCTGCTCTGGCCTCTTCGCGGGCACGCCCGCTCCCACAGGTACATCACCGGTTTCGAAACCGGTGCCGGACCTGTGGGGTCAGGCGTTCCTGCTCTGGCCTTTTCGCGGGCACGCCCGCTCCCACAGGTACATCACAGGTTTCGAAACCGGTGCCGGACCTGTGGGGTCAGGCGTTCCTGTTCTGGCCTTTTCGCGGGCACGCCCGCTCCCACAGGCACATCACAGGTTTCGAAACCGGTGCCGGACCTGTGGGAGCGGGCTTGCCCGCGAAGAGGCCGGTACAGGCAACAACTAAAAGGGCACATCCCCGAGGATCGTCGCCCGATGCATCACCCGCCGATTGGGCCGGTAGTCATCCACGGCAAAATGCTGGGTCACGCGGTTGTCCCAGAACGCCACGTCATTCTCCTGCCAGCGCCAGCGAATGCTGAACTCCGGCCGTGTGGCATGGGCGAACAGCAGCTTCAGCAACGCCTCGCTCTCCAGCTCGCTCAGCTCATTGATGCGCGTGGTAAACCCCTCATTGACGAACAACGCCTTGCGCCCGCTCACCGGATGCGTACGCACCACCGGGTGCGACAAGGGTGGATTGTTGCGCCGCGTGGCTTCCCAGCGCGCCAGGTCTTCAGCGGTGGTGCCAAAGCGTTCCAGCGGGAACGACTTGGTGAAGTCGTGAGTGGCGGTCAGCCCGTCGAGCATGCCCCGCAGCGGCGCCGACAAGGCTTCAAAGGCAGCGATGCCGCTGGCCCACAAGGTATCGCCACCGTAGGCCGGCAACTGCTTGGCACTGAGCACCGCACCCAGTGCCGGGGTTGGCAGGAAGGTCACGTCGGTGTGCCACACGGCGTTGTCGCGCACATCAGTGACCGCCGTGTCGAGCACCAGCACCTGCGGGGTGTCCGGCACATTGGGGTAGATCGGGTGAATGTGAAGGTCGCCGAAGCGGGCGGCAAAGCGCGCCTGTTGTTCCGGGTTGATCGGCTGGTCGCGGAAGAACAGCACCTGGTGCTGCAGCAGCGCCTGTTCAATGGCGTCGCGTTGTGCTGCGGTGATGTCGCGGCTGATGTCCACGCCGCTGATCTGGGCGCCGAGCGCCGGGCTGAGGGGAGTGATGGTCAGGCTCATGTCAGTCTCTTCAATCAGGCGCCAGTGTGCTGGCGTGGACAATGGGGTTCAGTGGCTTTGCCCGTGCCAGGGCACCAGCTTGCGTTGCAGGGCGCGCAGGCTCATTTCCAGTGCGAAGGCGATCAAGGCGATCAGCAGGATGCCCAGCACTACTACGTCGGTAACCAGAAACTGCGCCGCCGACTGCACCATGAAGCCCAGGCCACTGGTGGCGGCAATCAGCTCGGCGGCTACCAGCGTCGACCAGCCAACCCCCAGGCCGATGCGGATCCCGGTGAGGATGTCGGGTAGCGCGCTTGGCAGGATCACGTGCCGGATCAGCTGAGCCTTGCTTGCGCCCAGCGACTGCGCTGCACGCAACTTGGCCGGGTCGACGGTACGTACACCGGTGGCGGTGGCAATGGCGATCGGCGCAAAGATCGCCAGGAAGATCAGCAATACCTTCGACAGCTCGCCGATGCCGCACCAGATGACAATCAAGGGCAGGTAGGCCAGCGGCGGTATCGGCCGGTAAAACTCGATCAGCGGGTCGAGGATGCCGCGTGCCACGCGGTTGTAGCCGATGGCGATGCCCACCGGGATGGCGGTCAGCGCGGCGGCCAGCAGGGCCACGCCGATGCGCCCCAGGCTGGCGCCCAGGTGCTGCCACAGGCTGGCATCCATGTAACCCTGGGTCAGCAAGGTCCAGCCCTTGGCCAGGATGTCGCCGGGCGAGGGCAGGAACAGCGGCTCGACCCAGCCGGCGGCAGTCACCAGCCACCACGCCAGCAAAAGGCTGGCGAGGGTCAGGGTGCTGATCCAGCGGGTGGAACGTGGCTGGCGCAGCTTGATGGCTGGCCTGGGTTGGGCGTTGTGTTTGCCGGTTACCGGCAGGTCCAGGCTGCTCATGCGCGCTCCTGCAGGCTTTGGCGTTGGGAAAACACCCGCGCCAGTACGTGCTCGCGGGTTTCGATGAAGGCCGGGTCGGACTTGATCGCCCGGGCCGATTCGCCAGCGGCATAACGCTGGCCGAAGTCCAGTTGCAGGCGTTCCACCACGCGCCCCGGGTTGGGCGCCAGCAGTACCAGTTCGCTGGCCAGGAATACCGCTTCTTCGATGTCGTGGGTAATCAGGAACACCGGCTTGGCGGTGCGTTGCCATACCTGCAGCAGCAACGCCTGCATCTGCTCGCGGGTGAAGGCATCGAGGGCGCCGAACGGTTCGTCCATCAATAGCACCCGTGGGTCGGCTGCCAGCGCCCGGGCCAGGCCCACGCGTTGCTTCTGGCCGCCGGACAACTGCCAGATGCGCCGCTCGCCGAAGCCGGCGAGGTCGACCAGGGCCAGCATCTCGCGGGCTTTGGCTTCACGCTCGGCGCGCGGTACGCCGGCCAGCTCCAGGCCGAATGCGACGTTGCCCAGCACGTTCTGCCAGGGCAGCAGCGCGTCGTCCTGGAACACCACACCGCGCTCGGCTCCAGGCCCTTGCACCGGTACACCGTCGAGGGTGATGCGGCCGCCACTGGGGGTAACGAAGCCGGCGATCAGGTTGAGCAGCGAGGTTTTGCCGCTGCCGGATGGCCCCAGGGCCACCAGCAGTTGGCGCGGCCCCAGGCTCAGGTTGATGTCGGCCAGCACCGGGGTGGCGGCACCGGGGTACTGTGCGCTGATGCGCTCCAGTTCGAGCAAGGCCATGGCGGGCTCCGGTTCAGTTTGGAAGGAACTTGGCGCTGACGTACGGCGAGTAGTCCGGCAGTACGGCGTCAACCTTGCCTTGCTGCTTGAGGAAGTTGGCCGTGTCGGTCAGTGCCTGGGTGGTGGGTGCGCCCAGTGCGCTGGCCTGGTCGGCGGCCAGTGGGTAGACGTTGCCCTCCAGCAGCACCGGAATGTCGCTGGCCTTGGCGCCGGACAGCTTCACCAGTTTGTCCACGTTGCCTTTTTCCGCCAGCCAGGCTTGCGGGTCTTTGCGGTATTCGGCGTAGGCATCGAGGGTGACCTTGGCGAAAGCCTTGACCACGTCGGGGTGCTTCTCGGCGAAGTCCTTGCGCACGATCCAGGCATCGAAGGTGGGTGCGCCTTTTGCGGCCAGCTCGCCCGAGGTGATCAGCACCTTGCCGTTTTCCTTGGCCACGCCCAGGGCCGGGTCCCAGACGTAGGTGGCGTCGATGTCGCCGCGTTTCCAGGCGGCAATGATCGCAGGGGGCGCGAGGTTGAGTATCTGCACCTTGGAGGGGTCGATGTTCCAGGTCTTCAGGGCTGCCAGCAAGCTGTAGTGGCCAGTTGAAACGAATGGCACGGCGACTTTCTTGCCGACCAGGTCTTGTGGCGTCTTGATGCTGTCGCGGGCGACCAGAGCCTCGCCTGCGCCAATCTGCGTTGCAATCAGAAACGTCTCGACCGGCAGCTTGCGGGTGGCGGCGGCGGCCAGCGGGCTGGAGCCCAAGTAGCCGATCTGCACGTCACCGCTGGCTACTGCGGTGATCACATCGGCGCCGTTATCGAACTTGCGCCAGTCAATGCTGGCCTTGCTGGCTTTTTCGTAGTCGCCATCTACCTGCGCCACCTTGGCGGGGTCGACAGTGGTCTGGTAGGCAACGGTCAGGTCGGCCGCCTGGGCCAGCCAGCTGGCGCTGGCGAGGGTCAGGGCGGCGAACAGTCGCAGCGGGGCATGCGGGATCATGGTGAACCTCTCGTCAGGCAAACTGGGGTATGCGAGAAGGCTAAATGATCTAAAAAATTTAAAATAAATAACTTTTTCGCATTAGCTTAGGAGGTAAAGCTGTAGGAGCGGCCTTGTGTCGCGATGGGGCG
>NZ_JBICMS010000044.1:0-128525 GCF_043106615.1 Pseudomonas sp. CJQ_9 | reverse complement strand
GAGTACGCGCTGCAGGCCCCGTCCCTGGGGCCTCAGCGCTTGACGGGCATCCATGCCCGTCACCTCCCTGCGCATGCCCTTCGCTCGGCCTCCTGAAGTCGCAATCAGCGTCGCCTGTGCTACCGCGCGCTTAGAAGCGAAAGCAAAAAGCAGAGGCAACAGCTGCGCTTACGTGGGTTCGCATCACGCAACCAGACCACGCACAGATTTTGATCTGGCTGTTGATCTTGATCTTGATCTTGATCTTGATCTTGATCTTCGCGACTTCAGGAGGCTGAGCGGAGGGCATGCGGAGGGAGGTGACGGGCATGGATGCCCGTAGCGTAGGGGCCAGATGACGGGAGCGCAGCGTTTTTTAGTTACTTTTTGTCGCGTCTGACAAAAAGTGACTCGCCGTAAGGGCGAAAAGGTGACTATGCGTCGCTATCGCAGCTGGAGTTTTCGCGCCACCAAAAACCAGCGCTTAAGACTCCAATTATCGAACCACCCCCCATTGCCCGGCCCCACCCTCAAGCACCAACCACCGATTCAACGAGGTTTCAGATCAAGCCGCCGCAAATGGCATGTCACTTCCTCACGGTCGTGATACAGCTGCTTGCACGCAATCGAAACCCGCACCTTGCGTGCCTTGAACGTCGCTTCCATGCGCTCGAGCAGCCGCCGTACCTCGGCATAACGCTGCTTCATCGGCAACTTCAGGTTAACCACCGCCTCACGGCAAAGCCCTTCACCCAACCAGGTTTCGATCAGCGAAGTCGTCCGCGCCGGCTTCTCGACGATATCGCACACCATCCAGTCCACCGGTTGCCTGGGTTGCCAGGTAAAGCCATCGGCCATCAGGTGCTGGACCAGCCCGGTATCCATCAGGCTCTCGGCCATCGGCCCATTATCGATAGCCGTCACCAACATGCCACGACGCACCAGCTGGTAAGTCCACCCTCCCGGCGAAGCCCCCAGGTCGACGCCCGTCATATCATCGCCCAAGCGCTGCTCCCACTGCTCACGCGGGATGAACTGGTGCCAGGCCTCTTCCAGCTTGAGGGTGGAACGGCTGGGCGCCTCGCGGGGGAACTTCAGACGCGGGATACCCATGGGCCACAACGCGCTGTTGTTGGCCGCAGCGATACCCGCAAATACCCGCCGGCCACTGATGAAGGTCAGCAGCAAGCGTGGGCGGCTGGCGTCGTCGACCAGGCGCCCGGCCTTTTCCAGGGCCTTGCGTAAAGGCACTTCGAACTTGCGGCAGAACGTCGATAACGCCTTGCCCTCGTTGCTGTCCAGCACTTCCAGCCACAGGCTGCCGAACACCGGAAAACCAGCCAACTGCGCCAGCAGCACACTGATGCGGTCACTTTCCGGCAACTCGACAAACGCACCCCGGGCCCATTGCCGCGGGAAGATCAGCTGATTGAAACGCAGCTCCCCCATCAACCGCTCGGCACCGCCCTCCTCGCTACAGACAAACTCGGCGCTGGCACTGTGCGGCTTGCCTTTGGCATAGCCCACGACACCCAGGCGGGCGGCATGTTCGCTGATCTCGGCGCACACCTCACCCTCGAAACCGGGCCGGCAATGCATGAACAGGGTATTCATCTCTCACTCCACTACGGCGGGCGCGTCACAGGCGCCGGCAGGGCGGCGATGATAAAGGAAGTTCGGAACCTGCGACACGCCCCGCCGGTCCAGAAAAGGGTCAGGTGGCCTAAACCGGTCTAACCTGACCTTTCAGCCAGGTCCGTGCCGTGCGGGCCGATACACAACGGTGCTACCGGCAAACCGCAATTAAATGCCGGGCACCGGCGCAGAAGGAGTTGGCAATGCCCTCGCTCGATAGCCTGAACACCCTCAAGCCGCTCAAGGTTGGCGACCAGACCTACCACTATTTCAGCCTCACCGAAGCCGCCCGCCAGCTGGGTGACCTGCAACGCCTGCCCATGTCCTTGAAGGTGCTGTTGGAAAACTTGCTGCGCTGGGAAGACGGCAAAACCGTGACCGGCGACGACTTGCGCGCCCTCGCCCAGTGGCTGGGCGAGCGGCGCTCCGACCGCGAAATCCAGTACCGCCCCGCGCGCGTACTGATGCAGGACTTCACCGGCGTACCGGCAGTGGTCGACCTGGCCGCCATGCGCGCCGCCATGGCCAAGGCCGGCGGCGATCCGCAACGCATCAACCCGCTGTCACCGGTCGACCTGGTGATCGACCACTCGGTGATGGTCGACCGCTACGGTACAGCACAAGCCTTCAGCGAGAACGTGGATATCGAAATGCAGCGCAACGGCGAGCGCTATGCCTTCCTGCGCTGGGGCCAGAACGCCTTCGACAACTTCAGCGTGGTACCGCCGGGCACCGGCATCTGCCACCAGGTCAACCTGGAATACCTGGGCCGCACGGTATGGACACGTGAAGCCGATGGCCACACCTATGCCTTCCCCGATACCTTGGTCGGCACCGACTCGCACACCACCATGATCAACGGCCTGGGCGTGCTCGGCTGGGGGGTCGGCGGCATCGAGGCCGAGGCGGCCATGCTCGGCCAGCCCGTATCGATGCTGATCCCGGAAGTGATCGGCTTCAAGCTGACCGGCAAGCTGCGCGAGGGCATCACTGCGACCGACCTGGTGCTGACCGTGACCCAAATGCTGCGCAAGAAAGGCGTGGTCGGCAAGTTCGTCGAGTTCTATGGCGACGGCCTGGCCGAGCTGCCGCTTGCCGACCGCGCCACCCTCGCCAACATGGCCCCGGAGTACGGCGCTACTTGCGGGTTTTTCCCGGTCGATGACGTCACCCTCGACTACCTGCGCCTGTCTGGGCGGCCAGAGGCGACCGTGCAACTGGTCGAGCAGTACTGCAAAACCCAAGGCATGTGGCGCTTGCCCGGCCACGAGCCGCTGTTCAGCGACACCCTGGCGCTGGACATGCACGAGGTCGAAGCCAGCCTGGCCGGGCCCAAACGGCCGCAGGACCGGGTCGCGCTGGGCCAGGTCAGCCAGGCCTTCGACCACTTCATCGAACTGCAACCCAAGCCGCTGGCCAAGGAAGTCGGCCGTTTGGAAAGTGAAGGGGGTGGTGGCGTGGCCGTTGGCAACGCCGACCAGGCCGGCGAGATCGACTACAGCCACCAAGGCCAGACCCACACCCTGCGCGATGGCGCCGTGGTGATCGCCGCCATCACCTCGTGCACCAATACCTCCAACCCCAGCGTGATGATGGCTGCCGGGCTGGTAGCCAAGAACGCCCTGGAAAAGGGCCTGCAACGCAAACCCTGGGTGAAAAGTTCGCTGGCACCGGGCTCCAAGGTGGTCACCGACTACTTCAAGGCCGCCGGGCTCACGCCTTACCTCGACGAACTGGGCTTCGATCTGGTTGGCTATGGCTGCACCACCTGCATCGGCAACTCCGGCCCGCTGGATGAAGCCATCGAGAAAGCCATTGCCAACGCGGACCTCACCGTGGCCTCGGTGCTGTCGGGCAACCGTAATTTCGAAGGGCGCGTTCACCCGCTGGTCAAGACCAACTGGCTGGCCTCGCCGCCCCTGGTCGTGGCCTATGCGCTCGCCGGCAGTGTGCGCGTGGACCTGACGCGTGACCCGCTGGGTACGGGCAAGGACGGCCAACCGGTGTACCTGCGCGATATCTGGCCCACCCAGCAGGAGATCGCGGCGGCGGTGGCCAAGGTCGATACGGCCATGTTCCACAAGCAATATGCCGAAGTATTCGCCGGCGATGCCCAGTGGCAGGCCATCGAGGTGCCCCAGGCGGCCACCTACGTGTGGCAGGCCGACTCCACCTATATCCAGCACCCACCGTTCTTCGACGACATCGACGGGCCGCCACCGGCCATCACCGACATTCGCGGCGCCCGCGTGCTGGCGCTGTTGGGCGACTCGGTGACCACCGACCACATTTCCCCTGCCGGCAACATCAAGGCCGACAGCCCAGCGGGGCGTTACCTGCGCGAAAAAGGTGTGGAGCCACGCGACTTCAACTCCTATGGTTCGCGGCGCGGCAACCACGAAGTGATGATGCGCGGTACGTTCGCCAATATCCGAATCCGCAACGAAATGCTGGCGGGCGAGGAAGGCGGCAACACCTTGCACGTGCCCTCGGGTGAAAAACTGTCGATCTATGACGCAGCCATGCGCTACCAGCAGGAAGGTACCCCGCTGGTGGTGATTGCTGGGCAGGAATACGGCACCGGCTCCAGCCGCGACTGGGCGGCCAAGGGCACCAACCTGCTAGGCGTGAAGGCAGTGCTGGCGGAAAGCTTCGAGCGTATCCACCGCTCCAACCTGGTGGGCATGGGCGTGCTGCCGCTGCAGTTCACGGCCGGGCATGACCGCAAGGCGCTGGGGCTGACCGGCAAGGAGCAGATCGACGTGCTGGGGCTGGCCGGCGCACCGATTCACCCCGGCATGCCGCTACAGGTGCGCATCACCCGCGAGGATGGCCAGCAGGAACAGATCGAGGTGCTGTGCCGGATCGATACCGTCAACGAGGTGGAGTACTTCAAGGCAGGCGGGATTCTGCACTATGTGCTGCGCCAGCTGATTGCAGGTTGAGGGCGCAGCCGCACTGGAAAACCTGCGACACCTGCCAATCGAGCGCCGCCCATACGGCGCTCGATTGCTCAAGCACCCTTGCACCAAAATCGAACACCTTTCGTCACGCATGTTAAATATACACTCAATAATCCCGGTGGCTTGCCGATACCCATCCAAAGCCCTGCGGACTATCACCCCATGCGTAACAACCAGCCGATTACCCAGAGAGAACGGACTTTCCCTGCCCAGCAGCGGTTGATCTCCACCACCAACGCCAAGGGCGTGATTACCTACTGCAATGATGCCTTCATCGACATCAGTGGGTTCACCCGCGAAGAACTGACCGGTGCGCCGCACAATCTGGTGCGCCACCCTGACGTGCCGCCTGCGGTGTTTGCCCATATGTGGCAAACCCTCAAGCAAGGCCAGCCGTGGATGGGTATCGTCAAGAACCGCTGCAAGTCGGGCGACCACTACTGGGTCAACGCCTACGTCACACCGATTTTCGACAACAACCAGGTGGTCGGCTTCGAGTCTGTGCGGGTCAAACCCACCGCCGAGCAGATCCGCCGGGCCGAGGCCCTGTACCAGCGCATCAACCAAGGCAAGCCGCCGGTACCGCGCCGTGACAAATGGCTGCCGGTGCTGCAGGACTGGCTGCCGTTCATCCTGATCAGCCAGGCGGGCTTCCTGATTGGCAACTGGCTGGGCCATTCCTGGGGCTTCGCGTTGGCCGCCGCGCTTTCCGTACCGCTTGGCCTGATCGGCCTGAGCTGGCAGCAACGCGGCCTCAAGCGCTTGCTGCGGCTGGCTGAACAGACCACCTCCGACCCGCTGATCGCGCAGATGTACACCGACAGCCGTGGCGTGCAGGCCCGCCTGGAAATGGCCATGCTCAGCCAGGATGCGCGCCTGAAAACCTGCCTGACCCGCTTGCAGGACAGCGCCGAGCACCTCAGCGACCAGGCGCGGCAGTCCGACGCCCTGGCACACAAGAGCTCTTCGGGGCTGGAACGCCAGCGGGTCGAAACCGAACAGGTCGCCGCCGCCGTCAACCAGATGGCCGCGACCACCCAGGAAGTTGCCAACCACGTGCAACGCACAGCCGATGCCACCCAGGAAGCCAACCGCCTGACCAGCCAGGGCCGGCAGATTGCCGGGGAAACCCGCGAGGCCATCGAACGCCTGTCGACAGCAGTGGGCGAAACCGGCCAGACCGTCACGCAACTGGCCAAGGACAGCGACGAAATTGGCGGTGTCGTCGATGTGATCAAGGGCATTGCCGACCAGACCAACCTGCTGGCATTGAATGCCGCCATTGAGGCGGCGCGGGCAGGGGAAATGGGCCGTGGCTTTGCTGTGGTGGCCGACGAAGTGCGCCAGCTGGCTCAACGCACCGCCGAGTCCACCGGGCAGATCCACAGCCTGATCGCCAAGCTGCAGCAAACCGCCAGCAACGCCGTTCTGACCATGGAAACCGGCCACCGTCAGGCGGAGGAAGGCGTTGCTCGCGTGATGCAGGCTGACGAAGCGCTGCTCGGCATCAGCGAAGCGGTCGCCAACATCACCGACATGGCGACCCAGATCGCCGCCGCGACCGAAGAGCAGACCGCCGTCGCCGATGAGATCAGCCGCAACATCAGCACCATCGCCGAACTGGCCGACCAGACCGCCGAGCAGGCACAGCACTCGGCGCTGTTGAGCGAAGAGCTGACCACTACCGCCGGGAGCCAGTACTCACTGGTGGAGCGCTTCAACCGCTGACCGCAGGCCTGCGCGCCGCGAGGGGGCTGCACAGCAGCCCCTGGCTGGCAAAGCATGCCCAGGCAGGGTTACCAGGCCAGGCTCAAGCGGCTCTCGAAATAGCGCTCTTCGCCGCTCAACGGGTCGGTGAAACGCAGGCTCTGCGCCAGCAGCTTCAATGGCCGCTGGTAATCGTCCGCCGTGTCGAGCAACTGCGGATAGAACGGGTCATTGCTGATGCCCGCGCCCAACGCAGCCATGTGCACCCGCAGCTGGTGGGTCTTGCCGGTGACCGGCGATAACCCGTACCGCCACAGCGCTCCACGCTTCTCCAGCACCTCGGCCAGGGTTTCACTATTGGCCTCGCCCTCTACCTCATGCATGCGGAAAAAGGGCTCGCCATGCACCAGGCGGCTTTTATGCACCAACGGAAACGCATGTTGCGGCAAAGCGGCCGCGATGGCCTGGTAGCGCTTGTCGATGCGTCGCTCGGGGAATAGCCGCTGATAAGCGCTACGCGTCTGCGGGTTGGCAGAGAACAGCACAAGCCCGGCGGTATGCCGGTCGATGCGATGCAAGGGCACCAGGTGAGGGTTATCCAGCCTGCGGATCAGGCGGCGCAGCAAGGTGTGTTCAACGTACTCGCCGGTCGGTGTTACCGGCAGAAAATGCGGCTTGTCCGCCACCACCAGGTGCTCGTCCACGTGCAGCACGTGCTCTTGCACCGGGATCGGTCGTTCGTTCGGCACTTCGCGAAAATAGTGCAAGCGCATGCCCGGTTTGTAAGGCAGCTCGGCAGCCACTGCCTGCCCCTGGGCGTCCAGCACCCGCCCCCTGGCAAAGCGGTCGACCCACTGGGCACGGTCGATGGCCTTGAAATGGTCACACAGGCAATCGAGCACCGTTGCCCAGTGACCGGGTGGCAGGCACACGGTGCTGGCTTGCTGGCGGGCGGGGTCGAAAGGCGTGGACATGGCAGGGCTCGGAACAGGCACGGCCGCGCATTATCACCCAACCCCGCCCCATCAACCAGCCTGGGCAAGCGCCTCGCTGCGCTCCTTCAACCAGCGCAGCACCTGCACCGGCTCCCAGCGGCCAGGGTCGTAGAGTGCGTAGAGCGCCCCTTGGTACCCGACTACATCGAGCCCACGGTGGTAGCCGGCCCGCTGGAACAAGGCTTCGATCTCGGCAAAGCAGGTATTGAAATGCACCTTGCCGAAGGGGGTGCGGTCATCGGTCACCAGGCCTTCGAGGCGCAGTTCCAGAACGGCGTCGGCCACCCGCTCCACAGGCATGCGGTTGACGCTGTACTTGAGTTGCTCGACGTTGAGCATGGCTTTACCTCGATACTGTATTTATATACAGCATACGAACATCCTCGCGTCGCAGTCAATGCGCTTCATTGCAGCCCCGCCAGATAGCCGCTGCCCTTGCGAATGGTCAACACCTGGCGCCGCGGGGTGCCCCGCGCCACCGACAGGTGCACCCACTTGTCGAATTCCAGGATGAGTTGATCGAACGGCACTGTACTTTCGCTGATCCGTTGCACGGTCTCGCGCGGGCTCACCTCTATGACCGTGAAGTCAGCCGCCAGCCCTTGTACATGCTGGCTGTTGGCGGCACCGCCAATCAACCGGTTGACTTTCTCGCTACGGTAGCCGCTGCTGACAATGATGGGCACGCCGAACAGCGCGCGCACCTGCTCCAGCGCACAACACAGCAGTTGCAGGTTGGCCCTGGCTTCAGGTGGCGGGGTGTTGTCGAACCCATCCCTGGCGGCGAGCTGGGAAACGGTCAGTTCAGCGAGGGTAAAATGTGGTGTGATCAACATGGCAAGCGGTTCCGATGATGGCTAGGGGCACCGGCACTGGTGCGCCGGCGCCTGATCATCAGTGCGCATCACCTGCCATGGAGCAGGGTTGTAACTCCCCTGTTGGCGTCATTGCCCCAGGAAAGCCACCACCTGCTCGGCATCGAACGGCCAGTGCAACTCGGCACCGTTGTCACAGCGCCGGAGCACCGGAATGACCAGCCCATAGCGTTCGAACAAAGGTTGGCTTTCGGCAACATCGACCAGCTCCACCAGCAGGCCATGATCGACGAAGGGCATCAGCACCGACTCGGCCACTTCACACAGGTGGCAGCCGAGGGTGCCGAACAGTTGGCATTCAGGCAGCATGGGCGGGTCCCGAGGTGGCATGCAGAGAAGCCTATTCTAGGACCACCACGGCCATCGTGCACCTTCAATCCTGGCTGGTGGCGCCGATACGGTGCAGCGACAGGTCGGCGCCCTGGAACTCCTGTTCATGGCTCAGGCGCAGGCCATGCACGGCGCGCAGCGCACCATACACGGCAAAACCACCGGCAAGTGCCACCGCCACCCCCATCAGGCTCCCCAGCAGCTGGCTGACCAGGCTGACGCCGCCCATGCCGCCCAGTGCCGCCTGGCCGAAGATGCCGCAGGCAACCCCACCCCACACGCCACACAGACCATGCAACGGCCAAACACCCAGCACGTCGTCGATTTTCCAGCGGTTCTGGGCCGCGGTGAACGTCCACACGAACAGCCCGCCTGCCACCAGGCCGGTAGTCAGCGCACCGATCGGGTGCATCAGGTCTGAGCCGGCGCAAACCGCCACCAACCCGGCCAACGGCCCGTTATGCAGGAAGCCAGGGTCGTTGCGCCCGGCCAGCAACGCCGACAACGTGCCGCCAACCATGGCCAGCAGCGAGTTGATCGCCACCAGGCCGCTGAGCCCCTCCAACGTCTGGGCGCTCATCACGTTGAAACCGAACCAGCCAATGATCAGGATCCACGAGCCCAGGGCGAGAAAGGGAATGCTCGAGGGCGCAAAAGCTACCAGCCGACCATCGCGATAGCGCCCGCGGCGGGGGCCGAGCAGCATCACCGCCGCCAGCGCAAGCCAGCCGCCCATGGCATGCACCACCACCGAGCCGGCAAAGTCATGGAACGGCGCGCCAAAGCGGGCCTGCAACCAGGCTTGCAGGCCCAGGTTGCCGTTCCACACCACGCCCTCGAAGAAGGGGTAGACAAATGCCACGATCAAGGCGGTGGCACACAGTTGCGGCAGAAAACGCGCACGCTCGGCGATGCCCCCGGAAATGATCGCCGGAATGGCTGCAGCGAAGGTCAACAGGAAGAAGCACTTGACCAGCGCATAGCCATGGTCGGCGGCCAGCGTTGCAGCAGGCTGGAAGAAGTTGACCCCATAGGCGATCCAGTAGCCTATAAAGAAATACACCAGCGCCGAAATGGCGAAGTCACTGAGGATCTTCGACAAGGCATTGACCTGGTTCTTGTGGCGTACGGTGCCCACTTCGAGGAACGCGAAGCCGGCATGCATGGCCAGCACCAAAATGGCGCCCATGAGAAGGAACAGGGTGTTGGAACCGTGGACCAGGGAGTCCATCGCGCTGTGCATGTTATCCATGAAATAGGCAGACCTGCTGAAAAAAGGCACCAGGACAGTTCAAGAACCTGCATCCCTGCACCGAATCGGTGCCAGTCATCGCCCTGTTTCCGTTGCGTGGGCGGGACCTGCGTGGTTTTTTCTTGGGTTTGTCGAGGATTGCGTTAAGGTTTATCGATATTCGCCGCGTGGGCGCCCTGAATCGGCGCAAAAACCGCCAGAGGCGCCCCGCAACGTGGCAAACACATAGCAAGGCGCATACCAGCACACGCGGCTGTACGCTCACTTGAACCTTCCGCGCGTGCTATCACTCGAACTACCAACATTCATCGACAGGGAGAGACACATGGCCAGCAATTCGGCAAAGACTGCACAAGAGATATTGATGGCTGACTTCCAGGCTTTGGTGCGCGACACCGAAAAGCTGCTGGCCGATACCGCCAACCTGGCCGGCGACCAGGCCGAGGAGTTGCGCGGGCAGATTCACGAGCGCCTGGCCCAGGCACGCGAAGCCCTGCAGTTGACCCAGGAGTCGGTACGCGACCGCGGCCAGGCTGCGCTGGGCAGCGCCGAGCAGTACGTACAGGAAAACCCATGGCAGGCCATCGGCATCGCTGCCGGCGTGGGCCTGTTGATCGGCCTGCTGGCCAACCGGCGTTAAGGGGTTCCCATGGAGAACGAAGCCAACGGCGCCGGCGCATCGGGCAAGCGCCTGGGCGCAGCCGCGCTGGGGCTGCTGCACAGCCATATCGAGCTGTTCGGTATCGAGCTGCAGGAGCAGAAAGGCCGCACGCTGAAGTTGCTGTTGTTCGCCGGCCTGGCACTGGTATTCGCCCTGCTGCTGCTTACCGCCCTGTCGGGCTTGCTGCTGGTGCTGCTGTGGGATAGCTATCGCCTTGCCGGCATCATCGGCCTGTGCGTGTTCTATAGCTTGGCCGCACTGTATTGCGGTGTACGGTTGAAGGCAGCGGTGTTCGACGAGTCATCCCCCTTCAACGCTACCCTCGAAGAACTCGCCAAGGACCGGGAGCGCTTGTTGCCATGAACCTGCCACAACTGCCGAACACACGAAACCCACGCGAGCTGCGCAAGGCATTGCTGCGCCTGCGCATGGAAATGCACCGCCAGGAGATCCGCCACGAATCCGGGCAACTGCTGGCACCGTTGCAGCGCATGCGCGGCATGGGCAGCTCGCTGCACGACGGCTTGGGCATCAAGCGCGCGCCGCTGTGGGGCATTGGCGCTGTGGTAGCACTGGGCTTCATGACCGGCAAGGGCGTGCGCAGCGGCAATCTGGGCAGGCTTGTGCGCCTGGGCACCAGCCTGCTGCCGCTGGTGCGCCTGTACCTGCAAGGTAGCCGCCGCCCCTAAGGGGGGTGAATGGGTACAGGCTCACCCGCGAACGCATCGGTGGCGTCACCGGCCGTTCGTGGGTAATCCATGCCTGCGCCCAGCGTTGCCCCTGCCACTTGCGCGCATGCACAGCACACCAGAAGCTATAGCCTTTGACCCCCTGGAGAACGCGCCTTGGACTGGCACACCCTGCTCACCCGCGAACGTCTGGGCAAAGCCCTGTATAGCGCTGAAGAACTGGGGCGCAGCCCCTTCCACAAAGACCACGACCGCATCATTTTCTCGGGCGCCTTTCGCCGCCTGGGGCGCAAGACCCAAGTGCACCCCGTCACCAGTAACGATCACATTCACACGCGCCTGACCCATTCGCTGGAAGTCAGTTGCGTGGGGCGTTCGCTGGGCATGCGCGTGGGGGAAACCCTGCGCGAAAGCTTGCCAGACTGGTGCGCGCCCAGCGACCTGGGGATGATCGTGCAGTCGGCTTGCCTGGCCCACGACATCGGCAACCCGCCATTCGGCCATTCTGGCGAAGACGCCATACGTCACTGGTTCCAGCAGGCGGCCGGGCGCGGTTGGCTGGACGATATGGGTGATGACGAGCGTGCCGACTTCCTCAATTTCGAGGGCAATGCGCAAGGTTTTCGCGTGCTTACGCAGCTGGAGTACCACCAGTTCGACGGCGGCACCCGGTTGACCTATGCCACCCTTGGCACCTACCTCAAATACCCCTGGAGCGCCCGCCATGCCGACGCCCTGGGCTACAAGAAGCACAAGTTCGGCAGCTACCAGAGCGAGCTGCTACTGCTGGAACAGATCGCCCGCAAGCTGGGCCTGCCACAGCTGGAGCACCAGCGCTGGGCGCGCCACCCGTTGGTGTACCTGATGGAAGCGGCCGATGACATCTGCTACGCGCTGATCGACTTGGAAGACGGCCTGGAGATGGACTTGCTGCAATACGGCGAAGTCGAAGCCTTGTTGCTCGACCTGGTCGGCGACGATCTGCCGGAAACCTATCGCCAGCTGGGCCCCGGCGGTTCTCGCCGGCGCAAGCTGGCCATCCTGCGTGGCAAGGCCATCGAGCACTTGACCAACGCTGCCGCCCAAGCTTTTGTCGAGCAGCAGCAAGCGTTGCTGGCCGGGCAACTGCCAGGCGACCTGGTCGAACACATGCACGGCCCGGCCAAGCGCTGCGTGCTGCAGGCCAAAGACATGGCGCGCAACAAGATCTTTCAGGACAAGCGCAAGACCCTGCACGAAATCGGCGCCTACACCACACTGGAAATCCTGCTGAATACCTTCTGCGGCGCGGCGCTCGAACAACACGGCGGGCGCACGCCATCGTTCAAGAGCCGACGGGTCATGGACCTGCTCGGCAACAGTGCACCAGACCCACACGGCTCGCTGTACAACGCGTTCCTGCGCATGATCGACTTCATCGCCGGCATGACCGACAGCTACGCCAGCGAAATGGCCAGGGAAATGACCGGGCGCTCGGGCCCGGGCTGAGGCATGGCGGTGCAGACCGGCCAGCGTGCCGGTGCTGTACCTGTGTTAAAGGAAACTTCCTACATATACCGAGGGCAAATTAAACAACACGTTTAATTTGCCAACGAAAAGTTACCAAATGCACTTTGACATTGCGGCGCGCACGATTATCTCGTAGCCGGTTTTGCTTTATCTTGTAAGCCATTTCCCATATAGGGCTAACAGCCCTTCCTTGCATGCCCGTCGACTTCCAACTGCGATAAGGTGCCACCTGTCACCCCAATTGACCGCAGGCAAGTTGAACATGCATTCCATATTTATTGTTGACGATCATCCGGTCATCCGCCTTGCCGTCCGCATGCTGCTGGAAAACCAGAATTACAAGATTGTCGGTGAATCGGACAATGGCGTGGACGCGATGCAGATGATCCGCGAGAGCCACCCCGACCTGGTCATCCTCGACATCAGCATCCCCAAGCTAGACGGGCTGGAAGTGCTTGCGCGCTTCCAGGCCATGGCGCTGCCCATGAAAGTGCTGGTGCTGACTGCCCAGGCCCCGGCGTTGTTTGCCGTGCGCTGCATGCACTCGGGTGCTGCCGGTTATGTGTGCAAGCAGGAGGACCTTGGTGAACTGCTCAGTGCAATCAAGGCCGTGCTGGCCGGTTACAACTACTTCCCCAGCCAGGCAATAAAGCATGACCAGGCAACCACGAGCGACCTGCAACTTTTCCGCCAGGTAAATGATCGCGAACTGATGGTACTGCAACTCTTCGCCCAAGGGCGCAGCAACAAGGAAATTGCCAAGGGCATGTTCCTCAGCAGCAAGACCGTGAGCACTTACAAGAAGCGCCTCATGCAAAAGCTGCAGGTCAGTACGTTGGTCGACCTGATCGAGATGGCCAAGCGCAACGCATTGGTCTGAGCATGGTCATGGCCCGCCCTTTCGCCCGCTTGCTGCTCGCGCTGCTGCTATTCAGCAGCGCGGCACTGGCCACCCACCACGAAACTGCATCGTACACGCTCCTGCCGCGTTCATCGGCTATGCCAGCGCCACCGGAACTCAACGCCGAGCAACGGCAATGGCTTGCAGGGCGCCAGGAACTGGTGCTGGGAACCTCGGCCCCTGACTACCCGCCGTTCGACATCACCAGTGGCGGCCGTGACTACCAGGGGCTTACCGCCGAATATGCAAACCTGATCGGCACGGCCCTGGAGCTGCCGGTCCGGGTGCTGCGTTTTCCCAGCCGGCAGGCCGCTTTGGAAGCACTCCGGCAAGGCGACATCGACCTGCTGGGCAGCGCCAATGGCTACGAAGCGGCCAGCGGCGGCCTGGCCTTGTCGCACCCCTATGCCGTGGACCAGCCGGTGCTGGTCACACGCGAAGACGAAACGCGGGCACTGGACACGGGCCTGGCCGGCATGCGCCTGGGCATGCTCTATCACTACCTGCCCGAGGCAGAACTGCTCAACGCCTACCCCGATGCCGAGCTGCTGACGTTCGAGTCCTCCAGCCAGGCGTTGAATGCCGTAGCGTTCGGCCAGGCCGATGTGTTCATCGGCGACACCATTTCCACCCACTACCAGCTCAACCGCGGCCACCTGCCACGCCTGCGCATGGCCAACTTCGGCAAGCATGAAGCCATCGGCTTTGGCTTTGCCCTGCGCCAGCAGGACACCGTACTGAGGGAACTGGTCGATACCGTCCTCGATAGCCAGCCCCCCGCCATGCGCGCCAGTATCTTCAAACGCTGGAGCGCCGGCAGCGACCTGCTGTTGACCGACCGCAACCTGCAATTGAGCGAAACGGAGCAACAATGGCTGCAACAGCACCCTGTGATGCGTGTGGCCATCGACGACACCGCTGCGCCCTTGTCCTACTTCGATGGCTCGGGGCACTTTCGCGGCATCACGGCCGACCTGCTGGAGCTCATTCGCCTGCGCACTGGCTTGCGCTTCGAGGTGCAGCGGGCCAGTGGCATCGCCGACATGATCGCCCGCTTGAAGGATGGCCGCGCCGACGTGATCGCCGCCCTGGCCATCGCCGGGTTGGTCGACAAGGACCTGCAGATCAGCCGGCCGTACCTGGAAAGCGCCTATGTTCTGGTCAGCCGCAAGGACAAACCGGCCCCAGGGTCCCTGGAACAGTTGCAGGGCCACCGCATCGCCTTTACCCGCCACAGCGCCCTGCATGCCACGTTGCCGCAGCATTATCCGCACATCGGCTGGGTCGAGAGCGCCAGCGCGTTCTACTCCATGGCGTTACTCAACAGCGGCGCAGTCGATGCGGTGATCACCACCCTTATCGATGCCAACCACGCCCTGGCCAGCAACCCCGACCTGGTCATCCGCACCTCGGTCGGCGGGGAGCCCGCCAACTACGCCATGGCCACCAACGCGTCTTCACCGGCACTGGCCTCGATCCTCGACAAGGCCCTGCAGAGCATTTCGCCCGAGGAACTGGGGGTCATCAACAACCGCTGGCGCAGCTTTGGCCCGCACGAAGACAGCAAAAGCCAGAGCTACCGCCGGCTGGCGCTGCAGGTGGTATTGGCCACGGCGGTGCTGCTTCTGCTGGCGTTGCTCTGGAACGCCCGCCTGCGCTTGCAGATCCGCCAGCGCCAGCGCGCCGAAAGGGCGCTGAACGACCAACTGGCATTCATGCGCGCACTGCTCAACGGCACCCCTCACCCTATGTACGTGCGCGACCGCGATGGCCGCTTGCAAAGCTGCAACTACAGCTACCTGGAGGCGGTGCAGGCCCGCTCCGAGCAGGTTATCGGCAAACAGCTGAGCGCCAGCCTGTTCGCTGACGCCGAACAGACCCGGCAAATCCAGGCTGATTACCACAAAGTGATGGCTGCCGGCTCCCCCCTGATCATGGACCGCCCCTTGCGGATAAAGGGCAGGGAAATGACCATCTACCACTGGATCCTGCCCTACCGTGATTCGCTGGGTGAGGTGCAGGGCATCATCGGCGGCTGGATCGACATCAGCGACCGCCGCCAGCTGGTCACGGAACTGCGCCAGGCCAAGCAGCAGGCCGACGATGCCAACCGCGCCAAAAGCACCTTCCTGGCCACCATCAGCCACGAAATCCGCACCCCCATGAATGCGGTCATCGGCATGCTCGAACTGGCGGTCAAACGCGCCGATCAAGGGTGGGTGGACCGCAGCGCGCTGGCCTTGGCGCACCATTCGGCCAAAGACCTGCTGGGCCTGATCGGTGACATTCTCGATATCGTGCGCATCGAATCCGGGCATCTGTCGCTGGCCCCCGAGGTGGTCGACCTGGCAGCCTTGGTCGAGTCGGTGGGGCGCATGTTCGATGGCCAGGCACGGCAAAAAGGCCTGGCGCTGGAAGTGATCATCGAACCGGCCGCACGTTGCCACGCGTTGCTCGACCCCCTGCGTTTCAAGCAGGTGCTGTCCAACCTGGTGAGCAACGCCATCAAGTTCACCGAGCATGGCCAGGTACGCATCTGCGTCAGCCTGCTGGACGAACGCCCTGGCAGGCCTGCAATGCTGGACCTGGAGGTGCGCGACAGTGGTATCGGTATCCCTGCCAAAGACTTGGAGCGCCTGTTCAACCCGTTCATCCAGGCCAACCCTCACAGCCAGGGTGCCCGTGCGGGCACCGGGCTCGGTCTGGCCATCTGCCGCAACCTGTGCGACATGATGGGGGGCAGCCTGACCATCAAAAGCCTGGAGGACGTCGGCACCCAGGTGCGCCTGAAGATGCCGTTGCAACGGGTCGATGCTGCAGCGCAACCCGCCCAGTTGCCGGAATGCCTGGACGCTCCCGACCCCGGTCTGCGCGTGCTGGTGATCGACGATCACCCGGCCAACCTGGAACTGATGGCGCAGCAGCTCGGTTATCTGGGCCTGCAGCATGCCAGCGCCAGGGATGGCCGGGAAGGCCTGGCCGCCTGGCGCGCAGGTGATTTCGACGTGCTGGTGCTGGACTGCAACATGCCGCACATGAACGGCTACCAGCTGGCAACCGCCGTGCGCACCGAAGAACGCCATGGCCAGCGGCCGCGCTGCACCATCCTGGGTTATACCGCCAACGCCCAGCCAGAGGTGCGTCGAAAGTGCCTGAGCGCCGGCATGGACGACTGCCTGCTCAAGCCCATCAGCCTGAGTACGCTCAGCCAGTGCCTGGCGGGCATTCGCCCGCGCCGCCAGCAATGCCCCCCGGGCAGGTTGTACGAACTGGACGGCCTGGCGGCCGTGACCGGGCCAGCACCCGACGACCGTCAGCGTTTTCTGCAAGCGCTACTGCAGAGCCTGCAGGCCGACCTGCTCAGCTTGATGGCGCTGGACCCACAGCACGACAGCACGGCCATCGCCGACCAGGCCCACAAGGTGCTGAGCGCCGCGCGTATGCTCAAGGCACCCGCCCTGATGGCGGCATGCGAAGCGCTTGAAGCCGGCACCCTTACCACTGCCCAGCTACGCTTGAAGCGCCAGGCACTGGCACGCCACATGCGCCGGGTGGAGCGCGCCCTGGCCAGGGAGTTGGCGCCAACCGCCGACACTCAGGCAGGCAGCCACGCGTGTTAACTGGTAGACTGCGCGGCGTTATTACCTAAGAGGATTGTTTCATGGCCACAAACCGCTCCCGTCGTCTGCGCAAGAAGCTGTGTGTCGACGAGTTTCAGGAATTGGGCTTCGAGCTGAACCTGGAATTCAAGGAAGATCTGGATGACCAGGCAATCGATGCTTTCCTCGACGCGTTCCTGGCTGAAGCCATGGACGCCAACGGCCTGGATTATGTAGGCGGTGACGATTACGGCCTGGTTTGCTCGGTCAAACGC
Source organism: Pseudomonas sp. CJQ_9 (assembly GCF_043106615.1). NCBI lineage: Bacteria > Pseudomonadati > Pseudomonadota > Gammaproteobacteria > Pseudomonadales > Pseudomonadaceae > Pseudomonas > Pseudomonas sp. CJQ_9. Next base: position 111,155 of record NZ_JBICMS010000044.1, on the reverse strand, counting down.
GGTTCGGTCAGCGAAGAGCAACGCGCCGCCGTCGAAGCCTGGCTCAAAGGCCGCAGCGAACTGACCAAAATCGAAGTCAGCCCGTTGCTGGACGCCTGGTACCCGGAAAAGCCGATCAACAAGGCTGAGTAACCCTCAGCCCGGTTCGATCGAAGAAAGGCCACCTCTCGAGGTGGCCTTTTTATTGGCGATGGTTTTCCGTCGAACGTGGCGCATCGTCGCTACGCTTGGGGCATAATGCGGTTTCTTTAGCTCGTGGGGCCATCATCGCTTACAGCCCCAATGTCCTTTTCCCTCGCTGCAGGGTATTTGCTCACCATGATCAAAACGCTTCGTCCCCTCGTACTCGCCGGCCTGCTATTGCCCTTCGCCTTGCCCAGCCAAGCCGCAGCCGTCAACACCACCTTGCCTGCCAAAGTGCAGCAGGCGCTCAAAGCCAACAAACTGCAAGACACCGCGCTGTCGCTGGTCATGCTGCCCCTGGATGGCCCCGGTGTTCCCACCGTGTTCAATGCCGACGTGTCGGTGAACCCGGCCTCGACCATGAAACTGGTCACCACCTACGCAGCCCTCGAGCTGCTTGGCCCGACCTTTCAGTGGAAGACCGAGTTCTACACCGACGGCACCCTGAGCAACGGGGTGCTCAACGGCAACCTTTACCTCAAAGGCGGCGGTGACCCCAAGCTGAACATGGAAAAGCTGTGGCTGCTGATGCGGGATCTGCGCGCCAATGGTGTGCGCACCGTCACCGGTGACCTGGTACTGGACCGCAGCCACTTCGTGCAACCCAACCTGCCCCAGTTCAACGACGACGGCGGTGACGAAAACAAGCCGTTCCTGGTCAAGCCCGACTCGCTGCTGGTCAACCTCAAGGCCCTGCGCTTTGTAGCCCGCAACGATGGCGGCAAGGTCACCATTGCGGTGGAGCCACCGATTGCCAGCATCCGCATCGACAACCAGGTCAAGCCTGTGGCCTCGAAACAATGCAGCGGCGATGTGCGCTACAACCCAGTGCCTCAGGCCAACGGCATCAGTGTGACGGTCAGCGGCCAACTGGGTGACGGTTGCAACTCGCAGACTTACCTGGCCCTGCTTGACCACCCGACCTACGCGGCCGGTGCCGTGCGTGCCATCTGGAACGAGCTGGGCGGCACCATCCAGGGCGGCGACCGCATCGAGAACGTGCCCAAGAGTGCCCGCCTGCTGGCCCGTGCCTTCTCCCCAGACCTGGTCGAAGTGATCCGCGACATCAACAAGTACAGCAACAACACCATGGCCCAGCAGTTGTTCCTGAGCCTTGGCGCACAGTTCCGCACCGATGCCGATGGCGACGATGCGCGTGCCGCACAGCGCGTGGTACGCCAGTGGCTGGCGAAAAAAGGCATTACCGCGCCGCACCTGGTAATGGAAAACGGTTCAGGCCTGTCGCGAGCCGAGCGAGTCAGCACCCGGGAAATGGCCGAGATGCTGCAGGCGGCCTGGAAGAGCCCCTACGCTGCCGAATACATGAGTTCGATGCCGCTGGTGGGCATGGATGGCACCATGCGCAAACGCCTCAAGCGCACCGCCATGGCCGGTGAAGGGCACATCAAGACCGGCACCCTGAACACGGTGCGCGCAATAGCCGGTTTCAGCCGCGACAGCAACGGCCACACCTGGGCGGTGGCGGCGATCCTCAACGACCCGAAACCATGGGGTGCCTCGCAGGTACTGGACCAGGTGCTGCTGGACCTGTACCGCCAGCCGAAACTGGCCGGCAGCACCGCTGCCAATTGATGCATCGAGCGCCGCCGGCGCGGCGCTCGATCTCACAGGCGCTGAAGATGCAGTGGCCAGCACCTGGCAGCGCGGTCAGGCCGACTCGCCCTCTACCCGGTCCCGCCCGGCCTGCTTGGCCGCATAAACCCCGGCATCGGCGCGCAACAGCAATGCATCGGCGCCCTCCCCCCGCCGCCACCCGGCCACGCCGAAACTCGCGGTCACTTGGCCCACGCCGTCTACTGGGTCATTGCGCACGCCTTGCCAAAGCTCCAGCGCCAGCACACGCGCCTGCTCGGCATCACTGCCCGGGCACAGCACCATGAACTCCTCCCCGCCCAGCCTGCAGAACACATCGGTCCGCCGTAAGCGCTGGCCGATGCGCTGGCACAGGCTACGCAGCACCCGGTCACCGACCGCATGGCCGAAACGGTCGTTGATGCGCTTGAAGTGATCAATGTCGAGCATGATCACGGCCAGCGCCTGGCCACCTCGCAGGGCACGCTCCAACTCGTTTTTCAACCGTTCCTGGAAGTAACGGCGGTTATGGATGCCGGTCAGTGAATCGGTCACCGACAGCCTGCGCAACTCGTGTTCCACGCCCTTGAGATCGGAAATATCGGTCAGGTAGCCATGCCACAAGGTGCAGCCCTGCTCGCCCACTTCCGGCGTTGCCTCGCCACGCACCCAGCGCAAGCCCGCCTGGGGCAGGCACACGCGGTACTCCTCGCGCCACGGCGTCAGGTGTTCGGCCGAATAACGCACCGAGCGGCTCACCCGCTCCAGGTCATCAGGGTGAATGCGTTCGTACACTGCGGCGGCATCTTCGCGCAGCTGCTGCAGGTCAAGCTCATAAATGTCGTACAGCCCCTTGCTGGCATAGGGGAAACACGAATGGCCGTTGGCATCCAGCCTGTACTGGTAGATGCCGCCCGGTACTTCGGCACTGAGTTTTTCCAGCAACCGGTCACGCGCAGCCAATGCCTCGTGCACCCGACGCCGCTCGGTGACATCGATGCAGATGGCCAGGTAACCCACCCACAAGCCCTGCTCGTCCAGCATGGCGGTCACCAGCATGTTGGCTACCAGTTGGCTGCCGTCGGCGCGTACCAGGGTCCACTCACCCGGCTCGGCCCCCTGTTCGTATACCGTTTCGGCAAACAGTGCATGGCCCCCCGCAATGGCGCGGCCAAAGCGCAAACTCAAGGCGTGGGCGCGCTGGCTCAGCTCCTCGGCCAGCACCAGTTGCTCAAGACGCAGGCGGCCAATGGCTTCACTGGCCGGGTAACCAAGCATGCTTTCGGCACCGGCATTAAAGGTGCTGACCACCCCTTTGAGGTTGGTGGCGATGATGGCAACCTGGGTCGCGGCATCCAGCACGCTGCGCAGCTGATTGTGAGTGCCGCGCAGCGACTGTTCGCTGATCTGCAGCTCTTCGGTGCGCTGCGCAACCAGGGCCAAGGCCCGTTGACGCTGGCTGAGCAGGCTGAACAACAGCACGCTCAGCAGCAGGCTCAGCAAACCGCCCAGGGCACCGACTGCCAGCACCGCCGAAGAACGGTTGGCCTGCAAGAATGCCAGGCTGGGGCGGATACTCAGCAGCAACTGGCGGTCCGCCAGGTGCAGCACCTGATCGCTGACCAGCGAGAGAGGCGCCACGGGGTTGTTGGAGTCGTAGAGAACTTCTGGGCCCTGCCGCCCGGACGGGTCAACCAAGCGTGTTACCAGGTTATCGTCAGGCGCCACTGGCCGGCCATCGCCGATCAGCTCGGGCATGCTCAACAAGGCCAGCACATAGCCCGCTGCAGCGCCGTGGGTCGCGGCAACGGCGAACACCGGCGCGACCATCAACAGGCCGCCCGCGCCCTGTTCGCTGGCATTCAACTTGAGCGGCTGGGACACCGCCATGCTTCCCGGCACCAGCGCCCGCGCAAGCACAGCCCGGGCCGCATCCTGCGCGGCCAGGTCGAGACCATAAGGCAGCCCCGGCGAGGTGCCTGATGCGTTATACAGCACGGGAAAATACAGGTCGCGCGCGGGAGCGCGGCGCCATTGCCCCTGTTCGTCCTGATCGCGAATCACAAAGCCCGGGCCGGCAAGGGTGCTGGCCTGGCGTTCAAACACGGCGCGCTGAGCAGCCTCTACACGCGGGGCCCAAGCATAGGCCTGGGTACGGTGCAGCAGCGGCCGGGCATAACCGTCAAATTCCCGAGGGGTTATTTCGTCGGAATAGCTGAAAAACCACCGCAGCCCATCCAGGCGCTGCTGCTGTTCGGCAAAACGCTCGGCGATGCGGCCAAAGCGCTCGCCCGCCAGCAGCTCGAAGCGCTGGCGCAGCTGCTGGTTGTAAAACGACTGCGCGGCCAGGGCCAGGGCGGCCGTCAACAGGCCGCCGGCCAGCAGCGCAATCAAGGCCATCAGCCAGGCGGACATCGCCTCTGCGCGCAGGCCAAGCACCCGCGCAAGCACGCCACACTTTGACATACACCCGTCTCGTCACGTCAGCGTCCTGCGGATTATCCTGCCCTGCACTCAGTTATAGCCAATTGCCACTACCGACGCAATGTACCCCGTCGGCTCAGCGCAGCTGCAAGCGCCAGGCGCGGTGAATACGGTTGTTGCGGGCGAAATCCGGGTCCAGGGTCTGGGCCGTGATTTCCTCCACTGCGTAGCGCGCCATCAGGTGTTCGTCCAGCTGGAACTTGCGGAAGTTGTTGGAGAAATACAGCACGCCACCGGGCGCCAGGCGGGCCATGGCCAAGTCCAGCAACTGCACATGGTCACGTTGCACGTCGAACACACCTTCCATCCGTTTGGAGTTGGAGAAGGTCGGCGGGTCGATGAAGATCAGGTCGTAGCTGTCACGGTTACCCTCCAGCCAGGCCATGACATCACTCTGCTCCAGGCGATTGCGCTCGGAGTAACCATTGAGCGCCAGGTTGCGCCGCGCCCAGTCCAGGTAGGTCTTCGACAGGTCGACGCTGGTGGTGCTGCGCGCGCCGCCCTTGGCCGCGTGCACGGTGGCCGTGGCGGTGTAGCAGAACAGGTTGAGGAAGCGCTTGCCGGCTGCTTCGCGCTGAATCCGCATGCGCATCGGGCGGTGGTCGAGGAACAAGCCGGTGTCGAGGTAATCGGTGAGGTTGACCAACAACTTCACGCCGCCTTCGTTGACCTCCTGGAAACGCCCCTCGGTAGCCTGACGCTCGTACTGGCGGGTACCGCTTTGCCGCTCGCGGCGCTTGAGCACCACGCGCTGGGGAGCAATGCCCAATGCCTGCGGGATGGCCGCCAGGGCATCAAGCAGGCGCGCCTGGGCCTTGTCCGGGTCCACCGAGCGTGGTGCGGCATATTCCTGCACATGTACCCAATCGTGGTACAGATCGACTGCCAGGGCATATTCAGGCATGTCGGCATCGTACAGGCGATAGCAGTCGACCTGCTCGCGCCGGGCCCATTTGCCCAGTTGCCTGAGGTTTTTCTGCAGGCGGTTGGCAAACATCTGTGCCCCTTCCGACAGGCGGGCCGGCTCGCTGGTGACGGGCACCTGCTGGCCGACCTCACCGGTGTCGGCCGGTGCCTCGCGACGCTCACCGGTGACGAATTGGTCAGGCTGCACCTTGAACAACAGCAGCTTGCACGGCAACGCGCCGTTCCAGAACGCGTACTGCTTGTGGCTGCGAATGCCCATGCGCTTGCCCAGTTGCGGCGCACCGGTGAATACCGCAGCCTCCCAACCCATGCATGCCTGGCGCAGGCGCTCGCCAAGGTTCTGGTAGAGATACAGCAGGCTGGCTTCATCACCCAGGCGCTCGCCGTAGGGCGGGTTGCTGATGACCAGGCCTTTCTGGTTCTGGTCCGGGCGCGGCTCGAAGGTGCTGACCTCGCCCTGGTAGATTTTCACCCAGTCACCCAAGCCTGCGCGCTCCACGTTGTTACGGCCCGGCTGAATCAGCCGCGGGTCGGCCTCGTAGCCACGGATCCACAGCGGGGGTTTGGCCAGGCCAGCCTGAGCACGTGCCTGCGCTTCTTCATGCACCTTGCGCCATAGCGCCGGCACGTGGCCGAGCCAGGCGCTGAAACCCCAGCGTTCACGCTTGAGGTTGGGCGCGATATCGGCAGCAATCATGGCGGCCTCTACCAGGAACGTACCCACACCGCACATCGGGTCGGCCAGCGCACCACCTTGCGCGGCAATACGCGGCCAGCCGGAACGGATCAGCACAGCAGCCGCCAGGTTTTCCTTGAGCGGCGCGGCGCCCTGCTGCAGACGATAGCCACGCTGGTGCAAGCTGTGCCCGGACAGGTCGAGGGACAGGATCGCCTCGCCGCGCTCCAGCCGCAGGTGCACGCGAACGTCAGGATCGATCTTTTCCACCGACGGGCGCAGGCCTTCGCGGTTGCGCAGCTTGTCGACGATGGCATCCTTGACCTTCAACGCACCGAAATGGGTGTTGTCGATGCCCGAGCCATGGCCGCTGAACTCGACAGCCAGGGTGCCATCGGCCGCCAGGTGGTCCGCCCAGTCCACGGCGTGCACACCGTCATACAGGTCGTCGGCGTTCTTCATGGAAAAACGCTTGAGCACCAGCAGCACCCGGTTGGCCAGGCGCGACCAGATGCACAGGCGGTAGGCGGTCTCCATGTCGGCGGCGCCGCGGATGGCCGAGGTGTGCTCACGCACTTCGTCCAGGCCAAGGCTTTTGGCCTCTTCGGCAAGCAGGCCTTCAAGGCCTTTGGGGCAGGTGAGGTAGAGTTCGAAACGGTCCGACATGAATATTCCAGAGCCTTGGGCTATTGACTGACGAGGCGACGCATCGCCCCGCGATGTTTGCCCGCACGCCTTTCCAGCAGGCGTGCAGGTGGCCGGTTGGGCACACTCGTGTGCCGCAGCGGGCCGGGCCACCTGACAGATCTGCGCTTCGCCGGGTGGCAAAGACAGCTTAGATCATCAGGCAGTACGAAAAATTCTGGCGACGTAGAGCGCTGTGTGACCCTTCGTCGCATTTCAAATTATTTCTCTGTTCCTTGACTGACGCTGGCAAAATGACGTCAATGATCGGCAAACCCCGATCGTAGCGGGCTCAACTCTAAATAAGGTTGAGTCGCATTTCTTTACTTATCCCCACACCCTCACAAACGTTACGTCCTTATGACAAATCGATCATTCACACCGTGACTCGCATTCGATAGAACTGGTCTCAGGCCGCTTCGCAACGAGGCGGCACATTCAGCTCGCCACGCCGGCAGCGAGCGCAAACCGGCAGAAAGACTCTGCCCGGCCTCGGAGAGGCCGACGGGACATTACAGTCAACAAGTGAGGGCAACACCCTATGAGAAGACTTAAGCGTGATCCGTTGGAAAGAGCATATTCACGTGGCTACCAATACGGGGTAACCGGCAAATCCCGCGAACTTTGCCCATTCAATCTTCCTTCTGTTCGCCAAGCCTGGATCAACGGCTGGCGTGAAGGTCGCGGCGATAACTGGGACGGTATGACTGGCACCGCTGGCATCCATAGACTCAACGAAAATCACGCCGTAGGCTGATCGAGGACACTGAATTCGATTTACCATGCACGCCCCAACCGGGCGGCGGGCTTAGGCCCAGGGGCCCCTTCAAGGGGCCCTTTTTCATGCGCTGGCAAACCCCGCCAGGCTAGCGAGGCATCGCCGCGATCGCATCCACCGCTTCGCGAATCAGCGCCGGCCCCTTGTAAATGAAGCCCGAATAGATCTGCACCAGGCTCGCCCCAGCAGCGATCTTCTCGGCAGCGTGGCGCCCTTCGGTGATGCCACCGGCGGCAATGATCGGCAACTTCCCACCCAATTCACCCGCCAGCACCTTGACGATATGGGTGCTCTTCTCCAGCACCGGCGCGCCTGACAGGCCACCTGCCTCGCCCCCATAAGGCAGCGCTTCGACACCCTCACGGCCCAGCGTGGTGTTGGTGGCAATCACTGTATCCATGCCCGACTCCATCAACGCAGCCGCCACCAGGGCGGTTTCTTCGTCGCTCATGTCGGGGGCGATCTTGATCGCCAGCGGCACGCGCTTGCCATGTGCAGCAGCCAGCTGCTCACGGCGCTCGGCCAGGGCATCGAGCAGTTGCTTGAGCGAATCGCCGAACTGCAGGCTGCGCAGGCCCGGGGTGTTCGGCGAACTGACGTTGACCGTGATGTAGCTGGCAGCGGTATACACCTTGTCCAGGCAGATCAGGTAGTCGTCCACCGCGCGCTCGACCGGGGTGTCGAAGTTCTTGCCGATGTTGATGCCCAGCACACCGCTGTAACGCGACGCACGAACACGGCCAAGCAGGTGATCGACACCCAGGTTGTTGAAGCCCATGCGGTTGATGATGGCGGTGGCTTGCGGCAGGCGGAACAGCCGAGGCTTGGGATTGCCCAGCTGCGGGCGCGGCGTGACGGTGCCGATTTCGACGAAACCGAAGCCCAACTGCGCAAAGCCGTCGATGGCCGCGCCATTCTTGTCCAGGCCGGCGGCCAGGCCGACCGGGTTGGCAAAGTTCAAGCCCATGACCGATACCGGCAACGCCGCCGGTTGCTTGCACAGCATGCCGTTGAGGCCAAGACGGCCACCGGCGCCGATCAGGTCCAGGGACAGGTCGTGAGAAGTTTCCGGGGAAAGCTTGAACAGCAGCTGGCGGGCCAGGGTATACATGGGCGGGCAAGGCTCAGGGTGAGTGAGGGGGCGATTATAGCTAGCGCGGCGCCGGCATGACAGCACATCGTGGGGCTGCGGAGCGAGGTGATCGCGTAAATGGCACATCGGTTGCACCCCAAGTGCCCACAGCCTTATCAGTATGGGCGAGGAACCTTGTGAACACTGCACCCCGAGCAACGCCCCTGGCCTGGGTCAACGGCAGCGACGCGCCGGAGAAACCCAGCCTCAACATCGGTTTCATGGGCCTCACCGACTGCGCCTCGGTCGTGGTCGCCGCCACCCAGGGCTTCGCCCAGCAGCACGGCCTGACCCTCAACCTTAAGCGCCAGGGCTCGTGGGCCGGCCTGCGGGACAAACTGGTCAGTGGCGAACTGGACGCCGCGCACTGCCTGTATGGGCTGGTCTACGCCGTGCACTTGGGCATCGGTGGCGTGCCGGGCAGCGACATGGCCGTGCTCATGGGGCTGAACCAGAACGCCCAAGCCATCAACCTGTCCCCAACCCTGCAACGTAAAGGCGTGACCAACCCTGAGGCGCTGGCGCGGCTGGTGCACCAACATGGCCCACGGCTGACCTTTGCCCAGACCTTCCCCACGGGCACTCACGCCATGTGGCTGTATTACTGGCTGGCCAGCCAGGGCATCCACCCATTGCGTGACGTCGACAGCGTAGTCGTACCGCCTGCGCAGATGGCCGCACACATCCAGGCCGGGCGCATCGACGGCTTCTGCGTCGGCGAGCCGTGGGCCGCCGACGCGGTCGCCAAAGGCCAGGGCTTCACTTTGGCCACCAGCCAGTCGATCTGGCCCGACCACCCGGAAAAAGTCTTGGCCTGTGCCCGCGCCTTCGCCGAACAATACCCCAACAGCGCGCGCGCGTTGATCAAGGCGATCCTCGCTGCCAGCCGGTTCATCGAGCAAAACCCGGACAACCGCCGCAGCGCCGCGCAACTGCTCAGTGGCAGTGCCTACCTGGACACCGCGCTGGCCAGCATCGAGCCACGCCTGCTGGGCCACTATCAGGACGGCCTGGGCAACCACTGGCAAGACCCGCACGCCCTGCGCCTGTTCGACCAGGGTCGAGCCAACTTCCCTTACCTGTCCGACGGCATGTGGTTCATGACCCAGTTTCGCCGCTGGGGCCTGCTGCGCGAAGACCCGGATTACCACCAGGTCGCAGGCCAGGTCCAACAACTGGCGCTGTACACCGAGGCCGCCCAGAGCCTGGGCGTGGCATGCCCGGCGCACCCCATGCGCAGCAGCCTGCTGATAGACGGTAGCCGCTGGGACGGCAGCGACCCCTACGGCTATGCCCGTAGCTTCAGGCTGCATGCGTTGGGCGCGCTGCCCGACGCCCAGGTTGGCAGGTAAGGGGGGACGACCATGCTGCGTATCCTGCTGATCGACGACACCCAGAGCAAACTAGGCCGCCTCAAAGCCGCTTTGACCGAGGCCGGCTTCGACGTCACCGAAGCCCCAGGCCTGACCATCGACCTGCCCGCCTGCGTCGAAACGGTGCGCCCGGACGTGGTGCTGATCGACACCGATTCACCGGACCGCGATGTGATGGAGCATGTGGTGCTGGTCAGCCGTGACCAACCCCGACCGATCGTGCTGTTCACTGACGAACACGACCCCGGGGTAATGCGCCAGGCGATCCAGGCAGGGGTCAGTGCCTATATCGTGGAAGGTATCCATGCGGCGCGGTTGCAGCCGATTCTGGACGTGGCCATGGCTCGCTTCGAAAGCGACCAGGCCCTGCGCGCCCAGTTGCTGGCGCGCGACCAGCAACTGGCTGAACGCAAGCGTATCGAGCAGGCCAAGGGCCTGTTGATGAAAATGAAAGACTGCAACGAAGAACAGGCCTACACCCTGATGCGCCGCCAGGCCATGAGCCGCCAACAAAAGCTGATCCAGGTGGCCGAGCAGATCATCGCCATGCACGAGATGCTCGGCTGAGGGTGCCAGTGCACTACCTGGCCAGCCTGCCCAGGCACAGTTGGCCCATCTCTTGCTGAACAAAACGCACCGGTAACCAACGGCGGTTGCCCCACTTAAATTCCGACAAAGACGTCGCTCGCCCCTCCACAGCCGTGGAGCGGGTGGCGGCGTCTTTTTCGTTCCGTTGCATGACCGAGTGAGGTGTTCGATGAGTACCAGCTTCTGGAAGTCCGGGCATGTGCCCACGCTGTTCGCCGCGTTTCTGTACTTCGACCTCAGCTTCATGGTCTGGTACCTGCTGGGCCCGCTGGCGGTGCAGATTGCCGCCGACCTGCAACTGAGCGCACAACAGCGGGGCCTGATGGTGGCGGTGCCGATCCTGGCCGGGGCCATCCTGCGCTTTGCCATGGGCGTGCTGGTGGACCGCCTGTCGCCCAAGACCGCCGGGCTGATCGGCCAGGTGGTGGTCATCGTCGCGCTGGCCGCTGCCTGGCGCCTGGGCGTGCACAGCTATGAACAGGCACTGCTGCTGGGCGTGTTCCTCGGTTTTGCCGGCGCCTCGTTCGCCGTGTCGCTGCCACTGGCTTCGCAGTGGTACCCGCCACAGCATCAAGGCAAGGCCATGGGCATCGCCGGGGCCGGCAACTCGGGCACGGTGTTCGCGGCCCTGCTCGCCCCGGCACTGGCAGCCGGCTTTGGCTGGAACAATGTCTTCGGCTTTGCACTGCTGCCACTGTCGCTGGCGCTGGTGGTATTCGCCTTGCTGGCACGTAACGCCCCACAACGGCCCAAGCCCAAAGCCATGGCCGACTACCTCAAGGCACTGGGCGACCGCGACAGCTGGTGGTTCATGTTCTTCTACAGCGTTACGTTCGGTGGTTTCATCGGCCTGGCCAGCGCCCTGCCTGGCTACTTCAGCGATCAGTACGGCCTGAGCCCGGTCACCGCCGGCTACTACACGGCGGCCTGCGTGTTCGCCGGCAGCCTGATGCGCCCGCTCGGTGGCGCCCTGGCCGACCGCTTTGGCGGCATCCGCACGCTGCTGGGCATGTACAGCGTAGCGGCCATCTGCATTGCTGCCGTCGGCTTCAACCTGCCCTCCGCGGCCGCCGCCCTGGCCCTGTTCGTCAGCGCCATGCTCGGCCTGGGTGCCGGCAATGGCGCAGTGTTCCAACTGGTGCCGCAACGCTTCCGCCAGGAAATCGGCGTCATGACCGGGCTGATCGGCATGGCCGGTGGTATGGGGGGCTTCCTGCTGGCGGCAGGGCTGGGCACCATCAAGCAGCACACTGGCGACTACCAAATGGGGTTGTGGCTGTTCGCCAGCCTGGGCCTGCTGGCCTGGTTCGGCCTGCACGGCGTGAAACAACGCTGGCGCACCACCTGGGGCTCGGCGGCCGTGACCGCAGCGCGGGTCTGAGGCACACCCATGAGCCTGCAACTGAGCTTTGCCCAGGCCAGTGCCACCGGGCCACGCGCGGAAAACCAGGATGCCTTGCGCCTGGTCACCCCGGCGCCCGAACTGGCCGCCAGCAAGGGCTACCTGTTCGCCCTGGCCGACGGGGTCAGCCAATGTGCCGACGGTGGCCTTGCCGCGCGGGCCAGCCTGCAGGCGCTGGCCCTGGACTACTACGCCACGCCGGCCACCTGGGGCGTGGCCCAAGCCCTCGACCGCCTGCTGCTGGCACAGAACCGCTGGCTGCGCGCCCAAGGGAATGGTCAGCCGTTGCTGACCACCCTCAGCGCACTGGTGCTGCGTGGGCGGCGCTTCACCCTGGCCCACGTAGGCGACTGCCGGGTGTATCGTTGGCACGCCGGCCAGCTGCAGTGCCTGAGCGAAGACCATGTCTGGGACCAGCCCGGCATGCAGCATGTACTCAAACGCGCGCTGGGCCTGGACCAGCATCTGCTGGTGGATTACCTGGAAGGCGAATTGCAGCCGGGTGAATGTTATCTGCTGGTCAGCGACGGTGTCTGGGCCAGCCTGGGCGACCAGCACATCCAGGCGGTGCTGCGCGAGCAACCCGACCTGCAGCTGGCCGTGGACACGTTGGTTGCCAGCGCCCACCTCAACGGTAGCCAGGATAACGCCAGCGCCATGCTCGTGCAGGTCGACCAACTGGGCACGGCGAACCTTGGCGACACGTTGGCGCAACTGCAGCACTGGCCTGTGCCCGAGCCATTACGGCCAGGCCTTTTGATCGATGGCTGGCAGGTCGAACAACTGCGCGCGCACAGCCGTCAGTCATTGTTGTACCGGGTGCGCGATGGCCAAGGCCAGGCGTGGCTGCTCAAGACCTTGCCGCCCGAGCGGCGGCAGGAGCCTGGTGCGGCGCAGGCCCTGCTGCTCGAAGAGTGGTTCATGCGCAGGGTCGCCGGCCGGCACTTCCCCGAGCTGCACGCCTGTAGCCAGCGCCAGCAGTTGTACTACGTGATGCGCGAATACCCTGGCCAGAGCCTGGCCGCGCTGCTGGCCGAAAATGGCCCACTGCCGTTGGCCCAGTGGCTGGAGCTCGCCCGGCAGTTGCTACAGGCGGTGGGGGTGCTGCACCGGCGCAACCTGCTGCACCGCGACATCAAGCCCGACAACCTGCACCTGGGCTGCGATGGCCAGTTGCGCCTGCTGGACTTCGGCCTGGCGTACTGCCCCGGGCTCTGCGAAGACCCGCAACATGCCTTGCCCGGCACCCCGTCCTACATCGCCCCGGAAGCCTTTGACGGCCTGCCGCCCAGCCCACGCCAGGACCTGTATGCCGCAGGCGTGACGCTGTATCACCTGCTGACCGGGCACTACCCGTACGGGGAAGTGGAAGCTTTTCAGCGGCCACGCTTCGGCCAACCGGTCAACCCTGCGCGCTACCGGCCCGACCTGCCGGAGTGGCTGCAGCACCACCTGCAGCAGGCCGTGGCCGCCGACCCGGCGCAGCGCTTCGAAACCGCCGAACACTGGTTGCTGCTGCTCGAACGGGGCGACCGCCAGGAATTGCCCGGGCGGCCACGGCCATTGCTGGAGCGCGAGCCACTGAAAGTCTGGCGCACCCTGGCCGTGCTGTCGCTACTGATCAACTTGATATTACTGCTCGCCCTGCTCAAGGGCTGAATGCAGCTTGCCAATGAGGAAACGCGGATGAATGCAAAAGTGTGGCTGGTCGGCGCCGGCCCGGGTGACCCGGAACTGCTCACCCTCAAGGCTGTACGCGCCTTGCAGCAAGCGGCAGTGGTGATGGTCGACGACCTGGTCAACCCGGCAGTGCTGGAACATTGCCCGCAGGCGCGGGTTATTGCAGTGGGCAAGCGTGGTGGCTGCCGCTCGACACCACAGGCGTTCATCCAGCGCCTGATGTTGCGCCACGCCCGCCAAGGGCGCTGTGTAGTGCGGCTCAAGGGCGGCGACCCATGCATTTTCGGCCGCGGCGGCGAGGAGGCCCTGTGGCTGCAGGGGCATGGTATCGAGGTGGAAATCGTCAACGGCATCACCGCAGGCCTGGCAGGCGCCACGCAGTGCGGTATTTCCCTGACCTCGCGGGGCGTCAGCCGCGGGGTAACGCTGGTGACCGCGCATACCCAGGATGACAGCGCACTGAACTGGGCAGCATTGGCCCAGGCTGGCACCACGTTGGTGGTGTACATGGGCGTGGCCAGGCTGGAGCAGGTCCGCCAAGGGTTGCTGGACGGGGGAATGGCACCCGGCATGCCGGTGGCCATGATCGAGAATGCCTCGCTCCCCGAGCAACGCGAGTGCAGGAGCGATGTGCAGGGGATGGTCGAGGATGCGCGTGGGTTCGCTTTGCGTAGCCCGGCGATCCTGGTGATTGGCGAGGTGGTTGGGGCGCAGGTCGCTCAGCAGTGGGTGACCGCTACCGGCTGACAGCCACGGCCCGCCGGCCGGTAAAATCCAGCCAAAGAAAAACCCGGCCGAGGCCGGGTTTTTCGTGAAGCTTCAAACCAATTACTTGGCCTGGGCTTCTACCTGAGCTTCAACGCGACGGTTGATAGCACGGCCTTCTTCGGTGGCGTTGTCAGCAACCGGACGGGTTTCGCCGTAGCCAACCGAGTCAACACGGCTGGATTCTACGCCGTACTGCTGGGTCAGGACTTGCTTGACAGCGTTGGCACGACGCTCGGACAGCTTCTGGTTGTAAGCGTCTGGACCCACGGAGTCAGTGTGACCTTCAACCACGGTGGTGGTTTGTGGGTACTGCTTCATGAAGTCAGCCAGGTTCTTGATGTCGCCGTAGCTGTTTGGCTTGACGACCGACTTGTCGAAGTCGAACTTCACGTCCAGCTCAACACGAACGACTTCGGCAACAGCCGGGCAGCCGTCAGCATCAACGGTAACGTTGGCCGGGGTGTCTGGGCACTTGTCGACGTTGTCGCACACGCCGTCGTTGTCGGAGTCGGAGCAAACTTCAGCAACAGGTGCTGGAGCGGGGGCTGCGGTTTGCTTCGGGCTACCGCCGAAGTTCAGACCAACACCAACGCTTGGGGCCCACTCGGTGTCGCCCTGGTCGATGTTGTACTGGGCTTCAACGCCAGCACGGGCGTAGAACATGTCGGTGATGTACCACTTGGCACCGGCGCCAACGTTGGCGAAGGTGGAGTGGTCACGACCGCCACGGCCGGTCTGGCCCAGCGACTGGTGCGAGAAACCAGCGGAAACGTACGGACGGATAGCGTCGTACGGGTTGTTGAAGTGGTAAACGGCGTCCAGGGCGGTGTTCGAGCCCTTGATGTTCTTGCCGTCGTCGCCACGAGCGTTGTGCACTTCGTCGTAGCCCAGACGCAGTTCAACGTCGTCGGTCAGGAAGTAACCGATCGAGCCGCCGAACAGGTTGCCGTCGTTCTTGAAGTCGCGCTGGCTGTCGAAGAATTCTTTCTTGTAGAAGATTTCAGTCTCGACGGCGCCTTGACCTTGTGCCATAGCGCCAATCGAGGTGGCGGCTACGAGCGAACCAATGGCCAAGCCCAAGGTGTTTTTCAATTTCATCCGTTAAATCCCCATCTGGTGATAGTTAAGCAGTCCCACCATAAACAAGGGGGACAACTCGACGGCAAGTCTAGCAGAACTCGCCGATTCATTAGAGATATTTGCAGACCACTAAGTTTCATCGAGACCCGCAAATTTCTCACGAAGCTTGTCTAGCGCGCGCTTGTATCGCATTTTTGTAGCGCTCAGGCCCATGTGCATGATGTCGGCGATCTCCTGGAACTCCAGCTCTGCGACAAAACGCAGCACCAGGATCTCGCGGTCGATCGGGTTCACATGCACCAGCCACTTGTCCAGCCCGCCTTTTTCTTCCGGCTTCGGTGCCTTGTCCTCGGACGCCTCTTCAACAGGGTCCAGGCTCAGGGCATCCATCAACCGGCGTTTGCGGCGCTCCTTGCGGTACTGGGTAATGCACTCGTTGTAGGTGATGCTGTAGAGCCAGGTCTTGAACTTGGATTTACCCTCGAAGTTCTTCAGACCGTACAGCACCTTGAGCATCACTTCCTGACAGACATCGTCCGCGTCACGGTCGTTCCCTAAATAACGTGCACAGACGTTGAACAGGGTCCGCTGGTAGCGCCGCATGAGCTCCTCATAGGCACGGGTGACGTGGTACAGCTCCTCATGCGAACGCGCCACCAACTCTTCGTCGGTGAGCTCGCGAGGGTCATAACGCATGGGCGGCGTAGGAACTTTATTCAAAACGGATCTGGCCGACAGTCAGGTCAATGTCGCCGCGCGACCCCGTGGGTCGAATTTCGCGGCGGCATACATTAACAGCTTTCACGCGGTTAGCGGCTATTGACTCGCTGTTCCAGCAGCTCGCGGTTGGACAACGACACCAGCTCCCCCTCCTCGGTCAGCAGCGTGGTTTTCACCGTGCCGATTTCCTCGATGAGCCCTTCGACCTCTCCAATCCGCACCTGCTGGCCTACCTGGTACAACTCGCGAACATAAATGCCGGCCAGAATCTGCCCGGCAATTTCGCGGCTGCCCAGGCCCATGGCCAGGGCAACCGCCAGACCAACGGTAATCAGGCCGATGACGATCACATGGTTGAGCAGGTCGGTTTTCACCTCCAGCTGGCTGATGGCCACCGAAATGCTGATGATGATGACCAGCCCTTGCGCGATCCGCCCCAGGCCAGCCGAATACTCCAGGCCAATGCCTTCTGCAGCACCGCGCACCAGGCCATTGGCCACCTGTGCCAGCAGCACGCCGGCCAGCAACACCAGGGCCCCGCCGAACACTTTCGGCAAGTACAGGGCAAGCATGTCGAGGGTCGCCGAAACCCGCTCCAGGCCCAGCGATTCAGCGGCGGAAACCAGGAAGATGAGCAGTACGAACCAGTAGACGATCTTGCCGATCAGGGTGGAAATGGGCACCTGAATGCCGACCCGGCCCAGCATTTTGGTCAGGCCGGTACCCGCCATCAGGCGGTCCAGGCCGAATTTGGCCAGCAGTTTGGACAGCAGTGTATCGAGCAGCTTGGCTACCACGAAACCGAGCAGCACCACGACCAATGCGCCGAACAGGTTAGGGATGAAGTTCGCCACTTTGGTCCAAAGGGCGGTCATCGCGGTGACCAGGCTCTGGGTCCAGAGATCGAGTTCCATATTCAATCGGCCTTATCTGCTTTGCTGCCAGCGGCAGCGTTGCGGGAAGTGTGTCGACGCACCGGCGCGACATGCGCCGAGCCATTGTTCACGGCAATCAGCAGCGCCTGGCTCCAGCGGCCAAGCAAGCTGAACAGATCACCCGCACCGACCTGGCGGTTGGCGGTTTTCAGCACGCGACCCAAGCAGGCAGCGTCATCCCGGTCGTCCCGGTCGTTGCCGGAGGGTGACGCCTTGAGCAGGTCGCGCAGGGATTCTTCAAACGGATCGTGCATGTGCACCTCGCGCAGTGTCAGCTAGAGACGAGATGGCCCGGCGATGGGTCACACGTCCGATTGGCACGAATGTTTCGAATGGTGTGATGTACGCCTGCAGCCCGCCCACGCTTCATACCCATCGCAACCGGCGGAACAACCACCACTGCCCCACCGCCAGCCCTAGCACCACAAGGCAGGCGAACAGGAAGCCGTAGGGGTTTTGCGCCCCCGGAATGCCACCGACATTGATGCCCAGCAGCCCGGTGATGAAGCTCATCGGCAGAAAAATGCAGGTGATGATGCCAAAGCGGTACATGGTGCGGTTCATCCGCTCGCTGCGGCGACGGTCTTCGCTCTCCAGCACCAGCGCGGCGCGCTCGCGGGTCAGCTCCAGCTCCTCCAGGTAGCGGATCAGGCTGTTGTTCAGCTCGTTCCAGTAATCGGCATCGGCATAGGCGAACCAGCCCCACTTGCTGCGTGATAACTGGGCATAGATTTCCCGTTGCGGGGCCAGGAACCGGCGCAACCCAGCGGCCCGCCGACGGATCTGCTGCAGGCTGCCTTGTTCGGGGGTATACCGTTCGTCGGATTCGACCTTTTCTTCTTCCAGGTCGACCAGTTCGGCGAGGTCACTGACCAGCCCCTGTACCTTTTCGGTCAGCAGTTCCCCCATCAGCAGCAGCAGTTCGGATGCGGATGTGGGCCCCCTGCCCTGTTCCAGTAGCTGGAGCACCTCGTCGCTGGCGCGCAGGGGCCGCAAGCGCAGCGAGATGACCCGCTGCGCCTCGGCGAAAATGCGCACCGAGACCATGTCTTCCGGCTCGGCACCCGGGTTCAGGTTGACCCCACGCAAGAACAGCAGCAGTTGTTCATCGGCCATGGGCAGCAAGCGCGGGCGGGTATTCTCCTCCAGCAGCAGCTCGCAGGCGAACTCGCTGAGGCCGCTTTCATGCAACAGCCAGGTACGGGTTTGCGGGTGGCTGCGATCCCAGTGCAGCCACAGGCTCTGCTGGGGCTGCAATTGCAGGTCGGCCAGTTCGGTACGGGCAATCGAGCGCGCGCCGCCTTTGCCATCGAGCACCAGGGCATGTACCAGCCCCCACTGCGCGTTGTCTTCCTCGAACATCAAAGCTCCATCAGCGCGTGCGGCGCATCACTCCGGCATTTTCAACGGGCTTGGCGACACCAGCACGCCATTGTTGTCGGCGTACACATACTCGCCCGGGCGGAACGTCACGCCGGCGAAGGTCACTGCCACATTGAGGTCACCGATGCCGCGCTTGTCGGTCTTCATCGGGTGGCTGGCCAGCGCCTGCACGCCGACGTCGGTCTGGATCAATACATCGACGTCGCGTACGCAGCCGTAGATCAACAAGCCTTCCCAGCCATTTCTGGCAGCCTTCTCGGCAAGCATGTCCCCCAGTAATGCCCGACGCAGCGACCCACCGCCATCGACTACCAGCACCTTGCCTTTGCCATCGAGTTCGACCTGCTCCTTGACCAGCGAGTTGTCCTCGAAGCACTTGATGGTAACGATCTGGCCGCCAAACGAATCACGGCCACCGAAGTTGCTGAACATCGGTTCCAGCACCTGGACCAGGTCCGGGTAGGCGTCACACAGGTCGGGCGTTACGTAATGCTGCATGGGAAGCTCCTGTCAGTCACAACGAAAGCGGGTATCGGCCAAGGCTACACCGTAGAGCCCATTGCAGTCATCCGGGACTAGATAGTCATGTGTGTTTTGCCTGTGCCGGCCCTATCGCCGGCAAGCCGGCTCCCACAGGATTGTCACAGGTTCGCAGGCTTGTGCAGTACCTGTAGGAGCGGGCGCGCCCGCGAAGAGGCCAGCACAGGCGACGCAAACTCAGCTGACCGGCACAGGCTCTGCAACCACTGTGGACGCATGCACCGGCAACAGCGGGTTACGCAGCCAGCGCTCCACCAGCGGCCACACCTGCACCTGCGCAGCCTTGCTCACCAGCATGTCGACATGCCCGAAAGTGTCGAAACCTTCTTCACGCCCCAGCCGCAGGAACTGCTTGCGCTCGCCCCCCACCTGTTCAAACAGCTTGCGGCAGGCCCACACCGGGTCCTGGAAGTCGCCGGCGCCGGCCACTGCCAGTAGCGGCACATCGACCTCGGCCAGCCCTGCCCACCAATCCTGCTTCTTGTCGCCAAAACGCCCGAACAGGCCATGCCAGCGCAGGCTTTCCAGGGCCAGCCCTAGTGGTTCGTCCTCTGGCCCACGCTTGAAGCGCGGCCCGGAAATCTGCCCCCAGCGCTTGAGCAGCCACTTCGCGCCCCAGGCCACTGGCGGGACCTTCAACGGCCAGTACACGCGGCTGACCTGTGTGCCGAACAGGGCCACGCTCGCAACCTCGTCGGCGCTCAGAAAACCGCCACCCAACGCTGCCACAAGGGTTGTCCCGCCGAGTGAGTGGCCCACCCAATGCGGCGCCTGGCCGGCTTGTTCGCGCACGAAGGCGTTGATGGTTGGCAGGTCTTCACGGGCATAGCCGGCTACGGTGTTGAGTCGCCAGGCCGCATTGCGTGGCGACAGACCATGGCCACGCATTTCCGGGATCCATACGTCGAAACCGGCCCGTGCCAGATAGGCCCCCAGGCCGATGCCCTTGGGCGAATACCAGAAACGCCGGTTGGAAAAACTGCCATGCAGCAGAATCACCGGCACGCCCTGGGCCTGCTCCTGGTCGGCCAGCCCCAGACGGGTAACGGCCAACTCCACACTGGGATCAGGGCTGTTGCCGGCCTTGATCCGGTACACGTCTTCACTGAGGTCGCCGCGGCGCTCGGCACTGAGCAAGGCCACGGGAAATAAACGGCTACTGCTTTGCATAAGGTTGCTTGGTGCACAAAAAAGGGCGGGATCCATTGCTGGAACTCGCCCTGGAAAAAACCAGGCGGGGGCACGCCAGACGCCCCCCCGCGTTTATTGCGTCAGGCTGCGCCCTGGCCTTCGGCGAGGAAGAACCAGGTTTCGAGTACCGAGTCCGGGTTCAGCGACACGCTCTCGATGCCCTGCTCCATCAGCCACTTGGCCAGGTCTGGGTGGTCCGACGGGCCCTGGCCGCAGATGCCGATGTACTTGCCAGCCTTGTTGCAGGCAGCAATGGCGTTGGCCAGCAGCTTCTTCACGGCCGGGTTACGCTCGTCGAACAGGTGGGCGATGATGCCCGAGTCACGGTCCAGGCCCAGGGTAAGCTGGGTCAGGTCGTTGGAGCCGATCGAGAAGCCGTCGAAGTACTCCAGGAACTCCTCGGCGAGAATGGCGTTGGACGGCAGCTCGCACATCATGATGACGCGCAGGCCGTTGTCGCCACGGGCCAGGCCGTTTTCGGCCAGCAGGTCGACGACCTGGCTGGCCTCGCCCAGGGTACGCACGAAGGGCACCATGATTTCGACGTTGGTCAGGCCCATCTCGTTGCGTACGCGCTTGAGCGCGCGGCACTCGAGTTCGAAGCAGTCACGGAACGACTCGCTGATGTAGCGCGAGGCACCGCGGAAGCCCAGCATCGGGTTCTCTTCTTCCGGCTCGTACAGCTTGCCGCCGATCAGGTTGGCATACTCGTTGGACTTGAAGTCCGACAGGCGCACGATGACCTTTTTCGGGTAGAAGGCCGCGGCCAGGGTGCTGATGCCCTCGACCAATTTCTCGACGTAGAAGCCGACTGGGTCGTTGTAGCCGGCAATGCGCTTGTCGACACTGTCTTTGAGGTCGGCAGGCAGACCTGCGTAGTTCAGCAGTGCCTTGGGGTGCACGCCGATCATACGGTTGATGATGAATTCCAGACGCGCCAGGCCGACACCGGCGTTGGGCAACTGGGCAAAGTCGAAGGCGCGGTCCGGGTTGCCGACGTTCATCATGATCTTGAACGGCAGCTCGGGCATGGCATCGACCGAGTTCTGCTTGACGTCAAAGCCCAGCTCACCCTCGAAGATGAAGCCGGTGTCGCCTTCGGCGCAGGAAACCGTGACGCCCTGGCCGTCTTTGAGCACCTGGGTGGCGTTGCCGCAACCGACCACGGCCGGGATGCCCAGCTCACGGGCGATGATCGCCGCGTGGCAGGTACGCCCACCGCGGTTGGTGACAATGGCGCTGGCGCGCTTCATCACCGGTTCCCAGTCCGGGTCGGTCATGTCGGAAACCAGCACGTCGCCTGGCTGCACCTTGTCCATTTCCGACACATCGTGGATCACGCGGACCTTGCCGGCGCCGATGCGCTGGCCAATGGCACGGCCTTCAACCAGGACCGTGCCCTTTTCCTTCAGCAGGTAGCGCTCCATGACATTGGCGCTGGAGCGGCTTTTCACGGTTTCGGGGCGGGCCTGGACAATGTACAGCTTGCCGTCGTCACCGTCCTTGGCCCATTCGATGTCCATCGGGCGCTGGTAGTGCTGCTCGATGATCATCGCCTGTTTGGCCAGTTCGCTGACCTCGGCGTCGCTCAGGCAGAAGCGCGCACGTTCGGCGCGGTCGACTTCCACGGTTTTCACCGAACGGCCGGCCTTGGCTTCATCGCCATAGACCATCTTGATCGCCTTGCTGCCCAGATTGCGGCGCAGGATAGCCGGGCGGCCGGCCTGCAGGGTGTTCTTGTGCACGTAGAATTCGTCGGGGTTTACCGCACCCTGTACCACGGTTTCACCCAGGCCATAGGCGCCGGTGATGAACACCACGTCGCGGAAGCCCGACTCGGTATCGAGGGTGAACATGACACCGGCGGTGCCGGTTTCGGAACGAACCATGCGCTGCACACCGGCAGACAGGGCGACCAGTTTGTGATCGAAGCCCTGGTGCACGCGGTAGGCAATGGCACGGTCGTTGAACAGCGAAGCGAACACTTCCTTGGCCGCGCGGATCACGTTGTCCACGCCGCGAATGTTGAGGAACGTTTCCTGCTGGCCGGCGAACGAGGCGTCCGGCAAGTCTTCAGCAGTGGCAGAGGAGCGCACGGCAACGGCCATGTTGTCGTTGCCAGCGGCCATTTCGGCAAACGCCGTACGGATTTCCGCATCCAGACGCGCCGGGAAGTCGGCTTCCATGACCCACTGGCGGATTTGCGCGCCGGTCTTGGTCAGGGCGTTGATGTCATCCACGTCGAGGGCGTCGAGCGCCGCATGGATCCGGTCATTGAGGCCACTCTGCTCGAGAAAATCGCGGTACGCCTGCGCCGTAGTGGCAAAGCCGCCCGGCACCGATACACCAGCACCGGCAAGGTTGCTGATCATCTCGCCCAGGGATGCGTTCTTGCCCCCCACATGCTCCACATCATGGACGCCGAGCTTATCGAGGGAAACTACGTACTCTACCAAGGTGATCTCTCCACTAACTGTGTTGGAAAAGCTCAAAGGGCGCCCGCCTGTACGCTATGACTTGGCCGGGCGTTTGTGGCCTGTACCTGGAAAATAGGCTTTGCAAATGTGGCAGAATGTCGACAGCCGCATTCGGCAAACCGAACTTATCATATCCAAGAATCTTCATCAGCTTAAGGCCCAGGTCGCAAATGAAACGAACCGCGTTCTTCATCTCCGATGGCACCGGTATCACAGCCGAAACCCTGGGCCAGAGTCTGCTCGCGCAATTCGAGAGCATCCCGTTCAACAAATTCACCCGGCCGTACATCGATTCGCCCGACAAGGCGCGGACCATGGTCCAGCAGATCAATGCCGCGGCCGAGCGTGACGGTGTGCGCCCGATCATCTTCGACACCATCGTCAACCAGGACATACGTGAGATCCTGGCCACGTCGAATGGCTTCATGATCGACATCTTTTCGTCGTTTTTATCCCCACTTGAGCAGGAATTGACCGCCCATTCGTCGTATTCCGTGGGTAAGTCCCATTCGATCGGCGGCAATTCCAACTACATGGAACGCATCGAGGCGGTGAACTTCGCCCTGGACAACGACGACGGCGCGCGCACGCACTACTACGACAAGGCCGACCTGATCCTGGTGGGTGTGTCGCGCTGCGGCAAGACCCCCACCTGCCTGTACATGGCCATGCAGTTTGGCATCCGCGCCGCCAACTACCCCCTGACCGAAGACGACATGGAACGCCTGCAGTTGCCGGCAGTGCTGAAAAAGCACCACAACAAGCTGTTCGGCCTGACCATCGACCCTGACCGCCTCACGGCCATCCGCCACGAGCGCAAGCCCAACAGTCGTTACTCAAGCTTTGCCCAGTGCGAGTTCGAAGTGCGCGAGGTGGAGAGTTTGTTCCGCCGGGAGAACATTCCCAACATCAATTCCACGCATTTTTCGGTGGAAGAGATTTCGGCGAAGATCCTGGTGGAGAAAGGCGTGGAGCGGCGGTTCAAGTAGGAAAGCTTCAAGCTTCAAGCTTCAAGAAAAAGCGGGGGCTGTGTACAGGATCTAAACGGTGCTAAAGCCAGAAGCTGCAAGCGAAACCAGTGAGGTCCGCTTGCAGCTTGTAGCTTGTAGCTTGCAGCTTGCAGCTTGCAGCTTAAGCAGGCACCACCGCGGCCTGCCCGCTCATGGCCAGGTCGACCAGCTCGCGGTTGGCCACCGCATACATCGCATAGTCGTTGCCGCTGGCATTGCGCAGGTCATCGAGCATCGCGCGCCAGCGCTCTACCATCACCCGGTGCTGCTCGGCCCACAGCGCCACACGGGCGTCCATGTCTTGCGGCCCGTCGGCCATTTGCAGGACCGAAATGGTGATCGCCCGCTGCTGCAAGTCGATGTCGTCACGGAAGGCCTCGCGGGCCAGCGCCTGCCAGTTGTTTTCCACCGGCAGGTTGCTGATTTCCTGCAGGTACCAGGTCAGGTCCAGCGCGCTGCCCACGGCGAAGAACGCCTTCGCCACCTGCGCCGGCTCATGCCCGGTAACGTCAGCCGCTTCGATGATCGGCAGCAACGTGTACAGGTGGCTGGTACCGGCCACCATGCGCGCAAGCAGTTCCGGCACGCCAGCCTCGACGAAGCCCTGGTAGCGCACCATCCAGCGTTCGCGGGTCGGGCCTTCGAGCAACTCATCCAGCTTGAGCCCGAGCTGCGCGATTTTCGGCCCGAAGTGCGCGGTGTCGCGCCCGGCGTCCTGCTCGTTGCGGCGGCTGCGCAGGAACCAGCGGGTTGCACGGCGGCCCAGGCGCATCAGCTCGTCCATCAAGGTCAGCTGGACCTCCGCCGGCACCTGGTAGTCGAGGGCCTCGATCTGGCGGAACCAGTGCGGCAGGTGGAAGATGTCGCGCACGATCACGTAAGCCCCGGCCACGTTGGCCGGGCTCATGCCAGTCGACTCCTTGAGACGCTGGACGAAGGTGATGCCCATATTGTTGACCAGGTCGTTGGCGATCTGGGTACTGACGATTTCACGCTTCAGGCGGTGGCGGCGCATGGATTCGGCGAACTTGCTGACCAGCGACGGCGGGAAGGCGGTTTCCATGTCGCGCGTCAGGTAGTCGTCGTCCGGCACCTGCGACTTCAGCAACTGCTCCTTGAGGTCGATCTTGCTGTACGAGATCAGCACCGACAGCTCGGCGCGGGTCAGGCCATGGCCGGCGGCCAGGCGTTCGGCCAGTTGCTCCTCGGAGGGCAGGAACTCGATGGCACGGTCCAGCTTGCCCCGCGCCTCCAGGTCAGCCATCAGGCGCTTGTACTCGGCAATGCGTTCGCGGGCGCGGCGGGCGGCCAGCGACAGCGCCTGGGTCTGCTTGTAGTTGTTGCCCAGCACCAGGCTGGCGACTTCATCGGTCATGCTGCCGAGCAGCTGGTTACGCTGCTTCTCGGTCATGTCGCCACCCTGCACCACTTCATTGAGCAGGATCTTGATATTGACCTCGTGGTCAGAGCAGTCCACGCCACCGGCATTGTCGATGAAGTCGGTGTTGGTCGCCCCGCCGTGCAGGCCGAACTCGACCCGGCCAAGCTGGGTCATGCCCAGGTTGCCACCCTCGCCCACCACCTTGCAGCGCAGCTCGTTGCCGTTGACCCGCAGCGCGTCGTTGGCCTTGTCGCCGACGTCGGCGTGGCTTTCGCTACTGGCCTTGACGTAGGTGCCGATCCCGCCATTCCACAGCAGATCGACCGGGGCCTTGAGCAACGCGTTCAGCAACTCGGTCGGCGTCAGGCGGTCGGCTACGATGGCGAAGCGTTCTTTCATCTGCGGGCTGATGGCAATGCTCTTGGCGCTGCGCGGGAAGATGCCACCGCCTTCGGACATGATGCTGGTGTCGTAGTCGGTCCAGGCCGAGCGCGGCAGGTCGAACAGGCGCTTGCGTTCGGCGAAGCTGGAAGCCGGCTCGGGGTTGGGGTCGATGAAGATGTGCAAGTGGTTGAACGCGGCCACCAATTGCAGCTTTTCGGACATCAGCAAGCCATTGCCGAATACGTCGCCGGCCATGTCCCCCACACCGATGACGGTGATCGGGTCTTCCTGCACGTTGATGCCGCGCTCACGGAAGTGCCGCTGCACGCCGACCCAGGCGCCGCGCGCGGTAATACCCATTTTCTTGTGGTCGTAACCGGCCGAACCGCCCGAGGCGAAGGCGTCGCCCAGCCAGAAACCGTAGTCGATGGCAATGCCGTTGGCGATGTCGGAGAAGGTCGCGGTGCCCTTGTCGGCGGCCACCACCAGGTACGGGTCGTCATCGTCGTGGCGCACCACGTTGGCCGGCGGCACCACGCCGCCATCCTTGAGGTTGTCGGTGATGTCGAGCAGGCCGGAAATGAAGATGCGGTAGCACGCCACGCCTTCGGCCGCGATCTCGTCACGGCTGCCGCCCAGCGGCAGGCGCCGCGGCAGGAAGCCACCCTTGGCACCCACCGGCACGATCACCGAGTTCTTCACCTGCTGGGCCTTGACCAGGCCGAGCACTTCGGTGCGGAAGTCTTCTTCGCGGTCGGACCAGCGCAAGCCGCCACGGGCCACGTTGCCAAAGCGCAGGTGCACGCCCTCGACCCGTGGCGAATAGACGAATATCTCGAACTTGGGCACCGGCTTGGGCAGCTCGGGAATCAGCCGCGGGTTGAACTTGAAGCTGAAATACGACTTGTTCTGGCCGTTGGCGTCCGGTTGGTAGAAGTTGGTGCGCAGGGTGGCCTTGATCAGGTCCAGGTAGCGGCGCAGGATGCGGTCTTCGTTGAGTACCTGCACCTCGTCCAGCGCGGTCAGAATGGCCTGTTCCAGGCGCTGCTGCTTGTCGTCCAGGTCGTCCTGGGTCAGCTTGCGCGCCAGGTAGAAGCGGGTCTTGAACAGCCGGGTCAACTCACGGGCGATGTCAGTGTGGTTGTTCAGGGTGCTGGCGATGTAGCCAAGGTCGAAGCCCAGGCGGATCTGCTTGAGGTAACGGGCGTAGGCGCGCAGCAGTGCCACGTCGCGCCAAGGCAGGCCGGCAGTCAGCACCAGGCGGTTGAAGGCATCGTTCTCGGCATCGCCGCGCACGATATGGATGAACGCGTCCTGCAGGGTGTCATTGAGCTGCTGGATATCCAGGCTAAGGCCTTCGCTGTAAGTGAAGGCGAAGTCGTGGATCCAGTATTCACGGCCACTGGCATGGCGCAGCCGGTACGGGAACTCGCCGAGTACGCGCAGGCCGAGGTTTTCCAGAATCGGCAACACATCGGAGAGCGCCAGCGGCGTGTCCACGTGGTACAGCTTGCAGTGCAGGATGCGCTCGCCGACCTGGGTCAACGGCTGGTAGAAGCTCATCGCCAGCGGCTTGCTTTCCGACAGGTTGAGCACGTGCTGCAGGTCGACTACCGCCGAGTGGGCGGCGAAACGCTCGCGGTAGCCCGCCGGGAAGCCGGTGGGGAAGTCGGCGAGGATGTTGGTGCCCTGGGCTTCGCCGAAGTTCTCCACGACCAGCGCCGAATAGTCGTCGCGCCACGAGCGGCAGGCCTGCACCACTTCGCGCTCCAGCTGCTGCGGGTCGATGTCGATGCGGTTTTTCGGGTCGACCCGAAGAATCAACTGCACGCGGGCCAGCACCGACTCGGAGAAAAACGTCCAGAACTCGCAGTCGCTGGCCTTCAGGCGCTCCATCAATACCTGCTGGATCTTCTGCCGCACTTCGGTGGAGTAGATTTCCCGCGGCACGTAGGCCAGGCAGTAGCAGAAGCGGCCGTACGGGTCCTTGCGCAGGAACACGCGGATCTTGTTGCGCTCCTGGATCTGCACGATCGCCATGACCGTGGTGAACAGCTCGTCGATTGGCGTCTGGAACAGGTCGTCGCGCGGCAGCACCTCCAGCACCTGAGCCAGCTCCTTGCCCAGGTGAGCCTTGGGATCGAAGCCCGAGCGGCGCTCCACTTCCGCGACCTTGACGCGGATGTACGGAATGGCATGCACACTTTCGCCGTACACCGACGAGGTGTACAGGCCCATGAAGCGGTGCTCCTTGATGACGTTGCCGTCGGCGTCCAGCTGGCGAATCGAGACATAGTCCGGGTAGGCCGGGCGGTGCACGCGACTGGGCAGCGCGGCCTTGGCGAACGACAGCAGCAGCGGCTCATTGAGGTAAGCCACGGCGTAGTCTTCGATGCGCAGTTCGTCGGCCGTCAGGCCCACACGCAGGCGGCGCGGCAAGCCGAGGAACGACTGTTCGTCGTAGACCATCTGGCCGCCATCGGCAGTGCTGGCGACGGTGAATTCCTCATAGCCGAGGAAGGTGAAGTGGTTGTCCAGCAGCCACTCAAGGAAGGCCTTGACCTCGCCCTTCTCGTTTTGCGCCGGGCCGAATGCGGTTTGCTCCACCTTGGCGAGCACTTCCTGCAGCTTGGCTTTCATCGGCTCGAAGTCGGCGACCGCCACCCGAACCTCAGCCAGCACCTGTTCGATCTCGCGGGTCAGCACGGCCAGTTCGGCGGCGTTGGCGCAGCGGTCGATCTCCAGGTACATCAGCGACTCGTGCTGCACACCCTCGCCCCGGCTGCCCTTGGGCAGCAGCTCCAGCAGCTCGCCGTTTGCGCCCCGGCGCACGCTGAGCACGGTGGTTTGCAGGGTGTGGATGCTATAGCCACGGCGGTTGAGCTCGGTGCGTACCGAGTCGACGAGGAACGGCAGGTCGTGGTGCAGCACCTCGACCACGGTATGGGTCGACTGCCAGCCGTTACGTTCGTAATCGGGGTTGTACACGCGTACTTGCGGGTACTGGGGGTCGAAACGCTCGATGATGCGCCAGGCTGAGAGGGTGCAGCCGGCCAGGTCGGAAAGCCTGCGCTGGGTGAGTTCGTCCAGAGAGATGATGCCGAAGAACTGATCGGCGAACAGCGCCACTTGTGGCAGGGACTGTTCGCTGATGTGCTGCGCCAGGGCCGCTTGCAGTTGGTGCTGGAAGTCGGCTTTGCTGGCTGCGGTGAAGAACGCCATCTGTGGTACTCCGCTTGGGCTTTGTAATAGTTGAAGCGTCGCTGCGTGCGCCATTTACGGATCAACGATAGCCAACCCGTGGCAAGGCGGACGGTAAAAACCAGAGGTGGAACGTGCGCAGGCACGCCCGGGCTTGGCGAAGCTTAACGACTGATCGGTCATCAAGGCTTGCAGCGCTGCGACAATTTCGGTCAAGGGGCGGTAACTTTACGTTTATGCATGTAGCCAAGACTGTCAGAATTCCCTTCCGTTTCCTTTAATCCGAGCCTGCTCATGCAAATCAACACCGCCCTGCTGTTCGCCACCCCTTGCGATGACGAGGAAGACAACATGGCGACCCTGTGCTGCCATAGCGACAAGGGCCAGATGTTCCTGCTTACCCGCTACCCGGACGAAGACACCGTCGACCTGACCCTGGATGACGAGCCGTCGACGCTGGACGGGCTGAAAGTGACCTTGAGTGCCAAGCGCCTGCTGATCGAAGTGGCCGCCGGTGACCGCGATGCGCTGAAGGGGGATGAGGTGCTGGAAATCAACCTGACCAGCGACCTCAGTGACCTGGATGAGGTGAAGGAAACCCTGGAGAACATCCTGGCCGGCACTGGCACCTTCGTCTGCGAGCTTTAGGGCTTCATACGCCGCGCGTAGCCCCTGATCATGCCAGCGCTTGTTGCATTGCTTTAGCCTGCGCCCGCAATGCCTCACAAAACGGCTCCACCGCAGCCGAAGCCGGCCGATGATCCGGGCGGATCAGCATCACCTGGTATGGCACC
The DNA here is from genome assembly GCF_043106615.1 of Pseudomonas sp. CJQ_9. NCBI lineage: Bacteria > Pseudomonadati > Pseudomonadota > Gammaproteobacteria > Pseudomonadales > Pseudomonadaceae > Pseudomonas > Pseudomonas sp. CJQ_9. The sequence continues at coordinate 81,791 of NZ_JBICMS010000044.1, read as the reverse complement.
GATACCCGCAACGGCCGGATCGGCAGCCCGCCCTGCGCGGCCTCCAGCCCGCTCAGCGGGTTGATGATGGCAACCCCCAGGCCCTGGCGCACCATGGCGCAGACCGAGGCCGCACTGGTCGTCTCGATCACCGTTCGGCGGTTCACACCCGCCGCGCGGAAGTGCTGGTCCAGTTGCTGGCGGTAGGTGTCCAGGCTGGCCAGGTTGATGAAATCGACTTCGTGAAAATCGCTCAACGCCAGCTCGGCCTTGGCCTGCAACGGGTGGTGTTCGGGCAGCACGCACACCATGTTGGCGCTGAACAGCCGCTCCCCATACGCCCCGCGGGGTATCTGCTCGACCTCGGTCAGGCCCAGGTCGTGCTGCTGGGCCACCAGTGACTCCTCCAGCAACGGCGATTCCTGGGCCAGAATGCTCACACTCACCCCCCGGTGCTGCTGGTGGAAGCGCTGGCAGGCCTTGGGCAGCAGGGTTTGCGAGAACAGCGGCAGGCAGGTGATGGCCAACCGGCCCTGCTCGAAATTGCGAATGGCCTGGGCAAAGCGGTCGATCCGCTCCAGCCCGACATAGGCGCGCTCCACCTCCTCGATCAACAGAAGTGCCTGGGCTGTCGGCACCAGCCGCCCACCTTCGCGCTGGAACAGGTTCAGCCCGGTGACCTGCTCCAGCCGGGCCAGCTCGCGGCTGACGGTGGGCTGCGAAGTGAACAGCAGGCGAGCTGCAGCGGTGACGCTGCCCGCCGCCATGATGGCGCGGAACACTTCGATATGGCGGACGGACAATTTCACGGCAACGCCCTGCGTAATGACAGTGGCCATATCAGATATGAATGGCCGACAGAAAAAAAGCTATTTTTCTGAATTCCTGCTTTATCGCATCCTGCTTTCATTCCTGGTATCACCTGAGCGAGTAGCGCCAACATGACAACACCCTTCACCCTCCTGGCCGAGGCAGTGCGCCAACATGGCTCGCCGTTGTGGGCCTACGACACCGGCACCATCGCCGAGCGTGTCGAACAGCTGAAGGTGTTCGACACCGTACGCTTCGCCCAGAAAGCCAACCCCAACCTGCACGTGCTGCGCCTGATGCGCGGCCACGGCCTGGTGCTGGACGCCGTGTCGCTGGGCGAGATGGAGCGAGCCTTCGCTGCCGGCGCCAGCGTTCAGGGCGACCCGGCCGGCGTGGTGCTGACCTGCGATGCACTGGACCGGCCTACCCTGGAGCGGGTGGTGGCAGAAAAGATCGAAGTGAACGCTGGCTCCATCGACATGCTGCGCCAGCTGGGCGAGCGCTCCCCTGGGCACCGCGTGTGGGTCCGCATCAACCCCGGCTTTGGCCACGGCCACAGCCGCAAGACCAACACCGGCGGTGAAAACAGCAAGCACGGCATCTGGCATGAGCAGCTGGACGAAGCGCTGGGCGTGATCAAGGCACACGGCCTGCACTTGGTCGGCGTGCACATGCACATTGGCTCGGGCGTGGATTACCAGCACCTGGAACAGGTAGCCCGCTCGATGATCGAGCTGGTCGGCCGCCTGGGGGTGGACATCGAGGCATTTTCCATCGGGGGCGGGCTCTCCACCCCCTACCGCAGCAGCGACAAGCCGGTCGACCTGCAGCGCTACGCCCAGACCTGGGCAGTGGCACGCAAGGAAATCGAAGCGATGCTCGGCCACCCGGTGCGTATGGAGATCGAACCCGGCCGCTTCCTGGTGGCCGAGTGCGGCTACCTGGTGGCCGAGGTGCGGGCGGTGAAACAGGTGGGGCGCAATACCTTCGTGATGATCGACGCCGGCTTCAACGACCTGATGCGCCCGGCCATGTACGGCGCGTACCACGGCATGACCCTGCTCGATGCCAACGGCCAGCCGGTGGAGCGCCCACGCCAGCCAACCGTGGTGGCCGGGCCGCTGTGCGAGTCGGGTGACGTATTCACCCAGGACGACCAGGAACTCACCCCGCAAGACCTGCCGCAAGCACAGGTGGGCGACCTGCTGGTGATCCACGATGCCGGGGCCTATGGCGCATCGATGTCGTCCAACTACAACAGCCGGCCACTGCTGCCAGAGTTCCTGATCGAGAACGGCGCACTGCGGATGATCCGCCGGCGGCAGACCGTGCAGGACCTGCTGGACCTGGAAGCGGGCCTTTAAGCACCCTTCTGCCGGCTAGGCCATACCGCCCATGTAGTGCTCGAGGCGGCCGCGCAGCCAGCGCTCGGCCGGGTCATTGTCGGTAGTGCTCAGCCAGACCATGGCCAGCTCCAGCGCCGTGGCCGCGAACGGCAGTTGCTCGGCCTGCAGGTTGCCCCAGCGCTCCATCCCCTGGGCGGCGTAATCGGGGCAGCAGGCCAGCAGTTCGGTACCGGCCAGGATCGCCGGCAGCGTACTGAATTGCGGCACCGACAACACCACCTGGCGTTCGCGCCCCAGCTCCTTGAGCCAGTCATCGACTACACCGTGGGTATTGGCCGTGGGCGAAACCTGAACGTGCGGGCGGGCGCAGAACTCATCCAACGTCAACGCCGTGGTCGATTTGTCGGCGCGCACCACCCTGGCCTGCATGCAGCGCAATACCTTGCGCTTGGCATTGGCCGGCAGGCCCCGGGTCTGGCTGATGCCGACCGTGACATCACCCGCCGCCAGCAAGTCGGGAATGCGCCAGTAATCCACGTGCTGCACCACCACCACCACGTTCGGCGCCTCGACCCGCAGCGCCCGCAACAACGGCGGCAACAGCCCGGACTCGACGTCATCGGACAAACCGATGCGAAAGGTCATCTTGCTGGAAAGCGGGTCGAAGTCGTGGGTCAGGCTAAGGGCCACAGACATCGCATCCAGCGCAGGCGTGAGGTGCTTGATCACCTCCTGGGCGCGGGCCGATGGCTCCATGCGGTTGCCCACACGGATCAGCAACGGGTCATTGAACATCGCCCGCAACCTCGCCAGCGCAGCGCTGACCGTAGGTTGGGCGACGAACAGCTTTTCTGCCGCGCGGGTAAGGTTGCGCTCCTGCATCAGCGCTTCGAACACCACCATCAGGTTGATATCGGCTTTGCGCAGTTCGTTGCGGTTCATTGGCGCTCCCGGCCCATTGTAGTTGTGCATGCTCGATTTCAGCATCGACAAGCACCCTGGTCGAGTCAACGTTGGTAGATAACCTGGCAGCACGGCCCTTGGCGGCGACCTGATTGCCCGACAACGGACAGTCCGGTTACCCTTGCTTCCCACCCCCTCACGGCCGCCCCAGCCGTGCTCCGCCCAGGCTCCCACCGCGATGAACCGTAAAGCTGACCCGCCACCGTCCGACTGGGTAATCCGCAGCGACCAGCCGGGCGGCATCGAGCGTATCGAGGCCTGGTTCGGCAGCCACGGTTACGACCCGCATCGTCATGATACCTACTCGGTCGGGCGAACCCTGGCCGGCGTGCAAAGCTTCCATTACAAGGGCTCGCTGCGCCACGGCATACCCGGCAACACCCTGGTGCTGCACCCGGACGAGCTGCATGACGGCATGGCCGGCACCAACGCAGGCTTTCGCTACCGCATGGCTTACGTAGACCCGGCCCTGATCCAGAACGTGCTGGGTGGCCAGCCGCTGCCCTTCATCGCTGGCGGGCTGTCCAGCGACCCCCGGCTGTACCAGGCCAGCGAGGCACTGGTACAGGCCGTGGACCACCCGTTGGAGCCGCTGGAGCAGCAGGACGCCCTGTACGACCTGGCCATGGCCTTGTTGGCGGTCGGCGGCAAACCACGCGGGCGCAAGCGCCTGGACTACCAAGCCGCCGAACGTGCCCGAGCCTTCATCATGGCGCACCTGCACCAGAGCATTACCCTGGACATGCTCGAACAGGCCAGCGGCCGTGAGCGCTGGAGCCTGTCGCGTGATTTTCGCACGCTGTACGGCACCAGCCCCTACCGCTTCGTCACCTTGCGCCGCCTGGACTGTTTGCGGCGCATGGTGGTCGACGGGTTCAGCCTGGTCGATGCGGCCCTTGCTGCCGGCTTTCATGACCAGAGCCACATGACTCGGCATTTCACCCGTTGCTATGGGGTGCCGCCCTTGCGTTGGCTGGAGCGCCTGCGCCCCACCCGCTGACTTGCAGGATCGTACAAGATGCCCATGTTGCAGACCGTTAGGCTGGCCACTCCACTCAACGAGGAATTGTCATGTCTGAAGCCCGTATCCCCTCCCAGCCTGCCAACCTGCTGCACAAAGCGTCGCTGATCGAGCAGCAGTGGAGCCCCAGGGTCGTTGCCGAAATGAACGACTACCAATTCAAGGTGGTGCGCATCGAAGGCGAATTCATCTGGCACGCACACCCGGAAACCGACGAAGCGTTTCTGGTGCTGGAGGGTGTTCTGCGCATCGATCTGCCCGATGGCTGTGTGTACGTCAATCCCGGTGAGCTGTACGTCGTGCCGCGCGGTATCGAACACAGGACAGCCGCAGAGGGCGAAGCGAAACTGATGATGATCGAGCCCCGCGGCATTCTGAACACCGGGCATGAGGGCGGCGAGCGCACCGCCGTCAATGATGTCTGGCTCTGACAACAGAAGCCGCTTTATTTGTTGCGCGTAGCACTCGCCTGGCAATAATTCACCACGTTCAACTGCCAAACAGCCATTTTTGTCTTGCTCACCCCTTTTCCATGCCCACCATCGCAACCCGATGAAAATCCACCGCCGTATAATTGGATCCAATATCGAGGATGCCTTGAATGCGAACACTGGAAATGGACTACGGCCACGGCGACCAGGTTGCCAGCCATTGCCACGCTGAAGACCAGCTGATCTATGCCGCCAGCGGTGTAATGCGCGTCAGCAGCGCGGGAGGCGACTGGGTGATCCCCGGCGGGCATGCACTGTGGGTGCCTGCCGGGGTCAGCCACGCCATCCGCATGCAGGGCGTGGTGAGCATGCGCACGTTGCTGCTCGACGCCGGCATCGCGTGCTGCCAGGTCATCGTGGTATCCGGCTTGCTGCGCGAACTGATCCTGGCCGCGTCACGCATGCTCGACCGGCGTGACGGCGAGCATGCGCGGGCATTGATCCTTAACGAGTTGTCCGCCGCTCGGCGCATCCATGCCTTCGTGCCCACGCCCTCGCACCCGCGCTTGCGTGCCTGGTGCGAGGGCTTTCTCCAGTACCCGGCCCAGGACCTGACGCTGGCGCAGTGTGGCGCGCAGTTGAACCTGAGTGCGCGCAGCGTGGCGCGGCTGTTTCAACGCGAACTGGGCATGTCGTATGGCGAGTGGCGCGCCCGCGCGCGGGTAATGCTCAGCCAGCAATGCCTGGCGCAGGGTCAGCCTATTCTCAACGTGGCGCTGGAGCACGGTTACCAAAGTGCAAGCGCGTTCACCGCCATGTTCAAGCGCATCCTCGGCTACGCGCCGAGTGACTGGCAGCACAACCTCACACGCGGTCACTGAACAGGTTGTCCCGCTTGCGCGCAGGCTTGTCCTGCTCGCGACAGCGCCGCTTCCCCATCCCTGGTTAACCTCGCATCACCCCCTTCAAGTGACCTGTGTGATGCCTTTACTGCACTTTTCTCCCTTTGCTGCCCGGCTGGGCGCCACGCTCGCCGTGCTGGGTGCCCTCACGGCGTGCACGCGGCAGCCGGCCCCCGCCGCGCCGCCACCCGTGCTGCAGGCAAACCCGTTGGCAGACCTGCCGGCGGGGGTCAGCCAGCAGCCGTTACCCGCGCAATGGTGGGCGCTGTTCCAGGACCCGCAACTCAACCACTGGGTACAGCTGGCCCTGGCGCATAACCAGGACCTGGCCCAGGCAGACGCCACTATGCAGGCCATGCTGGCGGGTATCGGTGAATTCGACGCGCGGCGCTGGCCCACCACTGCGGTGGAGGTTGGCGCAACCTATGGCAAGAGCGCCGATGACCAGACCCTGGCCGAGGCCACTGACAGTCATGCGCCGTCACAATGGCAATTCAGCCCCGGCATCGAGCTGGCCTACCAGGTGGATGTCTGGGGCCAGGTACGTGCGGCCATCGAGCGCGCCCGCGCTCAAGCCGATGCCAGCGCTGCAGCACGGGACCTGGTACGCCTGCAGGTGGTCACCCAGACCAGCCGCGCCTACCTGGCTCAATGCGTGTATGGCGCACGCCTGGCCCAGGCCAGGCAGTCGCTGCAAAGCCTTGAGCGCAGCGTGCAACTGAGTGAACGCCAGCAACAGGCCGGCGTGGCAACGGCGCTCGACAGCGAGCGGCTGCTGGGCTTGCGTGAGCAGGTGCGGGCGCAACTGCCGATGCTCGTTGCCAGGCGGCAAATGGCGCTTTACGAACTGGCCATGCTCAGTGGCCAGGCGGTTGCGGCACCGGTAGGCGACTGCAGCGCCATCCCCACGGTATCGGTGCCGCTACCGCTTGGCGATGGGTGGCGCCTGCTTGAGCGAAGGCCGGATCTGCGCCAGGCAGAACGGGAACTGCGGGCTGCTGCGCTGGAGACCGAAATCGCCCGGGCGGACCTGTACCCGAAGGTCAGCTTCGGCGCCTCATTGACCTCCTCCGCCGCTCACCTGGCCGACCTCGGCGACAGCCGCGCGGTGATGTTCGGGATCGGCCCGCTGATTCACTGGCAGTTTCCCAACCTGAAGGCCAATCGCGCGCGGGTTGGCAAGGCTCGAGCATTGCAGCAGGCGCAGGTCGCCCGCTACCAGGGCGTAGCGTTGAATGCGCTGAAGGACGTGCGCCAGGCCCTGGCGCGTTACGCCGGTGAGCGGCAGCGCCTGCAGGCACTGGAGGCAGCGCTTGGCCATAGCGAGCGGGGCTTTGCCCTGGCCCAGAACAACTACCGCGCCGGTACGGTGGACGGCCTGGCATTGCTCGACAGCGAACGCGAACTGATCCGCTTGCGCGCCAGCCAGGTCGAGGCCCAAGGGCGCCTGGCGCAGGCACAGGTCAACCTGTTCCGCGCGCTGGGTGGGCGGTGGTAGCTCGCAGCAACAACCAACAGGGCCGCGATGCGGCCCATCGCCGTCAAGCCAGCTCCCACAGGGACCGCGCTGGGCCGAACGCTTTTTCAATGATCAGGGAGTGGCTGCCCTGTAACGAACGCCAAGGCCAGCGCGGTCCCTGTGGGAGCTGGCTTGCCGGCGATGGGCTGCGCAGCAGCCCCAACATCAGAAATGGAAACCGAACATGAATGCCGCCGTAGAACAGAACGCCCCCGCCGAAGCAGCACAGCAAGCCAGCCCCAGACCACGTCGCCGCCAGGCCTGGATCGCCGGCGGCAGCCTGGCGGCCGTCACGGTGCTGGCCTTCGCCAGCTACTGGCTCACCACCGGCCGCTACCTGCAGACCACCGACGATGCCTATGTCCGTGCCGATTGGGTGGCACTGAGCCCGCGCGTTGCCGGCTATGTTGCCAAGGTGGAAGTGGCGGACGACCAGCCAGTCCAGGCCGGCGATGTACTGGTACGGCTGCAAGACCAGGACTACCGCGCACGTGTCGAGCAGGCCCAGGCCAGCGTGGCCGAAGCCCAGGCAGCACTAGCCGCCGCACAGGCAGGCCAACAGCTGGCGGCCGAGCGCATCAACCAGCGCCAGCACGCCATCCAGCAGGCTGAAGCGACCGTGCGCAGCGCCACCGCCGAACGCCAACGCACTGCCCTGGACGTGCACCGCTACCGCGGCCTGGTACGCGATCAAGCGGCCACCGCGCAGCGGCTGGAAAGTGCCAACGCCCAGGCGGCCCAGGCACAAGCGGCGCTGCAAGGGGCCCAGGCCGCGCTGCGCGAACAACGCGCTCAACTGGCCATGGCCAAGGCCCGCTCTACCCAGGCCGACGCCGAACTGCAACAGCGCGCAGCCGCCTTGGCCCACGCCCAGGCTCGCCAGCAACTGGCCAGCCAGGACCAGCACGACACCGTGATTCGCGCCCCGCTCGCTGGCATCGTGGGCCAACGCCGCGTGCGTGCTGGCCAGTACGTGGTGCCCGGCCAGCCGCTGCTGGCAGTGGTGCCGGTACAGCAGGCCTACGTGGTCGCTAACTACAAGGAAACCCAACTGGCCCGCATGCGCCCCGGGCAACCCGTGGAAATCCGCGTCGACAGCTTTGCCGGCCAGCCACTGCACGGCCGTGTGGCCAGTTTCTCCCCCGCCTCGGGCAATGTCTTCGCCCTGCTGCCGTCGGACAACGCCACTGGCAACTTCACCAAGATCGTCCAGCGCTTCCCGGTGCGCATCCTGCTCGACCCAGCGCCCGCAGGCCCGCAGCTGCTGCCGGGCATGTCGGTGGTGAGCATCGTCGACACCCGCCCTGCCGAGGTTGCCGATGGCCACTGAGCAACCCGTCTCGTTGCGCGCCTGGGTCGCCGTGCTCGGCGGCCTGTTCGGCTGCTTCATGGCCGGCATGAACGTGCATGTCACCAGCGCCGCGCTGCCGGAAATCCGGGGTTCGCTGGGCGCCAGCTTCGAGGAAGGCTCATGGATCTCCACCGCCTACCTGGTGGCGGAAATCGTCATGATCCCGCTGACCGCGTGGCTGGTCGAAGTGTTTTCGCTGCGCCGGGTGATGTGGACCGGCTCGCTGATCTTCCTGCTGGCCTCGGTGGCCTGCTCATGGGCCCCCAACCTGGAAACGATGATCACCCTGCGCGTAGTGCAGGGTGCGGCCGGCGCGGTGCTGATCCCGCTGTCGTTCCAGTTGATCATCACCGAGCTGCCAGCCAGCAAGATGGCCATGGGCATGGCGCTGTTCAGCCTGGCCAACAGCGTGGCACAGGCGGCCGGGCCGTCGATTGGCGGCTGGCTGACCGACGCCTATTCATGGCGCTGGATCTTCTACCTGCAACTGTTCCCGGGTATCGCCCTGCTGTTCGCCATCGCCTGGTCGATCGACGCCAGGCCAATGCAACTCGCGCTGCTGCGCAAGGGCGACTGGCTGGGTATCGCGGCCATGGTCATCGGCCTGGGTGGCTTGCAGATCGTGCTGGAAGAAGGCGGTAGGCTGGACTGGTTCGGCTCATCGTTCATCATTGGCATGAGCGCGATCGCCGCCATTGCCCTGGTGGTGTTCGTGGTTACCCAACTGCGCGGCCAGCGCGCTTTCATCAATTTGCGCTTGCTGGGGCGTTACAACTTTGGCGTCGCCAGTGTGGCCATGTTCATCTTCGGCGCGGCAACCTTCGGCCTGGTGTTCCTGGTGCCCAACTACCTGTCGCAACTGCAGGGCTTCAGCGCCCACGACGTGGGTGTAGCACTGATCGCCTATGGGGTGGTGCAGTTGCTGCTGGCGCCCATGATGCCGCGGCTGATGGGCTGGACCAGCGCCAAGTTCATGGTCGCCAGCGGTTTCCTGATCATGGCCCTGGGTTGCTGGCTGGGGGCAAGCCTGAGCGCCGACAGTGCCGACAACGTGATCATCCCATCCACTGTGGTACGTGGCATCGGCCAGCCGTTCATCATGGTTGCGTTGTCGGTGCTGGCGGTGGCCGGGCTGGACAAGCGTGAAGCCGGGTCGGCGTCGGCCGTGTTCTCGATGCTGCGCAACCTGGGGGGCGCGGTGGGGACGGCCGGGTTGACCCAGCTGGTGGCCACGCGCGAGCGTTTCCACAGCGAACGCATCCACGAGCAGGTCAGCGTGTTCGAGCCGGGCATGCAGGAACGCATCAACCACACGGTGCAGAGCTGGTTGCCGCAGCAGCAACAGGCGCTGGAGGGGTTGGCGGCAACCATTCGCCGCGAAGCGTACCTGATGGCCTACAGCGACGCGTTCTACCTGGCGTGCCTGGCCTTGCTCGGGTGTGCCCTGGCGGCGATGCTGTTGCGGGCCAGGCAGAACACCTGAATAACGTCAGCGGGCCCCGTGGATGCTGGGCTGCACCGCTAGGTGCAGCCTGCTCGCCGACCACCCGGCGCAGGTCGCTGGTACACTCTGGGCCGACGACAGGTGCGAGGCAGAACACAGGTATGAACCCTACGCGCTATGCCACTGTGGCCAAGGACTTGATGGCAGGCATTGCCAGTGGCCGGTATCCGGTGGGCAGCCTGCTGCCAACCGAGCACGAGCTGTGCGACCTTTATGGTGTGAGCCGGCACACGGTACGGGCCGCGATCGACCAGTTGCTCGGCCAGGGGCTGGTATCGCGACGCAAGCGCGTCGGCACCCGGGTCGAGGCCAGCAGCCCCCGCGGGGGCTACACGCAGTCGCTGGCCAGCGTCGCCGACCTGGCACAGCTGGCGCCAGATCAGCGCTGGCAGATCCGCGATGTGCAGCACTTCGTTGCCGACCTGGGCCAGGCGGCACGGCTGGGGCTGGTGCCGGGCGAGCACTACTTTTGCCTGTCGAGCATCGCCGTGGCGGGGGCGCAGGCTGCGCCGCCGCTGTGCTGCACCCATGTATATGCACAGCGGGACTACGGCGAAGTCATCGAACGCGCCCGCGAGCAGCCCGAACAACCGATTGCCAGGCTGATCGAGCAACATTACGGCCGAGCGATCGCGGTGATCGACCAGCAGGTACGGGCGCTAGCGCTGACGGCAGAGCTGGCCCACGCGCTGAAGGCGCAGGTGGGTTCGGCGGCGTTGCAGATCATTCGCCACTACCGCGAAGAGAACGGTGACCTGATGGCCGTGGCCGAGACGATCCACCCGCATGACCGCTTTACCCTGGTTACCCAGTTGCGCCGGGATCGCGCAGCGGGGTAACCCGTTCCAAAACCTCAGGCGCCCTTACGGCGCTCAACCCAAGGCAAGGTCGACAGGTATGGCAGCAGACAACACGCGGATGCTTACAGTGGGCGAAGTCACCAAGCGCAGCGGTGTGGCGGTGTCAGCGCTGCACTTTTATGAAGCCAAGGGGCTGATCGCCAGTGTACGTACAGCAGGCAACCAGCGCCGCTATCCGTCCTTGGTGCTGCGCACGCTGGCGATCATCAAGGTGGCGCAGCGCACCGGTATCCCGCTACAGGAAATCAAACAGGCGTTGAGCCGTTATGCGCCCAACACCAAGCTGACAGCGGCGCAATGGGGCGAGATGTCCACGGCCTGGCGCGAAGACCTGAATGCACGCATCCGTACCCTGGAGGCGCTGCGCGACAGCCTCGACAACTGCATTGGCTGCGGCTGCCTGTCACTGCAGGACTGCCCGTTGCGCAACCCCGGGGATGTGCTGGCCAAGGAAGGGAGCGGCGCGCGGATTCTGGAAAAGAAGGCGCGCTAGCCTCGCCACCCACGCCACGTGCGATTCGTTGCAGGAGCGTGTGGCTTGAAGGTGGTGAGTAGTTGGAACCATTGCGGCCCTTCACCTCCCTAACCCTGTGCTGTCAACCCAAAGCCGCTTACAGGAAGGAACATAGCCATCATGAAACGCGAACAGATCGAAGGTGTTGCCGAGAACCTTGCAGGCAAGGCGCAGAGCGCTGTAGGCCGGCTGGTCGAAGACCCGGCACTGGAAGCCGAAGGCGATGCACGTCAGGCGGCAGGCCAGGTGACCAAGACCTATGGTGATGCCGTGGACACGGTGTCTTCGTTCGTCAAGGAAAAGCCTATCGCCGCACTGGCCATCACCGCCGCCGTCACACTGGTGATTTCTCGCCTGCTGCGTCGCTGACCCAGGGCGCAACAGGCGGTTAAGGGCCGGACATGTCGTCCGGCCCGCACCATCACCGGCTGGCGATATCGTAGGCAAGACGAAGGTGCAATACCTGTGGGAGCGGGCATGCCCGCGAACACCGGCTCAGCCGGTGCCATGCAGCGCGCTGGTTTCTTCGCGGGCTCGCCCGCTCCCACCGGGATCGCGTCAGGGCTGGCAGTTGTTGGCCAAAAGGCGCTGAAGAGGCTGTGACGAGCAACTGGCAGCCCCGATGACTAGAGCGCTACCCCGCATGCACCTCATGTAGCTTGCTTCCTGGATCAGGCTTTTCTGATCTTTGCCAAAATAGCTGTCCAGTTGGCCACTTCGGAAATATCCTACGAGTCGCATCCTCTGCCATCACCTGTTCAATGGGAACCAGTGTCTCTAGGCTCTATCCGTCGCCGAATACCTTGGCGATCGGGTGTGGTAGCCCAGATGCTTTTTTCCATGACAGTCTATGGCGGCTGTGCGTGGGAGGCTTTCGAGCCTGCCTGGATTGGAAAATGCCCGGGTCTACCACCTCGCGTACAGTCGCCACCCATTCACGTGGTAGTGATGGTTGGCGGCCTTGAGGAGCATTTTCCAATGTTGAAGAAAATAGTCCCCGATCCACCTCTTCCTTGCACCTCCAACCGCCCCTTCGGCCGCTGCGACGCTGGCCATGATCCCCTTTTCACCGTCAACCCGAACATTTCCGCCGAAGACGCTCTGGTCCATGTAGCCCTGTACCTACGCAGCGCTTATGAAACCGGCTACAAAGCCCTGGACTACATGCGCGAAGAAGGCCGTGGCATGTTCTGGTCGAACCTGCATGCGATTGAAATGGCCGAGGGTGTGATTGAGGCAATTCTCGATGGCATCGAGTCTTCCCCACCACGGACAAACAGCCCCTCACAGGCATAGCGCAGCGATCAAAGCCGACGCAGTAACCTGTGGGAGCGGGCATGCCCGCGAACACCGGCTCAGCCGGTGCCATGCAGCGCGCTGGTTTCTTCGCGGGCTCGCCCGCTCCCACAAGCTGCGTCGCGCTTATGAATTGAGTTCTATGCGCGACAGCGCAGCCCGTAGGGCTGTGTGATCTCCCACAGGGGTCGCATCAGGGCTGGCAGGTGTTGACCAAAAAGTGTTGAAGAGGCTGTGGCGAGCGACCTGCGGTGTTAGTCATTCTTGCCCAACATGTACTGGTCAAAATGCTCGATATGCTCGTCCAGGTTATCTTCGAGCATCATCCGGTACTGCTCGCAGAAGTATTTCAGGATCTCGTCCCGCGCAGCGCCCAGTTCTGTGCCGCTCTTGAAACTGCGGGCGCTCATCCAGGCGCTGAAGCGCGCGGCACCAAAGGTCAGCGAAGCGCTTACCTTGCCCAGGTCCTCGACCCTGTCGATCTGCTGGTTGGCCAGTTCTATGTGCGCATCGGCACGGTCGTAGAAGGCCTGGTCGGTAACTTGGGTCATGGCGGTTCACCTGGTTGTGCAAGACGAGCGAAAGGCCAAGCCTTGCATGTCACGGCGCATACGTGCAAGGCTGAAAAAGGATTACCAAAGTCGAAAAAGGACTCACAGTACCTCATGCTCGGAATCACACGTATCCATCGCTATTTGCGCCCACTGCCTGCAAAACCGACTGCAGCCAGTGGGCGTGACCTCAAGGCCAAACGTGCCGCCCGCCTCGCTTCCAGGTTCGCCAACCTGCTGTGCACCCCCCGCTCCATCCCGCCCTACCTCTGCGTCACCCCCCAGCGCCCTCCTGTCGACCGCGTGCCCCCTACCTGACTGCCATTGCTGCAGCTCGCACGCCATGCTCGCCTATTGCAGGCGGGATGTACGACCCACCGACAAGGGGCAACAACCCATGCTTTTCTTTCACGGCAAACGCATCCTCAGCGCTATCTTCGATATGGATGGCACCCTCTTCGACACCGAACGCCTGCGCTTCAAGACCCTCAAACAAGCGTCGCTGGAAATCTTCGGCAAGCCGCTGGGCGAGCACACACTGCTCGGCTCTCTGGGCCTGAGCGCGAAAAAAGCCGAAGCCTTGGCCAAGGCGCATAACGGCGCAGACTTCCCCTATGCCGCCATCCGCCAGCGCGCCGATGAACTGGAGCTGGAGTACGTGCGCAATCACGGCGTGCCGATCAAGCCCGGCCTGCTGGAGGTACTGGAACGCCTGCGCAAGGCCGGCTTGACCATGGCCGTGGCCACCTCCAGCCGCCGCGCCATCGCCGAGGAATACCTGATCAACGCCAATGTGCTGAAGTACTTCGACATCACCGTGTGTGGCGATGAAGTCAGCCAGGGCAAACCCCACCCGGAGATCTTCCTGAAGGCCGCCCGCGCACTCAACTGCCCGCCAGCGCAGTGCTTCATGGTAGAAGATTCGGAAAACGGCATGCTGTCGGCCATGCGTGCCGAGGGCCAGGCGATTCTGATCGAAGACATCAAGCCACCTGCCGCCGACATCAAGGCCGGCGCACTCAAGGCTTACCACAGCATGCCGGAGTTCCTCGCCGACCTGAATGCATGTGTGCCCGAGCTGGGCATGCCCGCGCTCAGCGAACCCTTCCCGGCGTCGTTGAACCAGTTCCGTGTCGGTATTCATGGCTTTGGCGCCATCGGCGGCGGTTACCTGACCCAGGTGTTTTCCCATTGGGACGGCTACACCCGGCCCTGCGAAATCATCGCCGCTACCCGCTCACGCATGCTGCGCGAGAGCGTGAGTGCCTTCGGCAGCTACAGCGTGCGCTATGGCAGCACCTCGTTCGACCAGACCATCGACAATGTGCGCATGATCGACCTGGGCGATGAACAGGCGGTGATCGCCATGTACAACGACGCCGAGATCATCGGCCTGAGCCTGCCTGAACAGGCCATTCGCAACCAGGCCAGGGTAATTGCCCAAGGCCTGCTGCAGCGCTTCGAGCGCCGCGGCCGCGAACTGACGTTGCTGATCGTGCTGAACAAGGTGGGTGGCGGCGCGTTCGTGCGCCGGCATGTGCAAGCCGAGCTGGCGACATTGTGCCCGCCAGCGATCTGCGAGCAGGTAATGCTCAAGACCCATTTCGCGGAAACGGTAGTCAGCCGCATCGTTTCCAAGCTGAGCAACGATGCGCTGGTGCGGCAATTGCGGATCAAGTCGCAGATGTTTCGCAACAGCCTGGAAGAAGAGCCTGCCGCACCCCGCAGTGCCTCGGCGCCGCCGGCTGAATACGAGCGATTGCTCGGGCATTTCAGGCCCTTTGCCCAGCCCAGCAGCGCCATGAGCCAACTGCACCTGGTGCTGTTCAACAGCGAAGCCGACATGCCGTTGTATGTCGAGCGCGGCAGCGACCTGCTCGAAGGCCTGCGCCAAGTGCACACGGTGCCGGATATTACCCAGATCCAGGTCATCAAGAACCGCCTGTGGAACGGCCCGCACGCGATCATTGCCTGGTACGCCAGCCTGCTGGGCCATGCGTGGGTGGGCCAGGGCATGGGCGACGCCCGCGTCAATGCCCTGGCCGAGCGGCTGATACGCCAGGAAGTGGCGCCCGCCCTGGAAGCGGAGTACCCGCAAATGACCGAGGTGATCAGCCGGTTCGCCGACGCCTTCCTGGCGCGCTGCAAAACCTCGTTCAAGGACCCGTGCGCCCGCGTCGGCCGCGACCCGCTGCGCAAACTGCAGCGCAATGAACGTATCCTCAGCAGCATCGAACTGGCCGGCAGGCACGGCATCGACACACCGGCCCTGGCCTTTGGCGCGGCATTGGCCATCCACCACGCCCTGCGCTGCGACGATGCGAAGAACCTCGATGCCCAGGCGATCAGGCAGGTGTACCTGGACCATGATCACAGCGTCGAGGCTGTGCTCACCTACCAGGGCAGCAGCCACGGCAAGCGCTTCCCGGCGTTGAACGCGCTCAGCGACGCGCCGCTGATCAACGCCATTGCCGAGGCCTTCCGGCAGTACCAGCAAGCGCACCCTGCCCCGCTGCCCGCTTCGCGCTGCATAGGCGCGTAAAACGCGCCTTTTTGCCGCGGCGCCAGCTGCGAACACCGGCCGGCCGGTGTCAGCGCCTGCGCCGCGCGCTTTGCCAATGCCCCCTCGCGCACCTCCTTGCCGCCCGGCACGCCGCCTCTGGAGCCCTGCTGCAAGCAAATTGTGTCATTACCTGCTTGAACATGACACAAAGTGTCATTATGATCGTCGTGTGTCCTGGCGACCCTTCTCTGTCGCTCAGCAACCCACCGCCATTCCTGCAGGTACCGCCCATGACGACCACCATGCATGCCCCCAAGGACCAGCTGGTCAAGCACGCCCAGCAGCAGATGCTGACGGCCCTGGCCGACAACGCCTACAGTACCCGGCAAAAGCTGGCCCTCACCTGCCGCATTCTGTTCGACGGCGGCCATGACTCGGGGCTGGCCGGGCAGATCACCGCCCGCGCCCAGGAGCCTGGCACCTATTACACCCAGCAGTTGGGCCTGGGCTTCGACGAAATCGCCGCCTCCAACCTGCTGGTGGTGGACGAAGACCTGACCGTGCTGCAAGGCCGCGGCATGGCCAACCCGGCCAACCGTTTCCACAGCTGGCTCTACCGCGCCCGGCCTGACGTCAACTGCATCATCCACACCCACCCGCTGCACAGCGCCGCCCTGTCGATGCTCGAGGTACCGCTGGCCATCTCGCACATGGACCTGTGCCCGCTGTTCGACGATTGCGCCTTCCTCAAGGACTGGCCTGGTGTGCCGGTAGGCAATGAAGAAGGCGAAATCATCGCGGCGGCCATCGGCGACAAGCGCGCGATCCTGCTTTCCCACCATGGCCTGCTGATCGCTGGCGGCTCGATCGAAGAAGCCTGCGTGCTTGCCCTGCTGTTCGAGCGGGCCGCCAGGATGCAGTTGCTGGCCATGGGGGCCGGTGACATCCGCCCCATCCCCGAAGCCCTGGGCAAGGAAGCCCACGACTGGATCTCCACCCCTAAGCGTCATGGCGCCGCGTTCAGCTATTACGCGCGGCGTGCCTTGCGGGCCCACGGCGACTGCCTGGCCTGACTCGAAGCTGTACTCTTCCCTCAACAACGGCAAAGGTGCCTGGTCATGTCTACACCTGTAATTCGCGGCGTCATCGGCTACACCATCACTCCCTTCTCGGCAGACGGCACACTCGACCTGGAGGCTTTGGGCACGTCCATCGACCAATTGATCAAGCATGGCGTGCACGCCATCGCGCCGCTGGGCAGCACCGGCGAAGGGGCCTACCTGAGCGACAGCGAGTGGGAAAGCGTGGTGCGCTTCAGCCAGGCGCGCATCGCTGGGCGCGTACCCAGCGTGGTCAGCGTTTCCGACCTGACCACCGCACGCACCGTGGAGCGTGCGCGCCTGGCGCAGGCATGCGGGGCCACGGCGGTCATGGTGCTGCCCGTTTCGTACTGGAAGCTCACCGAAGCCGAAGTGGTGGCCCACTACAAGGCCGTCGGCGCCGCTATCGACATCCCGATCATGCTTTACAACAACCCGGGCACCAGCGGCATCGACCTGTCGGTGGAACTGATCCTGCGCATCCTCGCCGAGGTGCCGAATGTGACCATGGTCAAGGAAAGCACCGGTGACATTCAGCGCATGCACCGCCTGTTCCAGGCCAGCAAGGGTCAGGTGGCGTTCTACAACGGTTGCAACCCGCTGACCCTGGAGGCCCTGGTGGCAGGCGCGAGCGGCTGGTGCACCGCCGCGCCCAACCTGATTCCGGCATTGAACCTGGCATTGTGGGACGCCGTGCAGCAAGGCCAACTGGCCGAAGCCCGCACGCTGTTCTACCGCCAGTACGAACTGCTGGAATACATCACCCGCCGCGGCCTGCCCACCACCATCAAGGCCGGCCTGAAGCTGCTGGGCCAGGATGTCGGCGCGCCCCGCCTGCCGTTGCAGGCGCTGGATGTGCAAGGCAGCGACTATCTGAAAAACCTGCTGACCGAACTGGCTGCCTGACCCTCGACAGCGCAGCCCTTTAAGCGCGGGTTACCCGCGCAACAGGCAACGCGCTGGGTGGCGGGATCGCTGCCGGCGTTTGCATGGCCGCCTTCGGGCGCTGCGCAGCGACGCCCGCCAAGCGGGCATTCCATCCCCCTTGCCGTGCGCCAGGCGCGCACGCTGTCTACAGGTCCCGACATGCGCTACGTTGCTGCCCCCAAGCTGCTGACCCAGGTTGCCGCCGTACATTTCGTCAGCCATGTGCACATCATGCTGGTCCCGGCACTGCTGCCAGTGCTGCCCTCCCTGCTGGGGGTCGGTTTCGTCGAACTCGGCGTGGCCTTGGCGGTGTTCAATATCGTCTCTGCCCTGGTGCAAGCCCCGCTGGGTTACGCCGTCGACCACTTTGGCGCGCGCAAGGTGCTCAAGGCCGGGCTGCTGTTGGGCAGCCTCAGCTTCCTGCTACTGGCAGCCAGCCCCGGCCATGCGGTGTTGCTGGTGAGCATGGCGCTGGCCGGCCTGGCCAATGGGGTGTACCACCCGGCCGACTATGCGCTGCTAGCCAAGGGTATCGAGCCAGACCGGCTGGGGCGGTCATTCTCCATTCATACCTTCGCAGGCTTTCTCGGCTCGGCGGTAACCCCGGCAATATTCCTCGGTATCGCTGCCGTGTTGGGCACACGGGCAGCCCTGGCGACGGGCGCAGTGTTCGGCGCTGCTGCGCTGCTGTTGATATCGCTACCAGGCAGCGGGGTGTACCGGGTAAAGGAGATGGGCAACCCGGGCAATGCCGGCGCGCCCCCGGCAAATGGCCGAGTGCGCTTGTTCACACCCATGATCGGCGTGCTGACAGTGCTGTTCATATTGCTCAACCTGAGCACCAGTGCCATCGAGAAATTCTCCGTTGCCGCACTGGTGCAAGGGCAAGGCCTGACCTTGGCCTGGGCCAATACCGCGCTTACCGCCTTCTTGCTCTGTAGCGCCGCCGGGGTGCTGTGTGGCGGTGCCCTGGCCGACCGTACCCGCCGGCATGGCCTGGCGGCGGCGCTGGCTTTCGCCCTGGCCGCTGTGCTGACCGCAGTGGTGGCCCTGGGTGTGCTGCGCGAATGGGCATTGGTGGTGGTGCTGGGCAGCATCGGCCTGCTGACCGGAATGATCGCTCCGTCGCGGGATATGCTGGTAAAAGCGGCCGCGCCCAAGGGTGCCGAAGGCAAGACCTTCGGGCTGGTCTCGACCGGGTTCAACATCGGTGGCGCCGTCGGGCCAGTGGCGTTCGGTTGGATGCTCGACCGGGGGCTGCCAAATGGCATTTTCGTTGCTTCGGTAGCGTTCATGGCGCTGACGGTGATGCTGACCGTGGCGCAGGAGGGGTACAGGGCTCGAAAACGCAGGAACGCGCAGCGATGAGTGAATGGAGTGGCGACCCCCTCCTGCCACCCCAGACACATTCACCCCACCGGATTCCCATGCACTACTCGCCCCGCCACCCCCGGCCGGTTGACAAACAACACATCCAGCACGCTGTTACGCAACCCTTTCAGCGCATTCCAGTTCGCCGAAGCATGCACATACTTGTCGCGCAATAACCGCTGCTCTTGCTCGCTCAGCGCCAATTGCCCGGTTTCGCCCAAAGCGAAGCCATGCAGTTTTGCGCTGATCACCTGCAATTCAGCCGGCAAACGGTGCTCCGCCTGGCCGCCCAACGGCGCAAACGGCACGCCAGCCCGTACCGCCAGCTCGCGCATCACGCTCAGGTAGACGCGCGACAGGTGCCCGGCGACCTCCCGCTCGCGGGCTACCGCTGCGTAGACTTGCTTCTCTGCTTCACGCGGGTGGCCGCCAGCGATTGGCTCCTCCCAGGTGATCACCCGTGGCCTGGGTTCCCCCATGTCGGCAAAATCCGTCGCCAACAGGCCCTGCATCACGGCATGCACGCGGCACTGCCCGGCAGGCGTCGCCACCGGCACGCGCTGGGACTGGGGTTTGCACAACAGCACCTGTTCCCATGTGGTTTCCGGGTAGCCGCCACCGATATTCGAGTGCACACCCGGCAGCACTATGTCGTGGCCACTGCTCACCAGCGGGAAGTTATGCCGCTGCTCATCGCGGGCCACCAGTTGCACCACCTGCCGGG
This sequence comes from Pseudomonas sp. CJQ_9, assembly GCF_043106615.1. Lineage (NCBI taxonomy): Bacteria > Pseudomonadati > Pseudomonadota > Gammaproteobacteria > Pseudomonadales > Pseudomonadaceae > Pseudomonas > Pseudomonas sp. CJQ_9. Next base: position 62,119 of record NZ_JBICMS010000044.1, on the reverse strand, counting down.
CAATACCCGCCCCCAGGCCCAGGCGCAAGCCACCGTGGCGCTCGTCGGCGGGGTCGAAGTCGCCCTGCAACGGCGCGATGATCGCGGCCACCGTGTCGAACAAGCCCATGAAGTTGATCGCGATGTCACACGCCACCGGCAACAATTGCCCGGCACCGTCGTGCAACAGGTTGGCCAGGTGGCGAACCGCCGCCGCGCCACGGCTGAAGCCGAACAAGTCGAACTCCAGGCGTGCCGGCACACACTGCGGGTGCGCCTGGCACCAACCCTGCAGTTGCCCGGCAATCACCTGCAACGCCTCGGCCACCCGGGCTTCGACGCCCGTGCGGCCACGCCCGGTGGCAGAGGCATACACCGGGTCGGTTTCACCGGCCAAGGTGCCGATGCCTTCCATGTAGCATTTGAAAAAGACCTGGCGCGCCTCGCCATCGGCCGCTTGCGCCGGGTACAACGCATGCAGCAGGGCTACGTTGCTCAGCGCATTGGCATAACTGCCGCCGTGCCCCGCCAATGCCGTGGCGTTGTGCTGATTGTTACCGGTGCCATCGAAGAACACCCCGAAACGCAGGGTTACCCGCCGAGGGGTCGGCGTACCGCCGTTGCTCGCTACCATCTTCGTGCCTTGTGCTTGACCCAAAAGCACAAGCAGGCGCCAGTACGCCGTCAGGCAACATCAGGCAATCGCCAAGCCTTCGTGAGAGTTTTCCATACCCCAGGCCCGCTGCAGCGATAAATTTACCCCGTGCCATTAGTCGCCGCCCCCCCGGATGGATTAAAGTATCAGCCCTTGCCAGGGCAGCTGCCGTCAGCCGCCTCCGGCCCCCTACCAGGAACCGTCGCCGATGGAACACCGTGAAGCGCTGATCGCGCTGCGCACCTTTCTTTCAACCCAGATCCTAGGCCAGGAGAAACTGGTCGAGCGGCTGTTGATCGTGCTGCTGGCAGACGGCCACATGCTGGTCGAGGGGGCGCCCGGGCTGGCCAAGACCAAGGCCATCAAAGAGTTGGCCGAGGGCATAGAAGCGCAGTTCCACCGCATCCAGTTCACCCCTGACCTGCTTCCGGCCGACATCACCGGCACGGAAATCTACCGCCCGGAAACCGGCAGTTTCGTGTTCCAGCAGGGGCCGATCTTCCATAACCTGGTGCTGGCCGACGAAATCAACCGCGCACCGGCCAAGGTCCAGTCGGCACTGCTCGAGGCCATGGCCGAACGCCAGGTCAGTGTGGGCCGCAGCACCTACGACCTGTCACCCCTGTTCCTGGTCATGGCCACGCAGAACCCGATCGAGCAGGAAGGCACCTACCCGCTGCCCGAAGCCCAGCTCGACCGCTTCCTGATGCACGTGAAAATCGGCTTCCCGGACGCCGCGGTCGAGCGGCGCATCCTGGCGCAGGCCCGCGGCGAAGCGCTGGGCGGCGAAGTGAAACCCGAACGGCGGGTCAGCCAGCAGGCGATCTTTGCCGCGCGCAAGGAAATCCTCAACCTGTACATGGCCGATGCCGTCGAGGAGTACCTGGTGCAGCTGGTCATGGCCACCCGCACCCCGGCCAAATTCGATACCGAGCTGGCTGACTGGATCGCCTACGGCGCCAGCCCGCGCGGTTCCATTTCGCTGGACCGCTGCGCACGTGCCCACGCCTGGCTGGCCGGGCGCGACTTCGTCAGCCCCGAAGACATCCAGGCGGTGCTGTTCGACGTACTGCGCCACCGCATCATCCTCTCCTTCGAAGCCGAGGCCGCGGGGATCGACCAGGACCGCGTGGTCCAGCGCATCCTCGACGTCGTCGCCGTTGCCTGACCCCATGCCCACTGCGCACCTGGCCGAACCCGGCATCCGCATCGGCCTCGCCGAGCTGATCGACATGCGCCACCGCGTGCGCGAAATCCAGCTGTTTTCCAAGCCCGGCCAACGCAGCCCGCTGGTCGGCCTGCACCATTCCAAACTGCGCGGGCGCGGTGTGGACTTCGACCAAGTGCGCGTGTACCAGGCCGGCGACGACGTGCGCAACATCGACTGGCGCGTGACCGCACGCACCCAGGAGCCCCACACCAAGCTGTTTCACGAAGAACGCGAACGGCCTATCTTCATCCTGGTCGAGCAGAGCCAGCGGCTGTTCTTCGGCTCGGGCCTGATGTTCAAGTCGGTGCTCGCGGCCCAGGCCGCCGCCTTGTTCGGCTGGGCCGCGCTGGCCCATAACGACCGCATCGGCGGCCTGGTGTTCGGCGACAACGAGCACCACGAAATCAAGCCCCGGCGCAGCAAACAGAGCCTGCTGCAGTTGCTCAACCGCATGGCCAAGGTCAACCAGGCACTGCACACCGAGGCGGTTGCCGGGGCCGACAGCCTGGGCCTGGCCCTGCGCCGCGCCCGCGAAGTACTGCGCCCGGGCAGCCTGGCCATCGTGATTTGCGACGAGCGTTCGCTCAGCGCCCAAGTGGAGCAGCACCTGGCCATGCTGTCACGGCATTGCGACCTGCTGCTGCTGCCGGTGTCCGACCCCCTCGACCATGCCCTGCCGGCCGCTGGCCTGCTGCGTTTTGCCCAACGCAGCGCGCAGCTGGAGCTCGACACCCTCGACGCCAACCTGCGCCAGGCCTACCGCCAGCAGGCCGAAGCCCGCATCGAGCGCTGGGAGCTGCTGGCGCAAAAGCTGCGGGTGCTGCTGATGCCGCTGAGCACGCAAAGTGAAATGATCGAGCAATTGCGCGAATACCTGAGCGCACAGCGCCCGCGGAGCGCGTCATGAACCCACTCGATCAGTTGCAACCGCTGATCGAACCGGCGCCCATCGGCCTATGGCCGCCAGCACCCGGCTGGTGGGCATTGCTGGTCATCCTGCCAATGCTGGGCTGGGGCCTCTGGCGGCTGCGGCACTGGCGCCCGCGCAAGCGCCGCGTCGTACGCGCTGAGCAACCGCTGGACCCGGTGCGGGTAGAGGCGCTGGCCGAGCTGGCACGCCTGCCACGCCCCTACGACGGCGCCCCCGCCGGCGCCTGGCTGCAACAGATCAACGCCCTGCTCAAGCGCCTGTGCCGCAGCCACTACCCGAGCGCCAACAGCCATACCCTCAACGGCCGCCAGTGGCTGGCATTTCTCGACAACCGCTGCCCGGCAGCCGGCCTCACACGCTGGATGGTGCTGGTCGAAGGCGCCTACAAGCCCGAGTGCAAACTCGACGACAAGGCCATCGCCGGGCTGAGCCAAGCCGTCGAAACCTGGATCCGCAAGCATGTTTGAACTGGCCTGGCCGTGGGTATTTGCCTTGTTGCCGCTGCCGTGGCTGGCGCGCCTGCTGCTGCCCGCCGCCGATAGCGGCGAACCGGTACTCAAGGTTGGCTTCCTCAACGAACTGGAAGGCCTGGCCGGGCGGCGCGCACGGCTGAACCTGCCCACCTGGCGCCAGCAAGGGCCATTCGTGGTCATCTGGCTATTGCTGCTGTGCGCTGCCGCGCGCCCGCAATGGCTCGGCGACCCGGTGCCGGTGGCGGCCAGCGGCCGCGACCTGCTGGTAGCGGTGGACGTGTCTGGGTCGATGGACTTCCCGGACATGCAGTGGAAAAACGAAGACATCAGCCGCCTCGACCTGGTCAAGGCCCTGCTCGGCGATTTCCTGCAGGACCGTGAAGGCGATCGCGTGGGCCTGATCCTGTTCGGCAGCCAGGCCTACCTGCAAGCCCCGCTCACCTTCGACCGGCGTACCGTGCGCACCTTCCTCGACGAAGCGCAAATCGGCATCGCCGGCAAGAACACGGCCATCGGCGACGCCATTGGCCTGGCGGTGAAACGCCTGCGCCAGCGCCCGGCGCAAAGCCGGGTACTGGTACTGATTACCGACGGTGCCAACAATGGCGGGCAGATCCACCCGCTGACGGCAGCCCGCCTGGCAGCCCAGGAAGGCGTGCGCATCTACACCATCGGCATTGGCGCCAACCCCGAAGCCAGTGGCACCCCAGGCCTGCTCGGCCTCAACCCGAGCCTGGACCTGGACGAAGCCGCACTCAGGGAAATCGGCGAAATCACCCACGGCGCGTACTTCCGCGCGCATGACGGAGCCGAACTGGACGCTATTGGCGACACCCTCGACCAACTCGAACCGGTGGCCCAGCAACCGACCCAGGCCCGCACCGCCCAAGCCCTGTACGCCTGGCCGTTGGCCCTGGCGCTGCTGCTGAGCGTGCTGCTCGTGGTGGCCGTGCAATGGCCCGACAACCTGATGCAGCGCCTGCTGCGCAAGCCGCGCTTCTTGCAGCCACACCCGGAATGGCGCCAACGCCTGAAGCGCTTGCGCTTGAGGAGGCGGCGATGATCGACCTGTGGCCGCAATGGTTGCGCCCGCTGTGGCTGCTGGCCGTGCCCTTGCTTGGCTGGCTGCTGTACAAGCTGTGGCATCGGCGCAAACGCGCCGGGCGCTGGCAGCTGATCCTGCCGCCGGCATTCCACGCTGTGCTGCTGGGCGGCGGCAACGGCAACACCAGCAAACTGCCGTGGGTGGCGCTGGGCTTGGCATGGCTACTGGTGATCCTGGCCCTGCTCGGACCCAGTTGGCAGCGAGTGGAAGAAAACCGCCAGCGCCCAGCCGACCCGCTGGTGATATTGCTGGAGCTGACCCCGCAGATGCTTGCCGAGGACAGCCCGCCCAATCGCCTGGAACAGGCCCGGCGCAAAATCCTCGACCTGCTGGAGCACCGCCGCGACAGCCAGACGGCGCTGGTGGTGTATGCCGGCTCCGCACACACCCTGGTGCCGCTGTCCGATGACCTGGCCACCACGCGCAACCTGCTGGAGGCCATCGACCCGTCGATCATGCCCAAGCCCGGCCAGCGCGCCGACCTGGCCGTGCAGAAGGGCCTGGCCCTGCTGGCCCAGAGCGGGCTCGGCCAGGGCCGCCTGCTGCTGATCGGGTCGTCGCTCAGCGCCCCGGAGCGCCAGGGCATCGCCCAGGCCCTTGGCCGGCAGGGCCCAAGCCTGCTGATGCTGGGTATCGGCAGCCGTGACGGTGCCCCGGTGCGCCAGGCCAATGGCGAATACCTCAAGGATGACCAAGGCGGCATTCTGGTGCCCCGCCTGGACAATGCCAGCCTCAAGGGTTTCATCAACGGCACCGGCGGGCGCTACCGGCATGCGCGTATTGACGACCTGGACCTGCGCGGCCTGGGCCTGTTCGACCAGCCGCGGGCCGGGCGCAACGACGGCCAGACCCTGCAGTTGGACAGCTGGGCCGACCAAGGCTACTGGTTGCTGATTCCGCTGCTACTGCTGGCCGCGTGTGCCGGCCGGCGCGGTTGGCTGTTCTGCCTGCCGTTGCTGCTGGCCCTGCCCCAGCCCAGCCAGGCTTTCGAGCTCGATGACCTATGGCTGCGCCCCGACCAGCAAGGCCAACGCCTGCTCAAGCTGAACCGCCCAGCCAGCGCGGCTCGGCACTTCCAGGACACGCAGTGGCGCGGCCTGGCGCTGTACCAGGCGGGCGACTACGCGGGTGCGGCCGAGGCATTTTCCCAAGGCGACACGGCCGCCGACCACTACAATCGAGGCAATGCACTGGCCCGTGCCGGTGAGCTGGAAGCGGCCCTGGACGCCTACGAGCAGGCGCTGGAGCGCCAACCCGATCTGCAAGTGGCACTGGACAACCAGGCATTGGTGCAACAGCTGCTGCAACAGCGCCAGGCCAAGGCCGAGGAACAACCGCCCGGTAACGATGCCCAAGGCACGCCCGGCAGCGACACCGAAGGCAACAGCAGTTCGGCCAGCAGCGCCGCCCAGGGCACCCCCAGCGGTGATGAACAAGCCAGCGCCGAGCAGCCTGGCGAAAGCAGCAGCAACAGCCAGGGCGCACCGGGTAACCAGCCGGGTGCCGATGAGGGCGTCATCCAGCCGCCCCAGCGCCCGGTGTCGACCAGCCTCGACGCCGAACAGCGCCAAGCCCTGGAACAATGGCTGCGGGAGATCCCCGATAACCCGGCGGAGCTGCTGCGGCGCAAATTCTGGTACGAACAGCAACTGCAACAGGAAACCCCACGATGAGTCGCTTCGGCGTCTTGCTCCTCTCCCTGCTGTGGGCCACCCTGGCCCAGGCTGAACCCCTGCTGCAGGCCAGCGTCGACCGCACCCGCCTGGAGGCTGGCGAAAGCCTGGAACTGACCCTGGAAAGCCAGGACGTCACCCAGTTCGGCAAGCCCGACCTGCGCGCCCTGGAAGGCGACTTCGAGGTGCGCGGCACGCGCCAGCTGAACAGCCTGCATACCCTCGACGGTGAAACCCGCGCCAGCACCCGCTGGATCATCACCTTGCTGCCGCGGCGCAGCGGCAGCCTGCGTATCCCCGAGCTGCAGTTGGGTCAGTCACGCAGCCAGGCCATCGACCTGCAAGTGCTGCAGGCCGATGCCAGTCGCCAGGACACTTCACAGGTGTTCATCGAGGCCACCCTCGACAGCCCCGACGTCTACGTGCAGGCGCAGGCTGTGCTCACCTTGCGCATCTATCACTCGGTGGCGCTCTATGACGACAGCAGCCTGAGCCCGCTGCAGCTGGAAGGCGCCAAGGTCGAACCGCTCGGCGAATCGCGCACCTATGAAAAGGAAATCAATGGCGTGCGCCACGGCGTGATCGAAACCCGCTATGCCGTGTACCCCCAGCAAAGTGGCACCCTCGAGATCCCGCCACTGACGTTCAGCGCCACCGCCGCAGCCAGCAGCGACGAAACCCCGCAAGCCAATGGCACGGCCCGGGCCGGGCACCAGGTACAGGTCAGCTCGCTGCCGCTGCGGCTGGCGGTACGCCCGATTCCCGCCGCCTGGCCTGCGGGTGTGCCGTGGTTGCCGGCGCGTAGCCTGACACTGGAAGAGCACTGGAACCCCGACCCCGGCAACCAGCAGGTACAGATTGGCGACTCGCTGACACGCAACATCACCTTGCGCGCCGAAGGCCTTTCCAGCACCCAGTTGCCGCCGTTGCCCGCCACCGAAATCACCGGCCTGCGCCGTTACCCCGACCAGCCGCTGCTGCGCAACGAAATCAACGAACGCGGCATGACCGCCAACCGCGAGGAACGCGAAGCACTGGTGCCCACCCATGCCGGCACGTTGGCCCTGCCGGCGCTGGAAGTGGCGTGGTGGAACACCCGTGAAGATCACCTGGAGCAAAGCAGCCTGCCGGCGCGTACGCTGAACGTGCAAGACAACCCGGCATTGAGTGCCGACAGCCCGGTGGGCGATAACAGCAGCGCCAGCAGCGCGCTGTGGCCTTGGCAATTGGCGACTCTGCTGTTCGCCCTTTCCACCGTACTGGGCTTCGCCCTGTGGAGGCGCGCCCGCTCGCAACCGGCGGTGCTGCGTGCGGCCCAGAACGGGCCAAGCCCGCGCACCTTGCTGGATGACCTCAAGCGCGCCTGCCTGGCGAACGACCCCCAGGCCACCCGCCAGGCGCTGGACGCCTGGGCCCGGCAGCAACCGGAGACCCTGGCCGAGATGGCGGCACGCTTCGTGCCGTTGTCGGATGCGCTGGATGGGTTGAATGGCGCGTTGTACAGCGAGAGTGGGCAGTATTGGCAGGGTGGGGATTTGTGGCGGGCGATCGGCACGATACCGCCGGCCGAGCAGGTGTTGTTGCCGGCTGGGGAGAATGGCAGCTTGCCGCCGCTTTATCCCAAGTAGCCGGCTGCCGGCCAGGGCCTCTTCGCGGGCATGCCCGCTCCCACAGGTACAACGTATGCCTGAGCTTTGCGCGGTGCCTGTAGGAGCGGGCGCGCCCGCGAACACCGGCGCAGCCGGTGCCAGCCCTCCCCCCATTCCCCGCCCTGCCCCCCACCCCCCTGCTTGGGTTACCATACCGCCCTCGCGCAACGCCCATCCCCAAAGCCAAGCCCTCTGGCTTGCTCGACTCGACACCACAGGTCATCCATGCGTCTGTTTCATACCTCTGACTGGCACCTGGGCCAAAGCCTGCACGGCCAGGAACGCGATTTCGAACACGCCTGCTTCCTCGACTGGCTGCTCGGCCAGCTTCGCCTGCGCCAGCCGGATGCGCTGCTGATCGCCGGCGATATCTTCGACACGGTCAACCCCCCGGTCAAAGCTCAGGAGCGCCTCTACGACTTCATCGTCAAGGCGCATGAACAACAGCCCAAGCTGGACATCGTGATGATCGCCGGCAACCACGATTCCGGCTCGCGCATCGAGCTGCCTGCCGCACTCATGCGTCGCCTGCGCACCCACGCCCTGGGCCGTGTGCACTGGCTGGACGAGGGCCAACTGGATGCCGAGCGGCTGCTGATCCCGCTGACCAATGGCCGCGGCAAGGTCGCAGCCTGGTGCCTGGCGCTGCCCTTCCTGCGGCCGGCCGAAGTCACCGGCCCCAACCTGGGCGACGACTACCTCGAAGGCATCACCCAGGTGCACCAGCAACTGATCGCCGCAGCACTGCACAAACGCAAGAAAGACCAGGCGCTGATTGCCATCAGCCATGCGCACATGGCCGGGGGCGCAGTGTCGGAAGACTCCGAGCGCAGCCTGATCATCGGCAACGCCGAGGCGCTGCCGGCCAAGCTGTTCGACAAGTCCATCAGCTATGTCGCCCTCGGCCATCTGCACAAACCACAGAAGGTCAACCGCGAAGAACGCATCCGCTACAGCGGCTCACCGATCCCGCTGTCGTTCGCCGAAATCAACTACCCGCACCAGGTGCTGGAGGTGGAACTGGACGGCAGCGGCCTGGTCAGCGTCGAGCCGCGCCCGGTACCGCGCGCCGTGGCCTTGCAACGCATCGGCCCGGCACCGCTGGGTGAGCTTTTACAGCTACTGGCAGATCTGCCGGTAATCGACCTACTGGAAGACCCCAATCGCCAACCCTGGCTGGAGGTGCGGGTCATTCTCGACGAGCCGCAACCGGACCTGCGCCAGCAGATCGAGACCGCGCTGGCGGGCAAGGCAGTGCGGCTGGTGCGCATCAGTGCCGAGTATGCTGGCCGCAACAGTACCGAAGATGATGACCTGGCCTTTGTCGAACTGGCCCAGATGACCCCGCAAGACCTGTTCAGCCGGGCCTGGGAGCAAGCCTACGGCAGCGCTGTCGACGAGCAGGCGCTGGCCGACTTTGCCCTGCTGTTGCAGGACGTGCAGCAGGAAGAGGAACAGCCATGAAGATTCTTGCCATCCGCCTGAAGAACCTGGCATCGCTGGCCGGCCCCGTCGACATCGACTTCACCGCCGAGCCCCTGGCCAGCGCCGGCCTGTTCGCCATTACCGGGCCCACCGGCGCCGGCAAGAGCACCCTGCTCGACGCCCTGTGTCTGGCCCTGTTCGGCACCGTGCCGCGGCTCAATGACATCGGTCGCGAAGCCAAGGTGCCGGATGCCGACGGCGACATTCCCACATCCGACCCGCGCAACCTGCTGCGCCGTGGTACTGGCAGCGGCTTTGCCGAAGTCGATTTCGTCGGCGTCGACGGCCGCCGCTACCGTGCCCGCTGGGAAGCCAACCGCGCCCGCGACAAGGCCAACGGCAAGTTGCAGCACAGCCGCCAGAGCTTTTACGACCTGGACAGCGAACAGGTCCTGGCCAGCGGCAAGAACGAATACAAGCAGTTGGTCGAGGCCCGCCTGGGCCTGAACTTCGAGCAGTTCACCCGCGCGGTGATGCTGGCCCAGAGCGAGTTTGGCGCGTTTCTCAAGGCCGACGACAGAGAGCGCAGCGAACTGCTGGAAAAACTGACCAACACCGCCATCTACACCCGCCTGGGCCAGCGCGCGTTCAGCAAGGCCCGCGAGGCCGGTGAGGTGCACAACGACCTGCTCGCGCGCGCCAGCCACCTGCTGCCGATGGACGCCGAAGCCCGCGCCCAGCTCGACCAGCAACTGGAGCAGGCTCAGCAGCAACTGAAGGCTGACCAGGCCGGTGAGCGCCAGCTGGAACAGCAACGCAACTGGCTGCACGAGCAAAACCGGTTGCAAGCCCAGCACGCCGAGGCGGCCCGCGCGCAGCAGGCCGCCGAGCAGGACTGGCAGCAGCTGGCCGAACCGCGCCTGGACCTGCTGCGCCTGGAGCGCCTGGCCCCTCAGCGCCATCAGTTCCACCGCCAGCAGGCGCTGAACGCACAACTGGCCCCATTGGCGGCAAGAATTGCGCAGCAGCAACAGCAGCAGGACGAACTCCAGGAACGCGCCAATGCCCTGGAGCAAGCACTGAACGCCGCCCGCCAGGCGCTCGCCGACAGCCAGGCGCAACACGCCGAGAGTGCCCCACGCCTGCGCCAGGCCTTCGCCGCCCAGGACAACCTGGCGCGCCTGCACGAAGCGCTGGCCGCGCAACGCAGCAGCAGCCAACAGGCTGAACAACACGTCGCCGATGGCCAGCAGCAGTTGCAACAGCTGGAGGCCAACCAGCAGCGCAGCCTGCAGCAATTGGCGCAGATCGACAGTGCCCTTGCCGACAGCGAGCACCTGGCAGGCCTGGCCAGTGCGTGGCACGCCTACCTGCCACAATTGAAACAGGTAATGCTGATTGGCGGCCGCCTGGCCAAGGGCCGCGAAGAGCTGCCCGGCCTGCAGGCCCAGGCCAGCCAGGCCAATGTGCAGCTGCAGGCCGAGCGCGATGCCTACGAGCTGCTGTTCCGCGAAGCCAAGGCCGAACCCCAGGCCCTGGCCGAGCAGATCGACCTGCTCGGCGGCATGCTGCAGGACAACCGCAAACAGCAGCGCGCCGTTGAAGAAATTTCGCGCCTGCACGGCCGCGAACTGGAACTGCGCCAGCACCTGGACAGCGTTCGTGAACGCCAGCAACAGGCCATGCAGCAACGCCAGCAGTTGATCAGCGAAGGCACCGCGGCCAAGGCCGAGCTGGAGGCGGCCGAACAGGCGCTCAACCTCACCCGCCAGCTGCTGGAGCGCCAACGCCTGGCGCGCACCACCAGCGTAGAGGCACTGCGCGGCCAATTGCGCGATGGCGAACCCTGCCCAGTTTGCGGCAGTGCCGAACACCCGTTCCACCAGCCTGACGCACTGCTGCACAGCCTGGGCCGCCATGACCAGGCTGAAGAAGCAGCCGCGCAGCAACAGGTCGACACCCTGAACGGCAAGTTGGTCGAGCTGCGCACCCAGCTGGGCGTGGTCAACGCCCAGCTCAAGGACTTCCAGCAACAACAGCAGCAACTGGGCGATCAGTTGCAACCGCTGGTGGCGCAAGTTCAGGCGCACAGCCTGTGGCCGGCCCTGGCCCCGCAGGATGACAAGGCCCGTAGCACCTGGCTGGCCAGCCAGCTGCAGCGCCTGGAGGCGGAAATCGCGCAGGACGAGAAGCGCCAGAGCGCGCTGCTCACGCTGCAACGCGATGCTGCCCGCCTCAACCAGCAACTGCAGGCCGCCCAAGACGCTCAACAGCAGGCCCAGCGCCACCTCGAGCAACAGCACCAGGCCCTGGCCAACGACGAGCAGCAGTTGCAGCAAGGCTTGCACGACTTGGCCGGTGTGCTGCCCGAGCAGGCCCTGAAGGCACTCGACGAAGACCCGGCCAATGCTTTCCTGGCCCTGGACCAGCAGATCGCCCAGCGCTTGCAGCAACTGGAACAGCGCAAGGACGAACTGGAAGAACAGCAGGCCCGACAAACGCAACTCGACAAGCTGCGCGACCAGCACCAGGCCCGCGTGCAAGGCCTGCAGCAGTTGCAGCAGCAAGTTGCCGCCCTAGACGAGCAGCGCCAGCAGGCCCAGGCCGCCCTCGGCGAACTGCTCGGTGAACACGCCACTGCCGAAGCCTGGCAACAGCACAGGGACGCCGCGCTGGACCAGGCCCGCGCCCTGGACGCCGACACCGCCCAACGCCTGCAGGAACTGCGCACGCAAGCCGTGCAACTGGCCAGCGAGCTGAAGGCCGACGGCCAGCAGCAGCAGGCGCTGGTTGCCGAATGCCAGCAGTTGCAGGGCCAGATCGCGCAGTGGCGCAGCCAGCACCCGGAGCTGGATGACGCCGGGCTGGACCGCCTGCTGGCCATGGAGGATGCGCAGGTCGCAGCATTGCGCCAGCGCTTGCACAGCGCGGAAAAAGCCATCGAACAAAGCCGCGTATTGCTGCAGGAACGCGAACAGCGCCTGCAACAGCACGTGGCCGACATGACCGTGGACACCACGGCCGAAGCCCTCGAGCAAGCCCTGCTGGAGCTGCGCGAGCGCATGGCAATCCACGAGCAGCAATGCGCCGAACTGCGGGCGCAGCAGGCCGATGACCAGCGCCGCCAGCAGGCCCATCAGGCACTGGCAGCCGAGATCGAGCAAGCCCGCCAGCAGTGGCAGCGCTGGGCCCGCCTGAATGCCCTGATCGGCTCGGCCTCGGGCGATGTGTTCCGCAAGATCGCCCAGGGTTACAACCTCGACCTGCTGTTGCACCACGCCAACAGCCAACTGCGCCAACTGGCCCGCCGTTACCGCCTCAAGCGGGGCGGCAGTGCCCTGGGCCTGTTGGTCCTGGACACCGAAATGGGCGACGAGCTGCGCTCGGTGCATTCGCTGTCCGGCGGCGAAACCTTCCTGGTGTCGCTCGCGTTGGCCCTTGGCCTGGCTTCGATGGCCTCCAGCACCCTGCGCATCGAATCGCTGTTCATCGATGAAGGCTTTGGCAGCCTGGACCCCGAGTCGCTGCAGCTGGCCATGGATGCCCTTGACGGCTTGCAGGCCCAGGGGCGCAAGGTGGCAGTGATTTCCCACGTGCAGGAAATGCACGAGCGCATTCCGGTGCAGATTCAGGTGCGCCGCCAAGGCAATGGCCTGAGCGAAGTGCAGGTGTGCGGGTGATCCTGTACTCGTTCCGTCGCTGCCCGTGGGCCATGCGCGCGCGCCTGGCCCTGCGCTATGCAGGCTGTGAGGTCGAGGTGTGCGAAGTGGCGCTGAAGAACAAGCCGGCAGAACTGCTGGCCTTGTCCCCCAAGGGCACGGTGCCGGTGCTGGACACCGGCAGCGAGGTGCTGGAAGAGAGCCTGGATATCATGCGCTGGGCGCTGGCGCAGAACGACCCGCAGGATTGGCAACTGCGCGCGAACCCCGTGGCGGCGCAGCAGGCGCATGCCCTGATCGCACGTAACGACAGCAGGTTCAAGGCGCAGGTGAACCTGTACAAGTATGCCGAGCGCTACCCGCAGCACCCTCGCGCGTACTACCGCCAGCAGGCCGAGGCCTGGCTGGCAGAGCTCGAAGGGTTGCTGGAGAGCCGGCCGTACCTGTTGGCTGACCAGCCGAGCATCGCCGACGCCGCCTTGCTGCCGCTGATGCGCCAGTTTGCCGGGGTGGAACCGCAGTGGTTCGCCGAGGCCGCTTATCCGCGGCTGCGGGGCTGGCTAGAGGGGTGGCTGGCATCAGACCTGTTCCGCTCGATCATGGCCAGGTAGCTTCACCCGGCTCCCCGTAGGAGCGGCCTTGTGTCGCGAAAGGGTCGCGCAGCGGCCCCGGGTTCTGGCGTTACAGCCGACATTGCCGGGCCGCGCTGCGGCCCTTTCGCGACACAAGGCCGCTCCTACAAGGCGTGGTGTTTGATATCAGTCGATGAACTTCAAGTCCGAGGGTGCGTCCTGGGCCAGAATCTGCACCGTCTCGCCCAGCTTGCCAGTCTTGGCGTCACGGCGCATGACCACGATCTGGTTGCTCTTCTGGTTGGCTACCAGCAGGAAGCGGTTGTCGGGGTCCAAGGCAAACTCGCGGGGGTGGTCGCCTTCCACGGAGCGGCGCTGCACAAAGGTCAGCTTGCCATCGCCCTCGCCAACCGCGAACACCACGATTTCATTCGCTGTACCGCGATTGCTCACGTACAGGAAGCGCCCGTCGGCCGACAGGTGCAACCCGCCCGCCGCCTTGGCCGTCGACGCCGAGTCTTCGGTCAGTGCCAGGCGCTGGCCCACGCTCAGGTCCGCACCCCTGACATTGAACATCACCACTTCACCGCTCATTTCCAACGTGAGGTAGGCATGCTGCCCCGTGGCATCGAACAACAGGTGGCGTGGTCCGCTGCCTGGCGGCAACGCCACCGACGCCGGCGTGGCTGGGCTCAGCGGCTGGTCCGGGCTGGCGCCGTCGTAGCGGTAGATGAATACCTTGTCGGCACCGAGGTCGCAGGCGTACAGATACTGCCCATTGGGTGACGACACCAGTGAATGCACATGCCCCCCCGCCTGGCGCTCGCGGTTCACGCCACTGGGCCGGTGTCGCAGTTGCTGCACGACCGGCTTGAGCTGACCGTCCCTGGCTACCGGCATCACTGCCAGGCTGCCGCCGGGGTCAGGGTTGACCGCGTAGTTGGCCACGAACAGGTAGCGCTGGTCGTGGCTGAGGCTGGCATGGGTTGGCTCGTCGCCTTGGCTGGCCACCTGGTTGAGCGGCTTGATGTCGCCCTTTGCACTGACACTGAAACTGCTGGCATTGCCGCCCGGGGTTTCATTGACAGCGAACAGCAGGCGGCGGTCGGCCGACAGCACCAGCCACGACGGGCTGACACTTTTCACCACTTGCTGCGGGGTAGGGTCGATGTGGCCACGTTGTTCGTCGAACTGGTAGCGGTAGATACCCTGGCTGGCACCATCGGTATAGCTGCCCACCAGCAGGGTCGCGGCGTGGCTCGGGATAGTCAGGCTCATCAGGCTAGTGGTCAGCAGGGTCGTCCAGGTGCGGTTCATCTTGGTCTTCATCCGGGGCGCGAAAGGCACTCATGCAGACTAGCCGATGCGCGCCGTTGGCATCGTCCAGTTGCCACTCGTCACCCATGGGGGTCGCCGCGGCGACCTGCTCGGGGGTAAACGACCAGCGGCGCAGTTGGCGGCCGTCCATGCACTCGACGCGCAGGCCAGTGGTATCGGCGGTGAAGTCGAAGGCGTGCAGGCCGTCGATCAGGAGCATGTCGCAGGACTGCAGGGCGTGGCTGAGGGAGGACATTGGGTTACCTGTCAGGGAAGTGCTGCCAGTATAACCCTGTGACATCCCTGTGGGAGCTGGCTTGCCGGCGATTGGGCCGCAACGCGGCCCCCTGCCTTCAATGGGCGAAAATCGACCCCCCTTGCTTGCCCACCATCTTTTCCGGCTTGATCAGGAACCGCGCCAGGGCCGGCAGCAGCCACAACGCCCCGAACATGTTCCAGAGCAACATGAAGGTGAGCATCAGGCCCATGTCGGCCTGGAACTTGATCGCCGAGAAGATCCAGGTGCACACACCAATGGCCAGGCACAGCCCGGTGAACAGCACTGCCTTGCCGGTCGAGCGCAGGGTCTGGTAATACGCCTCCTGCAACGGCAACCCGGCGCGCAGGAAGCTTTCCAGGCGGCTGTAGATGTAGATGCCGTAGTCAACGCCAATGCCCACGCCCAGCGCCACCACCGGCAAGGTGGCCACCTTCACACCGATGCCCATGTAGGCCATCAGGGCGTTACCCAGCACCGAGGTCAGCACCAGCGGCAGAACGATGCACAGGGTGGCGGCCAGCGAGCGGAAGGTGATCAGGCACATCACTGCCACACAGATGTACACCAGGATCAGGATCGTCAGTTCGGCCGACTTGATCACCTCGTTGGTCGCGGCCTCGATCCCGGCATTGCCTGCTGCCAGCAGGAACTGCAGGCCCTCCTTGTTGTGGCTGTCGGCAAACGCCTGGGCTACCGCCGTGACCCGCTCCAGGGTTTCGGCCTTGTGGTCGTTGAGGAACACCAGTACCGGCGCCAACGAGCAGTCACCGTTATACAGCCCGTCGGCACGGGCGATGGAGTTGTTGAGGATGTCGGGGTTGCGCGACAGGGTTTCCCATTTCAGGCTGCCCTCGTTCATGCCCTTGATCACCTGCTTGGACACGGTGACCAGGGAGATCGCCGACTGGACCCCCGGCGTGTTTTCCATGGTCCACATCAGCTCGTCGATCGGGGTCATGGTCGAGTGGATGGAACACTGCTCGGCCGGCGTCTTGACCATGATCACCAGCACATCGGAACTGGTCGAGTAGTTGCTGATGACGAAGTTGTTGTCCTGGTTGTAGCGCGAGTCGGGGCGCAGCTCCGGCGCGCCCTGGTCGAGGTCGCCGATTTTCAGGTTCTGGCTGTACCACAGGCCCCCGCCGAAGGCGAGCAGCGCCAGCGCCACCGACACCGGCGCCACCCTGGCGCTGGCAAAGTTCGACAGCAGGCGCCAGAACGGGTGTTCGCGGGTGGCGTCCTTCTTGCTGCGTTCGATGGCCTTCTTGCTGATGCCGACGTAGGAGATGGCGACCGGCAGCAGGATCAGGTTGGTGAATACGATCACCGCCACCCCGATGGACGCGCCGATGGCCAGCTCGCGAATCACCCCGATGTCGATGATCAGCAGGGTGATGAAGCCCACCGCATCGGCCAGGATGGCGATCATGCCCGGCAGGAACAACTGGCGGAACGTACGCCGTGCAGCGGTGAGCGCGTTGTCGGCGTCACTCGACTGCAAGGCGATGCCGTTGATCTTCTGCACCCCGTGGGAAATGCCAATGGCGAAGATCAGGAACGGCACCAGCATCGAGTACGGGTCCAGGCCGAAACCCACCGCGTGCATCAGGCCCAGTTGCCAGACCACCGCCACCAGGGTGGTGATGAGCACGGCGATGGTGCTGCGGATACACCAGGTGAACCAGTACAACAGCACCCAGGTGATCACCAGGGCGACGCCGAAGAACATCGCCACCATCACCAGGCCGTCGATCAGGTCACCGACCTTCTTGGCAAAGCCGACAATGTGCACTTTCACATTGGGGTTCTGCGCCTGGAACTTGTCACGCACCTTCTCTTCCAGCAGGTGCGAGAACTGCTGGTAATCCAGTTTCAGCAGCCGGCTGGGGTCCTGCGGGTCAGGGTAGCTCTCCAGCAGCGGCACATCGATGATGCTGGACTTGAAGTTGTTGCCGACCAGCCGCCCGACCTGGCCTGACTTGAGCACATTGTTGCGCAGGGTATCCAGGCTGTCCTGGGAACCGTTGTAGGTGTTGGGGATCACCTCGCCACCGGAAAAACCCTCTTCCGTGACCTCGCTCCAGCGCACGCTGGGGCTCCACAGCGACTTCAGCCCGGCACGGTCGACCCCAGGCAGGTAAAACACCTCGTCATGGATCTGGCGCAGGGTCTCCATGTAATCCTTGTCGAAAATGTCACCCTTGACCGCCTCCACGGAGATGCGCACGGTGTTGCCGAGGTTGGCCAGGTCGTTGCGGTGCTCCATCATCTGCTCGATGAACGGGTGCTGCAGCGGGATCATCTTCTCGAAACTGGTGGAGGGGCGAATCTGCGTCGCCTGCCAGAACAGGAAAATACTGATCAGCACGCACAGCGCGATGACCACGGGGCGGTTGTTGAAGATCAGCCGTTCGAGCAGCGTAGGTTTGTCCTGGTGATGCGGATGCATGGTGATGCTCTCCCGGCTGGTCATTGGCGCGGCTCCTCGGCAGTGCGATCGGCACCCTGCGCGGTTGCCAGGTGCACACCGCCCTGGCCCACCAGCAGCAGGCCGCCACTGGCCAGGCCACTGACGCCGGCCAGGGCGATGCGGTCGGCACGGTTGTACACGCTGAAGGTCTGGCCATCGTCGGTACTGCGCAGCACGCTGCCGCCGTTGCCGACCAGCACCAGGGCGCCATCAGCCAGCAGCGCAGCGCCAGCCAGGCCGAATTCCAGGCTGCCGCGCGCGGCCTTCAGTTCGACCTGCTGCCAGCTGTCACCGAAGTCGGCTGAACGGAACAGGTTGCCGCGCAAGCCATAGGCCAGCAGGGTGCGGGGTGAACGGGTGCCGATCACGCCAAACAGCGAGCCCTCGTAGGGGCCTTGCACCTTGGCCCAGGTCTGGCCGTTGTCTGCAGAACGGAACATGCCGCCCTGCTCGCCAACGATGAACAGGCCGGCATCGCGCACCTGGGTGATGCCGTTGAGGTGCAACTGGTCGGGGTTGTCCAGGCGCTCGGCCACGTCCTGCCAGTGCTGGCCGCCGTCAGTGGTTTCCAACAAGGCACCGTAGGCCCCCACGGCAAAGCCATGCCGGGCATCCAGGAAGGTGACATCCAGCAACGGCGCTTCACGGGAAAGGTCTTCGAACTGCTTGCTCCAGGTGGCGCCGCCGTCGCTGCTGGCGAGCACCTGTGCGTCATGGCCGACGGCCCAGCCGCGCTTGTCGTCGATGAAGAACACGGCGGTGAGCAACTGCCGCGTGGGTACGCGGGCTTGGGTCCAGGTGTTGCCCTGGTCGTCGGAGAACAGGATATGGCCGCGATCACCGACCACGACCAGACGCTTGCCAGCGTGGGTGGTGCCGATCAACAGGCTCTGGCTGGCCTTGGCCGATTCGGTGGAGTACTGGTCGGCACTGGCGGCTTGCACGCTGCCGGCCCACGCGCCCAGTGCCAGCGCCAATGCCGCTGCCAATGGCCAGGCGCGGCGCCTGTTGTGTTCCCTCATGACTGTCCCCTTGGTGTTTTTATTCGGCGGGTCAATGCATTGCAGGCACTGCGAAAAGCCTGATCTAGAGGCCTGCAACAGCTTGAAGGGATCGTAGCGGGGATGTTCGCGGGATTACAACGGGCGGGGTGTTATGTTTTGTTGTCGGCCTGAAAAAGCCAGGGCCGCGGTGCGGCCCATCGCGACACAAGGCCGCTCCTACAATCGCACCTTACCCTGTAGGAGCGGCCTTGTGTCGCGATGGGCTGCAAAGCAGCCCGATTGCCCTCAAGCCAGGCTCTTGCTCACCACTTCATACACATCACTGGACAGCTCACCCGAAGCCAGAATCCGCTCCAGCTCGCCCTTCATCAGCGCCTGACGCGCCTCGTCATACTTGCGCCAGCGGGTCAGCGGCGCCAGCTGACGCGAAGCGATCTGCGGGTTCAGCGCATTCAGTTCGATCACAAGGTCGGCCAGGAAACGGTAGCCAGAACCATCGGCGGCATGGAAGTTGACCAGGTTCTGCCCGGCAAACGCACCGATCAGCGCACGCACCTTGTTGGGGTTCTTCAGGGTGAACGCCGGGTGCTGCATCAACGCCTTGACCCGTGCCAGCCCGCCCGGCAGCGTGCTGGCCGCCTGCACGCTGAACCACTGGTCCATCACCAGGGGGTTGTCCTTGAAGTGCTCGGCGAACGCCTCCAGCGCTTTCGCCCGCTCCGCCTGGAACGGCGAGTTGACCAGCACCGCCAGCGCGGTCAGGCGCTCGGTCATGTTGTCGCAGTGTTCGAACTGCTCCAGGGTCGCTTCCAGCACGTGCGGCTTGCCGCTCAGCATCAGGTACGACAAAGCGATGTTCTGCAGGCTGCGGCGGGCGAAGTGCTCGGCCGAGGCCACATAGGCAGTGCTGCGCGACGCTTCGCGGTGGGCCTGGTAGCGCGCCCACAACGCGTCGAACAGTTGCTCGGCGATCTGCTGGCGGGCGAACTCGCGGGCGGCATGGATGGCGTCCACGTCGGCCACCTGGCTGATTTCGGTGAGGTAGGCCTCACCCGGCAGCGAGAGCATTTCGGCGACCATGGCCGGGTCCAGCGACGGGTTGCCCAGTACCGTGCCCAAGGCCGTGATCAGGCGCTGGTCCAGTTTCAGGGCTTCACCACGCTGGTGCTGGCCGATCAGTTCCTGCAACACCTGGACCGCCAGCTGCTGGCCCGCTTCCCAGCGGTTGAAACCGTCGCTGTCATGTTGCATCAGGAACATCAACTGGTCGCGGTCGTACGGGAAGCTGAGCTTGACCGGGGCGCTGAAGCCACGCAGCAGCGACGGCAGCGGCTTGGCCTGGATACCCTGGAAGGTGAAGGTCTGCTCGGCCTCGGTCACCGAAAGTACCCGGCTGGTGGCTGGCTGGACCGCCGTGGCGGCGCCCTCACCTGCCAGTTGCAGCGGCAGGTCGTTGCCGGCAGCATCCAGCAGGCCCAACTCCACCGGGATCACGAACGGCAGCTTCTCGGCCTTGTCCGGGGTGGGCGGGCAGTTTTGGCGGAACGTCAGGCTGTAGGTCTGGGCGGCGGCGTCGTACGCCTCGCTGACTTCCAGGCGCGGGGTGCCTGCCTGGCTGTACCAGCGCTTGAACTGGGTAAAGTCCACGCCGTTGGCGTCTTCCATGGCCTTGATGAAGTCGTCGGTGGTCACCGCCTGGCCATCGTGGCGCTCGAAATACAAGTCGCTGCCTTTGCGGAAACCTTCGGCGCCCAGCAAGGTGCGAACCATGCGCACCACTTCGGCGCCCTTCTCGTACACTGTCAGGGTGTAGAAGTTGGAAATCTCGATGAAGCTATCCGGGCGCACGGGGTGGGCCATGGGGCCGGCATCTTCGGCAAACTGGTGAGTACGCAGGTAGGCCACGTCCTCGATACGTTTGACCGTGCGCGAGTTCATGTCGGCACTGAACTCGGCATCGCGGAACACCGTGAACCCTTCCTTCAGCGACAGCTGGAACCAGTCGCGGCACGTGACGCGGTTGCCCGACCAGTTGTGGAAATACTCGTGGGCGACCACACCTTCGACACGCTGATGCGCGGCATCGGTGGCCGTTTCGGCGCGGGCCAACACACAGCTGGAGTTGAAGATGTTCAGGCCCTTGTTTTCCATGGCGCCCATGTTGAAGTCGTTGACGGCAACGATCATGAAGATGTCCAGGTCGTATTCACGGCCGTAGACTTCCTCGTCCCAACGCATCGACTTCTTCAAGCTGACCATGGCGTGGTCGCACTTGTCCAGGTTCTCGGGCTCGACATAGATGCGCAGCAGCACATCACGGCCCGACTGGCGCGTGAAGGTGTCTTCGACGCACCACAGGTCACCGGCCACCAAGGCGAAAAGGTAAGCTGGCTTCTTGAACGGGTCTTCCCAGGTGGCCCAGTGGCGGCCATCCTCGGCCGGCCCGCTGCCGGTGGGGTTACCGTTGGACAGCAGCACCGGGTAGCGATGCTGCTCGGCGATCACCGTGGTGGTGAAGCTGCTCATCACGTCCGGGCGGTCGAGGTAGTAGGTGATCTTGCGGAAACCCTCGGCCTCGCACTGGGTGCAGAACATCTTGCCGGATTTGTACAGGCCTTCGAGCGCAGTGTTGCTTTCCGGGTGGATCTTCACGCTGGTGTCGAGGGTGAAGTGCTCGGCTTGCGGCTGCACGGTCAGGCTGTCACCGTCCAGCTGGTAATCGGCGGCCTGCAATTCCCGGTCATCCAGCGCGGCACGCAGCAGCTCAAGCTGCTGGCCATCGAGCACCAGCGGCGGCAAGCCGGCACCGCGTGCCGGGTTGCGACGCATCACCAGCTGCGCGTGAACCAGGGTGTGGTCCTCGAACAGCTCGAAGGTCAGGTGCGTCTCGTCGATCAGGTACTCGGGCGCCTGGTAATCCTTCAGGTAGATCACTTGCGGTTGTTCGGTGCGCATGTGCAGGTCCTTTTTACTGGAGCACGGCCAACTGGTAGGCCGTGTACTTGCGAATATTGATCACACCGGTGTCGAAGATCAGGTACTGGCCCTTGATGCCCAGCAGCGTGCCTTCGGCGACCGGGTCCTTGTCCAGGTTGAAGCTGACGATCTTTTGCGGGTAGGCCTGGACCGGGTAGTTGATCTGCACCACTTCGGCGTCCGGCAACGGCTGGATCGCCTGCAGGCCGAAACGCCCCTGCAGCTCGCCCAGGCGCTCGGCGCACGCGTCGAAAACCTGCTCGCGAATGGCCGCCAGGTCGAGCACCTCGGCATCGCCTTTGAGCAGTGCACGCCAGTTGGTGCGGTCGGGCACCTGGCTGCGCAGCACGTCTTCGACCAGGCCAGACTGCTGGCGGGTAGCCACGCGCATGATCGGCAGGGCCTGGCTGGCCCCCTGGTCGAGCCACCGGGTGGGCAGTTGGCTGGCGCGGGTGATGCCGACCTTGATCCCTGACGAGTTGGCCAGGTAGACCACGTGGTCGGTCATGCAGAACTGCTCGCCCCAGGCCGGTTCACGGCAGGTGCCGGCCTCGTAGTGGCATTTTTCCGGGGCCATGATGCACACATCGCACTGTGCCAGCCGGGTCATGCACGGGTAGCAGTAACCTTGGCTGAAGCTGGTCTTGGTGCGCTTGCCGCAATGGCTGCAGTGAATGGCGCCAAGGTATTCCAGGCGCAGGCGCTGGCCGATCAGCGGGTTGACCGGCACCTGCGTGTCATCCAGGCGGAAGCTGTACTGGACCACCGGCGCCTGCAGGCTTACCGCCATTTTGCTCAACGAGCCACGAGCGAGTTCGATCAATGTACCGAGTCCGACTTGAACAGAATGTTGGCGATCGGCGCAGACTTCGACGCGCATTCCTGCGGGCCCATGTAACCGGTGCGCTGGTCTTCTGGCAGGTTTTTCATCTCCCAGGCGATGACGGCCTGCATCGACAGCTCTTTCTGCTCGGCGGTGAGCTTGCGGCCATCCGACCATTTGCCGATTTCCACGGCCAGTTTCAGGCTTTCGTAGATTTCCGGGGTGATGTTTTCAATCATTTGCGCGAAAGTGGACATATAGTCTCCTGATTCAAGCCGACAGTTTACGCCGGGCCAGCGCCCCACCCAAGAGCCCGGTCAGGCATCCGATGAGCAGCCCGCCAACGTGGGCAGCGTTGGCGATCTGGCCAAGGCCGAGGCTGCCGACCACACCGGTCAGGCACACCACCAGCCAGATCAGCATCATCACCAGCACACCCTTGGGCAGGTTGAAGTAACGGTTCGGTGCCAGCCACTGGAACAGCCATACATGCCCCAGCAGGCCGTACAGTACGCCAGACAGCCCGCCGAACAGGCTCGGCCCGCTGGTGTAGTGCTGCGCCAGGTTGGAGACCAGGCTGTACAGCAGGGTCAGGCCCAGCAGCATCCAGGGGCCCTGGCGCAGCTCGATGCGCTTGCCCAGCTCCCAGTACCACAGGCTGTTCATGGCCAGATGCAGCACGCCGAAGTGCAGCAGCATGGGTGATACCAACCGCCACCATTGCCCTTGGTCGAGGGTTTCTGCCAGCGGGGTGAAATACAGGTAGTCGCCCTGCACTCGGAAGTCGAGGAAGGTAAACCAGCTGATGGTGGTGAAGTTGTCCCCCAGGCTGGTGAGGCCTGCGACGATGAAGCACGCCAGCAGGGTGAGCGTGGTGACCTTGCAGGCTCGGGCCTGTTCTGCCAGGGACGGCACTTTCGCAGACATGCCCGCTGCCACCGGCTCGGGGGCAGCCGGCAGCTCGGCGTTGCCTTGCGGGTAGCGCTGGTAAAGTTCGCGGACGTCTTCGGCCAGGGTGTCGGGCGCCCAGAGTACCTGCACGTCCCCCTCTTCGCTGACCCGGTGCGGCACCTGCAGGCGCTGCAGCATGTGAATGAAGCCGCTGAGGTCGACCGACAGCGGCAGGCGCATCACTTCGATTATGTTCATTGATTGGCCTGTGGGCGGTCTACGTCGACCCACACGAACTTGTGCGGGTCGATGCGGGTTTCGTCATCCAGCCGGTAGGCCGCCAGCTTGCCGTACAGCACCGCGCTGTAGTCCAGGCAGGCCAGGTTGGGGCGAATCGGCGCGGGGTGGCCGCTGCGCCAGTAGTGGCCGACGAACAGCATCGGCTCGTCTTCGGCATAACGCAGCAAGGCATTTTTCTGGCTGTGGCTGAGCGGCGCATTGGCCACCTCGGCCGGCAGGGCATCGGGCTGGAACACGATATCGCCGTAGGTTTGCGGGTCTTCCTCCCAGAACTTGGTGCGGAAGAAGGCGCGCGTCAGGCCGTCGCCGCCGGTCAAGGTCAGGCCGTCGGGCAGGCGCATGTCGGTACCGCGCAACAGGCGGTTGCACACGGTGGCGGCAAAGCTGTTGCTCACGGCAGAAGCCTGGATGAAGTGTTCATCGATGCGCCCGTCGGGGTACTGCTGGCGCAGCGGCTCGATCAGTTGCCGGTCCCAGCAGGCGTGCACCAGGCGAAAACGCCCGGCATCGATGAACAACGGCAGCTGGTAGAACCAGTTGACGAAGTCGTGCCAGTCAGCGGGGTGCTGGGCGAACTGGGCCAGGGTTTCGTCGATCAGCCGGGCGTGCCGCGGGGTGTGCTCGCGGACGAAGGCCTTGCCGCTGCCGGGCAGCGCCGGCGTGACCCAGCCCAAGGCGTTGTACTCGTGGTTGCCCATGATGCAGAACGCCTGGCCAGCCTCGACCATGTCGTGGACGATGTGCAGGGCCTCGCGGATGCGTGGCCCACGGTCGACGATGTCGCCGAGGAACAGCGCCTGGCGCCGCGGGTGGCGCCACACGCCGGCCACGCGCTTGTAGCCGAGGGTATCGAGCAGGCGTTCAAGGGTATGCGCACAACCGTGCACGTCGCCGATGATGTCGAAACTGCGCGCCGGGTCGAGCATCAGTCGTCACTGCTCCCCAGGCGGCTGCCCCAACCAAGCTTGGTGCGGCAGACCTCGTAGTAATTGTGGTCGAGCGGGTGGATCAGGCGCAGCTTCTGCGGTTTTTTGCTGACCGTAATGGTGTCGCCGGGGGCGCAGGTGAAATGGTTCTGGCCATCACAGGAAACCTGCGGGTAGATCTGCAGGTCCTTGGACACCACGATCTTCAGCTCGCTGTTGCCGTCGACCACGATCGGCCGCCCCGACAGGGTGTGCGGGTACATCGGCACGATGACGATGGCGTCCAGCTTGGGGTGCATGATCGGGCCGCCAGCCGACAACGCGTAGGCGGTGGAGCCGGTGGGGGTGGCAACGATCAGGCCGTCGGCCTTCTGGCTGCAGACGAACTGGCCGTCGATATAGATTTCGAACTCGATCATGCGCGTGGACTTGCCCGGGTGCAGCACCACGTCGTTCAGCGCATCGCCCTGGCCAATGGCTTCGTGATGGCGGCGCACCTCGGCCTGCAGCAGGAAGCGGTTTTCCACCAGGTAGTGGCCGTCGAGCACCTCGGCGACCTTTTCTTCCAGCTCGTCGGGGCGGATGTCGGTGAGAAAGCCCAGGTTGCCCCGGTTGATGCCCAGCACCGGAATGTTGTGACGGGCCAGGGCCCGGGCGGCGCCGAGCAGGCTGCCGTCGCCGCCCACCACGATGACCAGGTCGCAGACTTCGCCCAGCAGCTTGCGCGTGGAGGTCTGCAAGCCATGCCCGGGCAGCACTTCGGCAATGGTGTCCTCGAGAATCACGTGCAGGTGGCGGTCGAGGAGGAATTTTTTCAGTCGGCGGATGGTGTCGAGCACCTGCGAGCTACCGAGGCGACCGATGATACCGATATTGCGAAATTGCTCCATGGGGCTCCTGCAAGGCTCTGCGGCGGGTGACGATGCGCCGATTATGGGCGAAACCACCGGGCAGCGGCAAACCGGCTATGCTCGCAGGATGACGCCCTTCAGCCAACTCCACGATCTGCCCAAGCAACTGCAGCGCCCGGCCGTGCGCGACCTGGCCTGGGCAGTGCTGTCGCCGCCCTTGCTCGGCGCCGCGCCCTGCCCTCAGCGCCACCCGCTGGCGGGCAGCCTGTGGGCACAGCAGCCGCACCGCCTGGAGCAGTGGCTGCGGGCGCTGGATAAGGATGACCATCCGCTGCGCGACTGGCTGGCGAAACTGGGCAGCCGGCGCCTGGGGCTTTACTACGAACGCCTGTGGCAATTCGCCCTGAGCCACGCTCCGGGCATTGAGCTGCTGGCCGCCAACCTGGCCATTCGCGAGGGCGGCCTGACCTTGGGCGAGCTGGATGTGCTGCTGCGTGATACAGATGGGGTCCACCACCTGGAGTTGGCGATCAAGCTGTACCTGGGCCCGCCAGGTGGCGGGCACGATACCCAGGCCTGGCTGGGGCCAGGCTGTCATGACCGGCTGGGGGCCAAGCTGGCCCACCTGGCGCAGCACCAGTTGCCGATGTCGCGGGGGGCGCACAGCCAGCAGGCGCTTGCTCGGCTAGAGGCGCAGCAGGTGCAGGCGCATATGTGGCTGGGGGGCTATCTGTTTTATCCGTGGCCTGGGCATGCCGAGCCTCCCGCAGGCGCCAACCCGCAGCACCTGCGCGGGCGCTGGGTCAGGCGGCGGGATTGGGCCATGGCAGTTGGCGAGCGCTGGCAACCGCTGCCGCGGTGCGCGTGGCTGGCGCCAGCGCGGGTCGAAGCGGCGCAATGCTGGCAGGCAGAGCAGTTTGCAGCATGGCTGCATGTGCTGGACCCGCAGGCCCCGGCGCAACTGCTGGTACGGCTTGAGCAGGAGGCCGATGGCGCCTGGCAGGAAGCCGAACGGGTGTTTCTGGTGGCTGACAATTGGCCGCAGCTACACCGTGATTGATGCAGGCCTGACGCAGGTCAACGCCAGGTCGCACAAAAGCCCGTGCAGGCAACACAATTTTCACAGGCCTGGCGCAAAGATCTGCTGCCAGTAGCCATTAAAGTGACACCTGAGCGCCAACAAGAGCGCTATTTAAACCTGATGACGAGGACTGATCATGGTTTCATCCACCCCAGCACCGCATTACGCACGCCTGTCCATTGCCCTGCACTGGCTGATGCTGGTGCTGCTGGCCGCTGTCTACGCCCTTATCGAGCTGCGCGGCCTGTTCCCCAAGGACAGCGCCGAGCGCAACCTGATGAAAGACCTGCACTTCATGCTTGGCCTCAGTGTCTTCGTGCTGGTCTGGTTGCGCCTGGCGATGCGCCTGAGCCGGCCTACCCCGCCGATCCTGCCCAAGCCGCCCGCCTGGCAGACCGGCCTTGCCCACCTGATGCACCTGGCACTGTACCTGCTGATGATCGGCATGCCGCTGGCCGGCTGGCTGATCCTCAGCGCCGCCGACAAACCGGTACCGTTCTTCGGCCTGGAGCTGCCGCACCTGATCGGCCCGAACCCGGACCAGGCCAAGTTCATCAAGGGCTGGCA
This sequence comes from Pseudomonas sp. CJQ_9, assembly GCF_043106615.1. Lineage (NCBI taxonomy): Bacteria > Pseudomonadati > Pseudomonadota > Gammaproteobacteria > Pseudomonadales > Pseudomonadaceae > Pseudomonas > Pseudomonas sp. CJQ_9. The sequence goes on along the minus strand of NZ_JBICMS010000044.1, from coordinate 35,302 downwards.
TGAGCGCGTCGGCAGTTGGGGCTACTGGCTGATCGGCCTGCATGCGCTGGCCGGGCTTTACCACCACTATGTGGTGCGCGACAACACGCTGTTGCGCATGCTGCCCTACAAGTAACCACGTCGGCCTTGCAGGCCGCCGGTATGCACGAAGATCATGCGGCTGCCGGGCACCAACAGCCCGGCGGCGACATGATCGCGCAGGGCCAACAGGGCCTTGCCGGTATAGAGCGCTTCCAGCGGCACCCCCGTGTGCTGCTCGCAGTCGGCGATGAAGGCCAGCAGTTCGTCGTCGAACCGGGCAAACCCACCTCGGCAGGCCTCGTGTAGCTGGTAGCCATGTGCGCCCGCCAGTGCTGCCACCCCTTGCGCCACCCCATGGTCTGCAGGTACCGCCAAGGCGCCATGCACGGTACGCGCGCCCGCCTCGGCCATGGCCAGGCCAGCCACGGTAGTGCCTGTTCCGGCAGCCAACCACCAGCCATCGTAGTCCGGCCAGCCCAGGGCCGAGATCTGCGCCTGCGCCTGCTGCACGATCAGCGCGCAGCCCTGCGCGCCAGCCAGCCCACCGCCGCCTTCGGGAATGCACTGCCAGCCCGGATAGCGCGCTTGCCAAGGTTTCCAGAAACCGGGCTGGTGGCGTGCGCGGTAGCCGCCATAACCCAGCCAGTGCAGGTGCATGCCCAGCGCCTGCAGGTCCCGTACGGTGGGCGTGTCCTGGGCATGGCCGCGTAGCAGGCCGGCAGTGGCGAAGCCAAACCGCTTGCCGGCCGCAGCCAGCGCATGCAGGTGGTTGGAGTGGTTGCCACCCAGGCTGATCAGCCCGGGGGCATTGCCAGTGGCGGCCTGCTGCAGGTGGTGGCGGAGCTTGAACCACTTGTTGCCGCTGATCAGCGGATCGATCAGGTCCAGGCGCAGAATGGCAACCTGCACCTGGGCGTGTTGCAACCACGGCAGGTTCAAGCGTTGCAGTGGGGCTTGAGGAAGGTCGAATGCATGCATGGATCGCAGTTTACAGGCAAAGCCCGGGGCAGCGCCTGTGGGCTGCCCCGGGCCGATCTCAGAGCTGCGCCGCCAGCCGCGACCCTTGGTTGATCGCCCGCTTGGCATCCAGTTCTGCCGCCACGTCGGCGCCGCCGATCAGATGCACCGATTGCCCCGCAGCCACCAACCCATCCTGCAGTTCGCGCAGCGGCTCCTGCCCGGCGCAGATCACGACGTTGTCCACGGCCAACACCTGCGGCTCACCGCCCGCCACGCGAATGTGCAAACCGGCATCGTCTATGCCCAGGTACTCGACACTGTTGAGCATCTGCACGCGCTTGTTCTTCAAGCCGGTGCGGTGGATCCAGCCGGTGGTCTTGCCCAACCCGTCCCCCACCTTCGATGCCTTGCGCTGCAGCAGGAACACCTGCCGCGCCGGCGCATGCGGCTCGGCCTTGATGCCGGCAACGCCGCCGCGTGCCTCAAGCCGGGTATCGATGCCCCACTCCTTCCAGAACGCATCACGGTCCAGGCTGCTGGCCCGCCCTTCCTGCACCAGGTATTCGGATACATCAAAACCGATACCGCCGGCCCCGATCACGGCGACCGACTTGCCCACCGGCTTGCGCTCAAGCAGTACATCCAGGTAGCTGAGCACCTTGGCATGCTCGACCCCGGGGATGGCCGGGGTGCGCGGGGCAATGCCAGTGGCCAGGATGATCTCGTCATAGCCGCCCTGCACCAGCGCCTGCACATCCACGCGGGTATTGAGGTGCAGGTCGACGCCAGTGCTTTGCAGCTTGTTGCGGAAGTAGCGCAGCGTTTCGAAGAATTCTTCCTTGCCCGGGACGCGCTTGGCGACATTGAACTGGCCGCCAATTTCGCTGGCAGCGTCGAACAGCGTCACGTGATGCCCGCGCTCGGCGGCAACGGTGGCGGCGGCCAGGCCCGCCGGGCCGGCGCCGACCACGGCAATGCGCTTCGGCGCTGGCGCAGGCAGGTAGTTGAGCTCGGTTTCGTGGCAGGCCCGCGGGTTGACCAGGCAACTGGTCAGCTTGCCGCCGAAGGTGTGGTCCAGGCAGGCCTGGTTGCAACCGATGCAGGTATTGATTTCGTCGGCACGACCGGCAGCAGCCTTGTTGACGAAATCCGGGTCGGCGAGGAACGGCCGAGCCATCGAAACCATGTCGGCATCACCTTCGGCCAGCACCGCCTCGGCCACTTCCGGGGTATTGATGCGGTTAGTGGTAATCAGCGGAATGTTCACCACACCCCGCAGCTTGGCCGTGACCTTGCTGAACGCCGCGCGCGGGACCTTGGTGGCGATGGTCGGGATCCGCGCCTCATGCCAGCCGATCCCGGTGTTGATCAGGGTAGCGCCGGCCTGCTCGATGGCCTTGGCCAACTGCTCGATTTCCGCCCAGTCGCTGCCGCCCTCGACCAGGTCGAGCATCGACAGGCGGAAGATGATGATGAAGTTCGGCCCTACTGCATCGCGTACCCGGCTCACGATTTCCACCGCCAGGCGCATGCGGTTTTCGTAGCTGCCGCCCCAACGGTCGGTGCGCTGGTTGGTGTGGGCGGCGAGAAACTGGTTGATGAAGTAACCTTCCGAACCCATGATTTCGACGCCGTCGTAACCGGCACGCTGGGCCAGCACCGCGCAATTGACGAAGTCGGTGATCTGCTTCTCGATGCCTTGCTCGTCCAGCTCCTTGGGCTTGAACGGGTTGATCGGCGCCTGTATCGCGCTGGGTGCCACCTGCCGTGGGCTATAGGCATAGCGCCCGGCATGCAGGATCTGCAGGCAGATTTTGCCACCGGCGGCGTGCACCGCCTCGGTGACGACGCGGTGCTGGTCGGCCTCCGCCTCGGTACTGAGTTTGGCCGCGCCGGAATACACCCCGCCTTCATCATTGGGCGCAATGCCGCCGGTGACCATCAGGCCAACGCCGCCTCGGGCACGCTCGGCAAAATAGGCCGCCATGCGCTCGAAACCCCCGGGACGCTCCTCGAGGCCGGTGTGCATCGAGCCCATCAGGGTGCGGTTGCGCAAGGTGGTAAAACCAAGGTCCAGCGGGGCAAGCAGGTGCGGGTAACGTTCGGCGGCCATGGAAAGGTCCCCAGGTGGCGTGATCACGGGATGCGGGCGCCTCACCGAATGGCGGGCCTCCGTCGTTTGTCTGTCAGCGACATTAAACAGCCGTTTGAATTGGCTCAATGATCGAAACTGACAAGTTATTGATCCTGGCAAACAGGGCGCTTACCCTAGATAGCCTTCGTCAGCCAATGTGCCGTTCTGTTTCATGCGAAAACTTCTGGCAAGCGCCCTGGCGCTGGTAATGATCGCCGCGCTCTGCGGCTACGGCTTCTGGAGCCAGCAGCGCCCGGAAGGCCACTACCTGTCCGACCTGCGCATCGAACTGGCGCTGGACCATGGCGTGCCGGGCGACCGCGGCAACCTGTTGGGTATCGAGCCGTTGCTGTTCCCCGGCGACTACCAGAACCTGCAACGCCTGCACCGCAAGCTGGCCGCCTACCTGGAGCAGGCGCGCGCCCAGGGCCTGGTCGGCCCGCGCACCGTGGTCGTGCTGCCGGAACACATCGGTACCTGGCTGTGGGCACGCGGCGAAAAGAACGAGCTGTACCAGGTCACGCAGAGCCGCGAGGCCGAGCAATGGCTGGAACTGAGCAACCCGCTGCGCTACGCGCTGGCCATGCTCGCGGCCGAGGGCGACGACCGGCGTGCCGACGCCCACCTGCGCATGAAGGCTGAGCAGATGGCTGCCGACTATCAACAGCTGTTCGGTGGCCTGGCCAAGGAATTTGGCGTGACCCTGGTGGCCGGCTCCATCGTGCTGCCGGCCCCCTATGTGCAACAAGGCGTGCTGCATGCCGGCCGTGGCGCGCTGTTCAACAGCAGCGTGGTGTTCGCCGGTGACGGTTCCCTGCTCGGCCAACCGCAACGCCAGCAATACCCCGACAGTGACCTGCGCCGTTATGTGCGGGAGGGCCACGATTATCCGCTGCAGGTCGTGCAAACCCCCGCCGGGCGCCTGGGCGTGCTGGTGGGCAGTGACAGCTGGTACCCGCAGAACCATGAGCAACTGGCCAGCCAGGGCGTGCAGCTGGTGGCCAACCCGGTGTTTCTCAGCGGCAAAGGCAGCTGGCAAGCCCCCTGGCGTGGCAACCGCCACCAGGCGGCCAGTGCCGGGCTGGCCGTGCAGCGTGGCCAGGTCAGTGAGCAAACGGCCTGGCAACGCCTGACCGAGGCGGCCGGGGCCGGGGTCAGCAGCATGAGCGTGTTCATGCGCGGGCAGTTCTGGGAACACGGCAGTGACGGCCAAGGCTTCGCCCGCCAGGCCGGTGAGTTGCTGGCAGGCACGCCGAGCCCTGGCGCCCGCTTGCTGAACCTGTGGTTGTAAGGCCATGGCCCGCCCCCGCGTACGCCTGGGCGAGCTGTCGGTCGGCTTTGTTCAGCCGCTGACCGAGGCCCTGCGCGAACTGGGCCACGCCCCCGAACCGCTGCTGCGCCGCTATGGGCTGGAGGCACCGCGCCTGAGCGAAGCCAACGCGCGCCTTTCGATCCCGCGCTACATGCACCTGGGCCATGCGGCCATCGAACAATGTGGCGAAGCCGCGCTGGGCTTGCACATGGGCCGCCTGAGCCGGCTGGCCCAGGCGGGCCTGGCGGGAGTCACTGCGGCCCAGGCGCCAACCGTGGGCGAAGCCGCGCGCACCTTGCTGCGCTTCGAACCGCTGTACGCCGCCAACTACCGCGGCCACTCCAGCTTTCATGAAGACGCCGAAGGTGCCTGGCTGCGTTTCTACTCCATCAGCCCCTACAACGCCTACAACCGCTTTGTGGTGGACTCGGTGCTGGCAGGCTGGCTGGCTCAACTGGCCGACCTGGCGGGCGTTGCGCTGCAGGCCGAGCGCCTCGAAATCGAATTTGCCGCCCCCGCCTACGCCGCGCAGTACCAGGCGCTGTGCAGCACCCCGGTGCAGTTCGCTGCCGACGCTAATCAATTGCGCCTGAGCCGCGCCACCTTGCAGTTGGCCAACCCCAGGCACTGCCCCAGCACCTGGCAGCACCTGCTGCAGTTGTGTGAAGCAGACATGCTGCAGCGCACGCGGGTGCGCAGCCTGGGTGAGCGCATCACCCACCTGCTTGGCCCATTGCTCAACGGTGGTCGCGAACCGGACCTGGTCGAGGTAGCCCTGCACTTGCAGCTGCCCACCTGGACACTGCGGCGCAAGCTGGCCGAAGAAGGCACGCGGTTTCGTGACCTGCTCAATGAAACACGACGCGACCTGGCCGAGACCTATATCCGTGATACGGAACTGGCGTTCGGCGAGATTGCTTATTTATTGGGGTTCGCTTCGGCCGAGGCCTTCCAACGCGCGTTCAAGCGCTGGACGGGCCTTACGCCGGGAGAGTTTCGCCGCAGCCAGCGGCGGGCAGGTCAAAGCTCGGTGGCGTCGTCGGCCGGTTCCGGGGTGTCCAGCTCGTAGGCTTGGGATTCGAGTAGTTCTTCCTGGTATTCATCCATGGTCCTGCTCCCTCTTTACTCATTTCATCTTCGTAGTTATCGCCGTCATGCTAAGCCAGTGGCATGACGCAATGATGACAAGCTTATGATCGGGCAACGCGGCCATCGTTCCAGTGAAGACGCTATGCAACGCTGCTCGAGTACCACAAAATCCTTTTTAGGAGGACAGGCGTTCAGGCGCCAGCGGAAATGTTTTCAGGAATTGTCAGCCCAGTCGCAATAGCACTGGCGACGAGCTTGGCACGCTCGCTATCAAGCACCTCATACGCGGCCTGCAGCGTCTGAATCTTGGCCTGGATTTCAGCCATTTTGCCAGTGACCAGCAGTGCACCCTGCACGCAATCGAGGGTATTGCCGCGCCTGGCGGCCAATATCTCCCCTATTTCGGCAAGCGTGAAACCGCCCCGCTGGGCAGTTTGCACGAAGTTCAGGTCAGCGACGGCCTGCTCGCTGTAGCTGCGATAATTGTTGGCTTGCCGCTGGGCCACGATCAGCCCGAGCTGCTCGTAATAGCGCAACGCATGGCGGCCGACGCCGCTGCGGCGCTCCAGCTCCCCGATGTTCATGGCACAAAACCCCTTGACCTTAGAGTGCGCTCTACACCCTAACCTGCGCCCATCTTGCAGACAAGGAAACTGACATGAGCGTGGAATGCTTCGTTACCGGCGGCAGTGGTTTTATCGGCCAGCATCTACTGGCGCGGCTCACCGCCACCGGGCACACCGTGCGGGTGCTCATGCGCCACCCGGAAAACCTTGCCCGGCTCCGTGAACAGGCAGGCCGCCTGGGGGGCAAGCCTGAATGCGTACAGGCAGTTGCCGGCGATATCGGCACAGAGGGCCTTGGGCTCAGCGAAGCCGACCGACAATGTGTGTCGGCTGCCGCAGTGGTGTTCCACCTCGCGGCGCACTTCACTTGGGGGCTGCCTCTGGAACACGCCCGTGCCGTGAATGTGCAAGGTGCGCTGCGGGTCGCGCAGCTGGCGGCTAGCCAGGGCACCCGCCTGCTGATGGTGGGCGGCTACATGCTGCAGAATTTCAGCCACCTGGCCAGCATCGGGGTGGATCACGAGCACCCGGAACATACCGACTGGCCCGCGGTTTACCGCCGCGTAGGCGGTTATGAGGCGAGCAAGCTGGAAGCGCATTTCGCCGTCATCCGCTACATGCAGGGTGCGGGCGCAGCGTACTCGATCGTTCACCCTGCCACGGTCTGCGGCGACAGTGTGCGCGGGCACATCCTCGACGGCCAGCCGTTGGCAGCGCTGATTAGCGGCCTGGCGTTGGGCCGGTTCAAGGCCATTCCGGGTTCGCCCAGCCATTGGCTGCCACTGGTCAGCGTCGACTACTTGGTTACCCTGATGGCTTGCGTGGCATTCGACCCTTCAATGGCCAACCGCCAAGTGCTTGCACTCGACCCGCACACCCCTAACCTGCAAGGCTTGCTGGAGGACATCGCCGCCACCCTGCAGGTAAGAGCCCCGCGCCACCATGTGCCGATAGGCGTGCTGAAGTGCTTGTTGGCAATTCCCGGGGTAGCGACCCGCCTGGCAATCAGCCCCGAGTCGCTGAACTTCATCCAGCCGCAGCGCTTCGACCTGAGTTTCAGCGAACAACTGGAACGCAGGTATCAGCTCACTCACCCGGACATCAAACACACATTGGCAAAAACCGTGCGCCACGTCGAACGCAACCTGGGCCACGGCAGCATGCCTGGCGCAAACATACCGACCAACACCTGAACCCACATGGCCGCGCAACCGCCTGCACGTCGCCCCGGCGCGGCCGACCACTCAGGCTGACCCGCCAGGGCTGACTGCGGCGCTTATCCCTTACCAGAGGGCGATGTCGTAGGTCAGGTAGATGCGGTTGCTGTCACGCCCGCGGGAGAAGTCGGAGCGGTACACGTAGTTGCGCAGCTTCACCCCAAGGCCCTTGACCGGCCCGGATTGCACCACGTAGGCCAGCTCCATGTCGCGCTCCCACTCGCTCAGCCCAGCGTCAGCCGAGCGCCCGTTATCCCCGCTGAGGTAGCGGGTCATGAAGGTAAGCCCTGGGATGCCCGCCGCAGCGAAGTTGTAGGCATAGCTGGCCATCCAGGTTTTCTCTTCTTCCTCGATGAACTTGCCGATACCCACGTTACTGAACGAGTACACCGTGGCGCCGCTGATGTAGGGCAGCCCGGCCTTGCCGTCGAGCACCTGGTAGCCACCCCCGAATGTGTGCCCGGAATGGGTGTACGACAGTTGCCCGCTGAACATGTCATTGTCGATTTCGCCGCCCCGGGCAGCGCCGCTGTCGCGGCTGTTGAAATAGCGCAAGTCGGTGGTGAGCACGCCGCCGGCCAAAGGCAGGTCGTAAATCAGGCCGGCAAAGTCCTGGCGGTAGAAGTGTTCCAGCTGGCCGTGGAAATAGCTCAACTTCAACTGCTTGTTGACGGCGTAATCGGCGCCGGCAAAGTTGAAATCGCCAGACTCGCCACCGCTGTAACCGTCCAGGTACAGGCCAGTGCTGTCAGAGGAGTCGCGCAGCTTGAAGCGGTTCAGGTGCCCGGCAGTCAGGGTCAGGTTGTCGATGTCGGTGCTGGTCAGCTGGGTGCCCTGGTAGGTTTGCGGCAACAAGCGGGCATCGTTGTAGATCAGCACCGGGGTTTTCGGCAGCAAGGTGCCATGCTTGACCACGGTCTGCCCAAGCCGCGCCTTGGCCGTCACGCCGGCACTGGCAAACTCGTCTGCGGCGCGGCCATCGTCATGCGTCGGCAGCAAACCGGTACCGCTGCGGCCGCGGCCCGAATCGAGCCGCACGCCGAGCAGCCCCATGGCGTCGAGCCCCAGCCCCAGCGGGCCCTGGGTGAAACCGGACTGATAGTCGAGCAGGAAGCCCTGCGCCCATTCCACCCGCTCGCTCTTGGCGGTGGCAGCGGCGCGCGGGCTCATGCCCTGTTCGTCGCGGAAGTTTTCGTTGAAGTACACATTGCGCAGTTGCAGCTTCAGCTTGCTATCGTCGACGAAACCGGCGGCGCCGGCCACAGGCAGCCAGCCGCACAGCAGGCCACAGGTGGCCCCACGGAAAACAGCTCGGGACATGATTGATACTCTATTGTTGTTTTTGGGTGAGCGGGGCGCCGGTCGGCGCCCGAAGCAGTTCAGACGAAGAAGGACAAGGCACCGGTGGCCAGCGCCAGCGCAGTGATCACCAACGATGTGAGCACCGCCCATTTCACCGTGGCTTTCTGGAAATCACCGATGTCGCGGTCGACCATCCCCACCAACAGCAGGGTCGAGGCCACCAGTGGGCTCATCAGGTGCACCGGCTGGCCCAGCACCGAGGCGCGGGCGATTTCAATCGGGTCGATGCCATAGGCGGTCGCGGCATTGGCCAGGATCGGTACCACGCCAAAGTAGTAGGCGTCGTTCGACAGCACGAAGGTCAATGGCATGCTGGTCAGGGCCACCACCAGTGGGAACCAGTGGCTCCAGGCGGCAGGAATCCAGTCGACCAGGGTCTGCGCCAGGGCGTCGACCATCTTGGTGCCCGAGAAGATACCGGCGAAGATGCCCGCGGCAAATACCAGCAATACCACGGTCATGGCATTGCCCGAATGGGCGAGGATGCGTTCTTTCTGCAAGTCCAGTTGCGGGTAGTTGATCATCAGCGCGGCGACGAAGCCGATCATGAAGAGGATCGCCGCGTGCATTACCCCGAACACCAACGCGGTCATCACGGCGATCACCAGGGCCAGGTTTACATAGGCCAGGCGTGGGCGCTTGTAGGGAGCGTCGCCAAGGATTTCCTTGATGTAGCAATTGCCACCACCCGACTCCAGGGCGATGTTCCCGATGCGGCGACGCTCGGCACGGCCCAGCAGGAAGGCGGTGAATACCACCCAGGCAGCGCCACCGATCACGGTCGGCAACATCGGGATGAAATATTCGGTGGCGTCCAGGCCCAACGCGGCGATGGCCCGGGTAGCCGGCCCGCCCCAGGGGCTCATGCCACTCATGATGCTCAGCGACAGCATCGACACCGTGGCCAGGATCATCGGGTTCATGCCGATGCGCTTGTACAACGGCAGCATGGCCGCGCAGGTGATCATGTACGTGGTGGTGCCGTCACCGTCCAGCGCCACCACCAGCGACAGCAGCGCGGTGCCGATGGCGATCTTGACCGGGTCGCCATTGACGCGCTTGAGGATCTTGCGGATCAGCGGGTCGAACAGGCCGGCATCGATCATCAGGCCGAAGAACAGGATGGCGAACAACAGCAGTGCGGCTGACGGTGCCACCATTTTCAAGCCATCGAGCATCATCTTTCCCAGGTCGGGGGCAAAGCCACCGATCACTGCGAAGACAATCGGTACGACGGTGAGCGCCACGATGGGGGACAGGCGTTTACTCATGATCAGGTAGGTGAAGGTCACCACCATGATCAGGCCCAGGAGTGCGAGCATGGTTTTTTCTCTTGTTTTTATTGTGTTGCGGCCGCCAGCAGGGCAGACGGCCCCCTACCCCACCCGCACCGTCAGGTTGCTGGGTGGGATTTCAAGTCAGCGAGGACAGATGGAAAAGGTGTTCAGCCGTGGTGCCGAGGCTCCGCAGCCCAGTCGGCCTGTGCCGTATCGGCTTCGTCTGCAGCGGCCGGGATTCCGTTCAGGCGGCGCAGCAGCGTTTTCCGGTCACAGGCATTTTCCGACAAGGAGATGACCACGGTCGCCACAGCGTTGCTGGCCAGGCTGGTCAGGGCGCGCGCTTCGGACATGAAGCGATCGATACCGATCAGCAAGGCAAGCCCGGCCAGCGGGATGTCGTGAATCACGGTGAGGGTCGAGGCCAGGGCCACGAAACCACTGCCGGTCACGCCTGCTGCCCCTTTGGACGACAGCAGCATGATCGCCAGCATGGTCACCGTCTGGCCGAGGGTCAGGTCGATGTTGCAGGCCTGGGCAATGAACACCGCGGCCAGCGACAGGTAGATGGCCGTGCCGTCGAGGTTGAAGGAATAGCCAGTAGGCAGCACCAGCCCTACCACGCCCTTCTTGCAGCCCAGTTTCTCCAGCTTCTCCAGCATGCGCGGCAGCACCGGCTCGGTGGAGGACGTGCCGAGCACCACCAGGAATTCCTCGCGGAAGTAGCGCAGCAGCTTCCACAAACTGAAGCCATACGCACGGCAGATGCCGCCGAGCACCACCAGCACGAAGAACGCACAGGCGATGTACAGCGTACCGACCAGCTTGGCCAAGGCACCCAGCGAGGTCACGCCGTACTGGCCGACCGTGAACGCCAGTGCACCGAAGGCGCCGATGGGGGCGAAGCGCATCAGGTAGCCGAAGATGCGGAACACCATGGTCGAGGCCGATTCCAGCACATTCAGTACCGGCTTGCCCTTCTCGCCCATGGACGACAGGGCAAAACCGCTGAGCACGGCGATGAACAGCACCGGCAGCACCTCACCCTTGTTGAACGCACCGATGAAGGTGTCCGGGATGATGTGCATGAAGAAGTCGACCACACTGAGCTTGGCCGCCGACGCAGCGTACTGGCTCAGCCCGGCAGTGCTGAGGGTCGCTGGGTCGATGTTCATGCCGACGCCAGGGCGGAACAGGTACACCGCCGCCAGGCCGATCATCAGGCTGACCACGGTCAAGCCCAGGAACAACAGCAATGTCTTGCTCATCAAGCGCCCCAGGGAGCGCTTGTCGGTCATGCCGGCGATACCGGTGACGATGGTGCAGAACACCACCGGGGCAATCATCATCTTGATCAGCTTGATGAAAGCATCACCCAGCGGCTTGAGCGCAACAGCCTGTTGCGCCCAGAAGTGGCCGACCACTACGCCCAGCAGGACGGCGCAGAGGATCTGAAAGTACAGCGATTTGGCGAGTCTCATGAGGCATCACCCATTGTTGAAATTGTGCGGATGCGCTTGTTGCAAATGTTTGGAGCTGAACGGCTGCCAGAGCTACCCGGCCAATCTGCGGAATGTAGGGGCGTAAACGAAACCTGAGAACAACCGTCGGGCGGTTCGCACCACCGAGGCCTGGATGGTCTTGCCATCGGCGCCGGTGCGCGACAATGCCACATCGATGCCACCGCTTGGGTGTTCCAGGCGCACTTCGGTCAATTGCTCGGCGCCCTCGCCCAGCAGCTCACCAATCACGGTGCCAGGGCTGACACAGGCAGTGGCCAACCCGATCGAACCTGTAATGGCCAGCGCGCGGTGGCAGCTGTGCGGCATGAAGTAGCGAACCTGCAGGGTGCCGTCGTAGCGCGGCTTGGAAACCAACACCGGCTTGGGGATGACCATCCCGCTGACATCGCCCAGGCCCATGGCCTTGCCGGCCTTCAGGCGCAGCGCTTCCAGGCGCTTGAGCAGGTCTTCGTTGGCATCGAGTTCGGCAGGGGTTTCAGAACCGGTGACACCGAGCTGGCTGGCCTCGACCACCATCATCGGCATGGCCATGTCGATGCAGGTGACCGGTACACCATCGATCACGTCGGTGGCCTGGCCGGTCGGGAACAGCTTGCCGGTCTTGCTGCCAACCGCATCGAGGAACGTCAGCTGCACCGGGGCGGCAGTGCCCGGAACGCCATCGATCGCCGTGCGGCCTTCGTAACGCACGATCCCGCCGGGGGTTTCCACCAGCGAGTTGACGAACGTTCCGGTGTTGAGGTTGCGGATACGCACCAGGGTCTTGCCTTCCTGGCCCTTGACCAACCCTTGCTCGATGGCGAACGGGCCAACGGCGCACAGCATGTTGCCGCAGTTAGGGGCAGTGTCGACCCGGCGCTGGGCGACCATGACCTGCACGAACAGGTAATCTACGTCAGCGTCGGCATGCAGCGATGGGCTTACAATCGCGACCTTGCTGGTCTGCGGGCTACCGCCACCGATCCCGTCGATTTCCAGTTCATGCCCGGAGCCCATCAGGTTGATCAGTAATTCGTCGCGCTCGACCACGTTGGCAGGCAGGTCCCAGGCGTGGAAAAACGGCCCCTTGGAGGTGCCACCGCGCATGAGTACGCAAGGAATTCGTTGCATGATTTCGCACTCTTGTTGATCAATGGACATCATTGATGTTGTGGACACAAGATTGACAGGGATGGATAAATCAATCCAATGCAAATATCGTAGCTATTATTCCGATCCAGGCATCAATTAAACACCGGGGCCAGAGAGCGATTCGAGATGGAATATGAACTCCAAGACATCCGATCTTTCGTGAAAATCGCCGAACTCGGCAGTTTCCACGAGGCTGCGGAAGCGCTGCATTTGTCCCAGCCGGCGCTCAGCCGGCGGATCAAGAAGCTGGAAGAAGGGTTGGGCACGTCCCTGCTTGAGCGCACCACCCGTCGCGTCAGCCTGACCAGTGTCGGGCGCGACTTCCTGCCCAAGGCCAGGCGCCTGCTGGATGACTTCGAAGACTCGATCCTGAGCATTCGCGAGCTGGCCGAGCGCCAGACCGGCCAGGTGACCCTGGCCTGCATCCCCACCGCCGCGTTCTATTTCCTGCCGTCGGTGATTCGCGACTACAACGAGCAATACCCGAAGATCCGCATCCGCCTGCTTGACCTCAGTGCCAACGACGGGCTCGAAGCCGTGCTGCGCGGTGAAGCCGACTTCGGCATCAACATGATGAGCGGCCAGCACCCGGACATCGAGTTCGTCTCCTTGGTACAGGAGCATTTCGTGTTGGCTTGCCGTCGCGACCACAAGCTGGCAAACCGGGAATGCGTGACATGGACGGAACTGGCCGACTACCGCCTGATTGGCGTGGGCCGGCTGAGCGGCAACCGAATGCTGCTGGACCACGCCCTGTCCGGGCTCAACCTGCGGCCCAAGTGGTTTTATGAAGTGCAGCACCTGTCCACCTCGCTGGGCATGGTCGAAGCCGGGCTGGGCGTGTCGGCCATGCCCAGCCTGGCCATGCCCAACGCCGACCACCCAACGCTGGTCAGCGTGCCGCTGACCGAGCCCGAGGTCACTCGCACCCTGGGCCTGGTCTACCGGCGTGGCGCCTCGCTGTCGCCGGCGGCGGAGAAATTCGTCTCGATCCTGCTGGAAAAGTGGCCCAACCGCTGACCGGTCAGCCTGGCGTTGGCCTGGGTGCAGCGAGGGGTGCAGGGCGGCAGCACTCATCGTCATTCCCCGCCCAGGCCGAGGGTGTTGGGGCGGCGCTTCTCGATGGCGAACTTGAGCAGGGCGGCCGAGCGGAACAGCCCATGGGCAAACTTGCCATAGGGCAACGTGACGAACAGCGCCATGACCGTACCCAGGTGCAGCGCCAGCACGATCGCCATTGCTGCGGTATCACGCAGGCCCAGCAAGGCAAGGCCACTGGCGCTGACCAGCAGCAGGAGCAGGATGAAGGCACGGTCCATGGGGCGCTGGGCGACGTCGCCCTGCTCCGGGGCCCGGCGCAGGTTCAGCGCCAGCAACCCGAGCGGGCCGACGATCAGGCCGATACCTCCCAAGGTACCCAGCAGCACCGGCGCGCTGAGCAGCGGGTATGGCGCCTGCTGGCCCAGCAGGTAGTGGTAGCCGGTAGCGACCACCGTGGCGGCAAAGCACAGCATGAAGCCGTAGAAGGTCATGTGATGGAAGCACCGGCGCCACAGCGTGTAGCGGTCATCGGCATTGTTGCAGCCCTGGCCGTGGCCACCGTCCAGGTACTTCAAGGTCAACACCGCGCTGGTTGCCTCCAGCACGGCGCCTTGGGCGGGTTGCGCCTGGGCGTTTGCAGGCGTTACAGCACGCCAGAAGCGACGTACCGCCACCCCAAGCGCCAGGCCCGCCGCAGCGAATACCCCACCGAACATCAATGCCAGGGTATTGTGCGGGAATACCGCGTAGAAGTTTCCGGCCAGCCGCCCCGGCAACAACGTGCCGTTGAGCCACAAGGTCAGCAGCAGGAACAGCGATAGGGCCAGCGACAGGGCAACGGCGACGTAGGTGCCGTTGTGCTGATACAGCCGGCCGAAGCGGGCCGGCCAGGCATACTCGGCGTAGGTCTGGCCACGCACCTTGGCCATGGCCTGGGGCACGTTCACGGCAAATTCGTGGGGGGCGGCGTACTGGCAGGCATGCAGGCAGGCCCCACAGTTGTGACACAGGTTGGCCAGGTAGTGGATGTCGGCCTTGCCGAACTCAAGCCGACGGGTCATTGCCGGGAATACGGCACAAAAGCCCTCGCAGTAGCGGCAGGCATTGCAGATGCGCATTTGCCGGTCGACTTCCTGCTCTTCCAGGTTCAGCGCAGGTATCAGTTCAAGTGCTGCGGGTTGGGCGACGGGCTGGCGTGCTTCAGGCAGTTGCGCGGTCATGGTCGTTCTCGTGTTCTGGATGGTCGTGGCCGGTTGCGGCAGCGGCGCTGGTGCCGGCGATGCGGCCGAAGGCAGTGCCGATGGACATGCCGACACCTGCCGTGTAGCCCTTGCCCAGCACATTGCCCGCCATCATTTCGCCGGCGACGAACAGGTTGGGGCTGGGCCGGCCGGCAAAATGCACGGCCGCCGTTTCATCGGTGCGCAGCCCCAGGTAGGTGAAGGTCACGCCGGGGCGCAGCGGGTAGCCGTAGTAAGGCGGCGTGTCGAGCGGCCGAGCCCAGTGGCTTTTCACCGGTTGCAGGCCTTGGGTGTGGCAGTCGTCCAGGCGGGTGTGGTCGAATCTGCCGACCCGGCAGGCGCGGTTGTAGGCCTGCACCGTCTCGACGAAGGCCGGCACGGGCAAACCGAGCGACGCCGCCAGCCCCTCCAGGGTATCGGCGCGGGCGCCCGAGAACACTGGCGGCATGAAACGGCCAAGGGCTTTCTGGTCAATGATCGAGAAACCCACCTGCCCTGGCTGCTGAGCCACCAGCCGGCCCCAGATGGCATAGCGCTTGGGCCAGAAATCCTCGCCTTCATCGTAAAAGCGCTGGCCGTCGCGGTTGACCACCACCCCCAGCGACACACAGTCGATACGCGTGCAGATGCCGCCGTCGTAAAGCGGCGCCCGGGCGTCGATCGCCACCATGTGCGCTTGCGTAGGGTCGCCGATGGTATCGGCACCCTGTTCGATCATGCGGCGCAACAGCACCCCTTCGTTGAAACGCGTACCGCGAATCAGGAAGTTGTCCGCAGGCCATTCGCCCCGCTCGTTCTGCCCCCAGGCATCGCGCAACCACTGGCGGTTGGACTCGAAGCCACCGGCCGCCAGCACACAACTGCGCGCCTCGATACGTTCGCCCGGCAGGGCGCGCCCCTGAACCTCGCGCGCCGGCACATGGGCCGCAACGAAGCGGCCGTTGTCCAGCTCGATGTCGGCCACAGGCGTGTCGTAGCGTATCTGCACGCCCAGCTTTTCGGCACTGCGGAAATAGGCATTGACCAGCGCCTTGCCACCGCCCATGAAAAACGCGTTGGTGCGGGCAGTGTGCAGCGCACCGGACAAGGAAGGCTGGAAATGCACGCCATGCCGGCGCATCCAGCCCCGGCAACTGGCAGAGGCGCGGATCACCAGGCGCGCGAGCTTTTCGTCGGTCTGGCCCCCGGTCACCTTGAGCAGGTCCTGCCAGAACTCCTCCTCTGGGTATGCCTCGACCAACACGTCCTGCGGGGCGTCATGCATGCAGCGCAGGTTGCGCGTGTGTTGGGAATTGCCACCACGCCAGGCGCGGGGTGCGGCCTCGAGCAGCAGCACGCTGGCTCCGGCCTCGCGCGCCATCAGCGCGGCACAGAGGGCGGCATTACCCCCTCCGATGACTAGCACATCGATCATTTCGCCTCCAGGTCACGAAGCGCCGAATGGTCGGCTGCTCCTCGTGGCCAGGGACTTTAATCAGTGCACGGGCGGGGCGAAACGCGATGACAGCGGGGGGGCCTTCAGTTTTTCTAAAGGGTGGGCAAGCGGCGGGCCGCCGTCAGAGCAGCCGGGCGCCAGGCCACCGCCCCTGCTCCACCAGCGCCCGCGCTACTTCCTGCAGCACGATCCGGGTCGCCAGTGCAGCCGGTGACAGCTCGTCGTCGGCCAGGCTGACCATTACGTTGCGGCGCTGCGCCTGGGCATCATCAATGGCATATACCCGCAACCCCGCCTGGTGCGCCCGGGCCACCGTGGCGCCCGGCTGCAGGGTGGCAGCATGGCCCGCGCAAACGCAATCCATCAGCAGCGACAGGCCATCGACTTCCATGACAATGTTGGCCTCCAGCCCGGCACGCTCGAAGATCGCGCGCAGGGTCGCGCGCAAGCCGTGCTGCGTGCTGGGCATCACCAAGGGCAGCGTGGCGATCTGCTGCAACGTCAGCGATTCACCCCATTCGGGGCGCACCAGCGCGGCGGGGATGAGTGCAAACAGCCGCTCGGTGAGCAGCGGCCGCACATCCAGCCGCGGCCCCGCTTCTGCCTGGAACAACACCGCAAGGTCAAGGTGCCTGGCGTTGAGCTGGTTTACCAGGTAGCCCGAGAGCATCTCCACCAGGTGCAGGCGGATGTCGGGATAGCGTTCACGCATCCTGTCGATCAGCGCCAGGCCCAGCACCGACGCGGTAGTCGGCGCCAGGCCCACGCTGACATAGCCGCTCATGCGGCCGCTTTGCGCGGCCAGCACAGCGTGCTCTGCCTGGCGCAGGGCCAGGCGCGCGTGGTACTCGAAGGCCAGGCCCGCAGCAGTCGGCGACACGCCGGTGCTCGAGCGCGTCAGCAACCGGGTACAGACCTCGCTTTCCAGCTTTGACAATTGCTGGCTCAGTGCCGAAGCACCGACGCCAAGCTCGACCGCAGCCCTGCCAAGGCTGCCGTGCTCCAGGACACTCAGGAAATAGCGAAGTTGACGTAACTCCATACAGCTCTCTTTCAACCATAGGGGCGTATCCTTGCGCATCTTAGCCTGTAGCAGGCCCGAGGGCGCGGCCAGCACCTGCAGCCTGCCGCCGGAACTCTGGACCGTCAGGGCTGGCGGTTCGGCAGGTGCAGCTTGGGCGAGCGAACAGGCCGATGAAGAAGCCAGGACCGCAGCACAGGACAACATTCGAACCACAGGCGTTCTCTGCGCAGTAAAAGCACGGCATGCTAGCGAAGCGAGAAACGCCTGCGGCATGAAGCAGCCATCAAAAATGTTTCACGCACAGTTTTCGGAGCCCTTTCCACACCCAGTTGTCGATTGAACAACGACTACCGAGCATTGCCTGGGAAAGCCCGTGTGCCTGTCCGTCAGGGCTGGCGCACACAGCAGGCGCGCTCCCCCCATGATCCCTTTCGAGATTGCATCTTGGCCAGACCACGCTCTTCCGCTTCTCCCGACGGCGCCCTCGACTGGCTGAACTTCTTTTTGGCAGATGTGCGTGACGGGCTTGGGCCGTACCTGGCCATCTACCTGCTGGCGGTGCATCAATGGCAGCCGGCTAGCATCGGCCTGGTAATGAGCCTGGCAGGCATTGCGGCACTGTTGGCGCAAACCCCGGCAGGGGCATTGATCGACCGCACCAAAGCCAAGCGTGCCGTGGTGGTGATCGCTGCGCTGCTGGTGACTGGCAGCTGCCTGCTGTTGCCGTGGATTTCCTCGTTCAGCGGGGTAGCCTTGACCCAGACCATCAGTGCCCTGGCGGGCTCGATCTTTGCGCCAGCGATCGCCGCCATATCCTTGGGCATCAGCGGCCCCAAAGCCTTTACCCGCCGGGTAGGCCGCAACGAAACCTTCAACCATGCCGGCAATGCCTGTTCGGCACTGCTGGCCGGCGGCCTGGCGTATCTGTTCGGCCCGGTAGTGGTGTTCTACCTGATGGCCGTGTTGACCGTGGCCAGTGTCGTGGCGGTGAGCTGCGTGCCTGCCACGGCCATCGATCACCAACTGGCCCGCGGCCTGATGCACGGCCCCGGCGGTGATGACGCCCCTGCAGGGCTGCGGGTACTGCTGCACAACCGGACGCTACTGGTATTCGCCGCGTGTTGCGCGCTGTTTCACCTGGCCAACGCGGCCATGCTGCCACTGGTCAGCCAGAAGCTCTCGCAGGTCGACCTGCAGCTGGCCACCCCGCTGACCTCCGCCTGCATCGTTGCCGCGCAACTGGTGATGGTGCCCATGGCGCTGCTGGTAGGCGCCAAGGCCGAACACTGGGGCCGCAGGCCGTTCCTGCTGATCGGTTTCCTGATACTGCCGCTTCGCGGGGCGCTCTATGTGGTGTCTGACAACCCGTTCTGGCTGGTGGGCGTGCAACTGCTCGATGGCATCGGTGCCGGGATCTTCGGTGCGCTGTTCCCGATTGTGGTCAAGGACCTGACCGAAGGTACCGGCCGATTCAATGTGAGCCTCGGCGCGCTGACCGCGGTGTTCGGGCTGGGCGCCGCGCTCAGCCCTGGCATCGCCGGGCTGGTGGTGCAAGCTGCAGGCTACGATGCCGCGTTCCTGACCCTGGCGGGTATCGCCGGGGTCGCCTTCACCCTGGTGGTGCTGGCGCTGCCAGAAACGCACCCGCGCAGCCTGCCAGCGCCACTGCCCACCCCGGTCGGAAACTGAGCGCCTTATGCCTGTCAGTGAAAGTGCATTGATCATCTGGGCGGTCGCCGCGCTGGCTACCTGCGGCGTCATTTTGCGCCCATGGCGCGTTCCGGAGTACGTCTGGGCCATAGGCGGGGCGGTGCTGCTGGTCGGCCTTGGCCTGATGACGCCTCGGCGGGCGCTGGCCGCGGTGGCCGAAGGCGGTGACGTCTACCTGTTTCTGATCGGCATGATGGTACTGGCCGAACTCGCTCGCCAGGAAGGCTTGTTCGACTGGCTGGCACGTTATGCCGTGCAACATGCGCGGGGTTCCGGGCAACGGCTGTTCGACCTGGTATTCCTGGTGGGCACGCTGGTTACGGTGTTCCTGTCCAACGACGCCACGGCCGTGGTCCTGACCCCGGCAGTCTATGCCGCATGCAAGGCCGCCAAGGCCGAGCCACTGCCCTACCTGTTCATCTGCGCCTTCATCGCCAACGCCGCGAGTTTCGTACTGCCTATCTCCAACCCTGCCAACCTGGTGGTATTCGGCAGCCATATGCCGCCACTGCTGGACTGGCTACGCCAGTTCAGCCTGCCTTCCCTGGCCGCAATCTGCCTGACCTATGGGGTGCTGCGGGTGACTCAGCGCCGGCAGATACGCCAACCGCTGGCGCTGAGCGTGAGCGGCGAGCCCCTGACGACTGGCGCCCGCCTGTGTGCGGTGGGTATCGTGGTCGCCGGCGCGTTGCTGCTGGGCGCCTCGGCACTGGATCGGGCGCTGGGGCTGCCAACGTTCTGTGCCGGGGTGGCGACCACGGCACTGATCCACCTGTGGCAACGACGCAGCCCACTGCCGGTGCTGCGCCACGTGGCCTGGGGCGTGCTGCCCTTGGTGGCAGGCCTGTTCATCCTGGTCGAAGCCGTTGCACAGACCGGGCTGATCGAGCGCCTCGCCCAGGCACTGGCCAGCCTGTCCGCGCAAACACCGGTTACCGCCAGCTGGGTCGGCGGCGTGGGTGTGGCGATCGCCAGCAACCTGATGAACAACCTGCCGACCGGTTTGATCGCCGGGTCCATGGGCTCGCTGGTGGCGCTGCCTCAGCAAACCACTGCAGCCTTGTTGATTGGCGTCGATCTAGGTCCGAACCTGTCGATTACCGGCTCCCTGGCCACCCTGTTGTGGTTGGTGGCGATTCGCCGGGAGGGTGAACATGTCAGCGCGTGGCGCTTTCTGTGCCTAGGTGCGCTGGTGATGCCGCCTGCCTTGGCCGCCGCGCTGCTGGCCCTGTGGGTATGACCGGGCCCGCCAGCGACTGCTGAAGCATCAAGGCGTGGACGTGGCTGCCTCGGATGGCTGCGTATCCTGCTGCACCTGAATCGGCGCCGCTTCGGGCGGTGGTGCCAGCGGCTGCGAACCCTGGCTGTCATCCACCACAGGTGCCACTGGCGCCTCCGTGGCTGGGGCAGCCGCTGCAGGCGCGGGCTGCGCTTCGGTGACTGGCGCGGCCTGCGCGGCGGGCGCAGTTTCAGCAGCGGGCGCCGGCGCTGCCGCCGCCGGGGTCGGTGTCAGTGGGTTCGCCGCCGCTTGCTCCGGCAGCCCCAGGGTAACCGCCGGTTTTTCCACTTTTGGCGCTTCGACCTTGGCTTTGCTGACCTTCTTCGGTTTGGGCAGGTAACTTTCCACCAAGGCAAAATAGCGATCGTAGAATTGCGCCGCCGTTACCGTCTCGCTCGCGACCTTGACCATCGAGTCGTCGCTGGAGCCGATCGGCATCGACACCGAACCCAGCACGCCTACGCCCAGGCTGGCCGAGGTGTTGGACTTTTTCAGCGCGTAGCGGTCCTGCAGGGCGTTGGCGAACATGGTCGAGTGCTGGTCGTCACTCGCGTCTGGCGCGCAGGTAACGTTGAAGCTGATCTGCAGGTGGTTTTCGCTGTTCTGCTGGAAGCTCTTGTTGCCCACCACCTGGTTGGCACCGCTGCTGGTGATGATGTAGCCCTGGCTGAGCAAGGCGCGCCGCGCCGCCTCGCAAGAGCCGGCATCGCTTACCGGGAAACTGCGCGAGAACGTACCCGAGTCAGCGAAGTTCTCGTGCTCGTAGACGGCCGCTTTTTTCGAGGAACAACCGCTCACGCCCGCCAGCACCAGGGCCAGCCCGAGCGCACCAAAGACGGAAGATCTGGTCATTGCGTATTCCGGGTATGTCGAGAGGGTGCCTATTGTGCAACACAGCAGGCGAGCACACCAACCACTGGTCGGTGAAGAACCTGTAAGGTTGGTGTAAATGTGGGCCCAGGCCAATAACAGCCAGGTACCAGAACGAAAAAAGCGACCCGAAGGTCGCTTTGACGTTGCCTCAAGGCGTTCATGGGGCCTTGGGGCGAAGATGGCGCAGCGGACGGGACTCGAACCCGCGACCCCCGGCGTGACAGGCCGGTATTCTAACCGACTGAACTACCGCTGCGTATCATTCAGGCTTACGCCCGATTGAAACTGGGTCTGACCTTGGGGCACGAGGGCCGCAAGGCAGGCACAAAAAAAGCGATTGGATCATCGCTTCTCTTGTGTTTGTTTCAAGGCGTTCTAGGGACCTTGAAACGAAGATGGCGCAGCGGACGGGACTCGAACCCGCGACCCCCGGCGTGACAGGCCGGTATTCTAACCGACTGAACTACCGCTGCGTATCGTTCAGGCTTGCGCCCGATTGAAACTGGGATCAGCCCAAGGCGTTGGCCTTGTGGCTTCAGACCGGTGCCAGGCACCCATCTGTTACTGAAAAATGGCGCAGCGGACGGGACTCGAACCCGCGACCCCCGGCGTGACAGGCCGGTATTCTAACCGACTGAACTACCGCTGCGCAGTGCGTTCCTCTCTGGCTTTGGGCTTCTTGCGAAACCTGAAGCGGCAGGAACATCTCAGGAAGTGGTGGGTGATGACGGGATCGAACCGCCGACCCTCTGCTTGTAAGGCAGATGCTCTCCCGGCTGAGCTAATCACCCTCGCGATGTTGCTTGTTGCGTTTGCTTCGCTGAGGCCGCGAAATTTACGCAGGTGGCGAAGCTAAGTCAATAGCCCCGTTGGATTTTTTTCGAAGAAGTGGCAAGTGGCAAGTGGCAAGTGGCAAGTGGCAAGTGGCAAGAAGAAGCATGGGGTCGCTTGATGAATTTCTGAACCCTACAAATGACGAAGGAACCTTGCGGTCCCCTCTTGAAGCTTGAAGCTTGAAGCTTGAAGCTCAGGTGTAGATCATCTTGCGGGTCATGCCGCCATCGACCACGAACTCCTGGCCAGTGACGAACGCCGCCTGCCGTGACAGCAACCAGGCAACCATGGCAGCCACATCCTCCACGGTCCCTACCCTGCCCGTTGGGTGCTGGGCGTGGTCGGCTTCGCTCAATGGCTCGGCACGGCGCTGCGCCGGGTCACGGGCATCGATCCAGCCAGGGCTCACCGCATTGACGCGGATCTCCGGGCCCAAACTCATCGCCAGCGCATGGGTCAAGGCCACCAGGCCGCCCTTGCTCGCCGCGTAGGCCTCGGTATCAGGCTCGGACTGCCGCGCCCGGGTGGAGGTGAGGTTGACGATCGCCCCGTTGTGCGCACGCAGGTAAGGCGCACAATGCTTGGCCAGCAGCATCGGGCCATTGAGGTTCACCGCCAGCACCCGGTTCCACTGCGCCAGGCTCAGGCTTTCCAGAGTCTGGTTGTGCGGGTTGGCGATCGCTGCATTGCACACCAGTGCATCCAGGCGGCCAAATTGCCCGAGCACCTCGGATACCCCGGCACTGACCTGAGCCTCGTCGGCAACGTCCATGGTGATGAACCAGGCATTGTCACCCAGGGCCTTGGCCACCTTGGCACCCCGCAGCCGGTCAAGGTCGCTGAGCACCACCTGCCAACCCTCGCAGATCAGCCAGGCGGCAATGCCCAGGCCGATGCCGCGCGCGGCACCGGTCACCAGTGCTACCCGGCCGTTGTGGCCCGGGGTACTGCCGCCAATCTGCATCACAGTGCGGCCAACCCACGCGCCAGGTCGGCCTGCAGGTCTGCCACGTCTTCCAGGCCCACGGCAACGCGGATCAGGCTGTCGCGAATACCCGCAGCCTCACGCTCCTGCGGCGACAGGCGGCCGTGGGACGTGGTGGCCGGGTGAGCGATGGTGGTCTTGCTGTCGCCCAGGTTGGTGGTGATGGAAATCACCCGAGTGGCGTCGATGAAGCGCCAGGCGCCCTCTTTGCCACCCTTGACCTCGAAGCTGACCACTGCACCAAAGCCACTCATCTGCCGCTTGGCCAGGGCGTGCTGGGGGTGGCTTGGCAAGCCGGCGTAATGCACCTTCGCCACGCCGTCCTGTTGCTCCAGCCACTCAGCCAGGGCCTGGGCACTTTCGCAATGCGCACGCATGCGCAACCGCAAGGTTTCCAGGCCCTTGGTGAAGATCCAGGCATTGAACGGGCTGAGGGTCGGGCCTGCGGTACGCAGGAAGCCCACCACCTCTTTCATCTGCTCGGCTCGGCCGGCCACTGCGCCGCCCATGCAACGCCCCTGGCCGTCGATGAACTTGGTCGCCGAGTGGAACACGATATCGGCACCCAGCTTCAACGGTTGTTGCAGTGCCGGGGTGCTGAAGCAGTTGTCGACGACCAGCATGGCGCCATGGGCATGGGCAATTTCACTGAGGGCAGTGATATCGACCAGTTCGGCCAGCGGATTGGATGGCGATTCGACGATCAGCAGCTTGGTATTGGCCTTGATGGCCTTTTCCCAGCCCGCGAGGTCGGCCAGCGGCACGTAGTCCACCTGCAGGCCGAAGCGCTTGAAGTACTTCTCGAACAGGCTGATGGTCGAGCCAAATACGCTCTGCGACACCAGCACATGGTCACCGCTACTGCACAACGACATGACCACAGCCAGCAGCGCCGCCATGCCGGTGGAAGTGCCCACGGCCTGCTCGGCGCCTTCCATCGCGGCCAGCCGCTCTTCGAAGGCACGGACCGACGGGTTGGTGTAACGCGAATAGACGTTGCCTGGCGTTTCGCCGGCAAAGCGCGCAGCGGCGTCGGCCGCCGTGCGGAACACATAGCTGGAGGTCAGGAACAGCGCTTCGCTGTGCTCGCCTTCCGGTGTACGGCTTTGGCCAGCGCGCACCGCCAGGGTGTCGAAACCGACACCCTCGAGGTCGCTGTCCAGTCGCCCGGCATCCCATTGATCCGTCATGCCGTCGCTCCCTGAATCAGTTGTTGTAGAGGTCGATGATCGCGCTGACCGCCTGGTTCTTGACCTTGGCCAGGTCGTTGCGGGCCTGCTCGATGCGGTCGAGGTAGGCTTCGTCGATATCGCCGGTGACATACTCACCGTTGAACACCGCGCAGTCGAAGTGCTCGATCTTGATCTTGCCGCCGCCGACCGAGTCGATCAGGTCCGGCAGGTCCTGATAGACCAGCCAGTCGGCGCCAATCAACTCACCCACTTGTTCGGTGGTGCGGTTGTGAGCGATCAGTTCGTGCACGCTCGGCATGTCGATGCCGTAGACGTTGGGGAAGCGCACTGCCGGGGCTGCCGAGCAGAAGTAGACATTCTTGGCGCCGGCTTCGCGGGCCATCTGGATGATCTGCTTGCACGTAGTACCGCGCACGATCGAATCGTCCACCAGCATCACGTTCTTGCCACGGAATTCCAGCTCGATGGCGTTGAGCTTCTGGCGCACCGACTTCTTGCGCGCAGCCTGGCCAGGCATGATGAAGGTACGGCCGATGTAACGGTTCTTGACGAAGCCTTCGCGGAACTTGACACCCAGGCGGTTGGCCAGCTCCAGGGCGGCGGTGCGGCTGGTGTCGGGAATCGGGATGACCACGTCGATGTCGTGATCGGGGCGCTCGCGCATGATCTTGTCGGCGAGCTTTT
This sequence comes from Pseudomonas sp. CJQ_9, assembly GCF_043106615.1. Lineage (NCBI taxonomy): Bacteria > Pseudomonadati > Pseudomonadota > Gammaproteobacteria > Pseudomonadales > Pseudomonadaceae > Pseudomonas > Pseudomonas sp. CJQ_9. Next base: position 10,411 of record NZ_JBICMS010000044.1, on the reverse strand, counting down.
CACCCATGCGCAGGCGCGCCTTGTACACCGACACACCGTCGATGATCGAGTCTGGGCGGGCGAGGTAGACATGCTCGAAGATGCATGGCTGCAGCTTCGGCGCTTCGGCGCACTGTTTGGTGAACAGCTGGCCTTCCTCGGTGATGTACACCGCTTCGCCGGGTGCCAGGTCGCGGATCAGGGTGAAACCCAGCACGTCCAGGGCGACGCTTTCGGAGGCGATCATGTATTCGACGCCTTCGTCGGTGTGACGCTGGCCGAACACCACCGGGCGGATGCCGTGCGGGTCACGGAAGCCGACAATACCGTAGCCGGTGATCATTGCCACCACGGCGTAGCCACCTACACAGCGGCTGTGCACATGGGAAACGGCAGCGAACACGTCTTCTTCGGTCGGCTGCAGCTTGCCGCGCACCGCCAGCTCGTGGGCGAACACGTTGAGCAGCACTTCCGAGTCGGAGTTGGTGTTGACGTGGCGCAGATCGGACTCGTAGATCTCCTTGGCCAACTGTTCGACGTTGGTCAGGTTGCCGTTATGCGCCAGGGTGATGCCATACGGGGAGTTGACGTAGAACGGCTGGGCCTCGGCCGAGGTCGAGCTGCCCGCGGTCGGGTAGCGCACATGGCCGATGCCGATATTGCCCACCAGGCGCTGCATGTGGCGCTGCTGGAACACGTCGCGCACCAGGCCATTATCCTTGCGCAAGAACAACCGGCCGTCATGGCTGGTCACGATACCGGCAGCGTCCTGGCCGCGGTGCTGGAGGACCGTAAGCGCGTCATACAGCGCCTGATTGACGTTCGACTTACCGACGATACCGACGATGCCACACATGCGACGCAACCCCTACTTTGATGAAACTTGAGTGAATAGCGCTCAGGGCTTAGCTGGCCCGAGCAACTGTTCCTTGAACGGAAGATCAGCCGGAGCGCTGATCAGACCACCGGGCGACCATTGGCCGGCGAAACCCAGAATCAGGTTTTTCGACCAGTCGGCGACCAGAAGAAATTGTGGTATCAGGCGCGACTCCTGCCACCAGGTGTCCTGTTGAACCGGCCCCAGGCTGATCAGGCCGATGGCCACCACTACCAGCAAAGCCCCGCGCGCGGCGCCGAAGGCCATGCCCAGGAAACGGTCGGTGCCGGACAGCCCGGTCACGCGGATAAGCTCGCCGACCAGGAAGTTGACCATGGCCCCCACCAGCAAGGTGGCGACGAAAAGAATGGCGCAGCCCGCGATGACGCGCATCGATGGCGTCTGGATGTAGCTTTCAAGATACACCGAGAGCGAACCGCCGAACATCCAGGCAACCGCACCGGCAATGATCCAGATGAGCAAGGACAAGGCTTCCTTGACGAAGCCGCGCTTGAGACTGATCAGTGTGGAGACGGCGATGATCGCGATGATCGCCCAATCAACCAGGGTAAATGCCACGGCGCTGCCTGCAGACGTTTGAGGCGGCGCATTTTACCAGAGCGGTGGGGGCTTGGGTAAGCGGAATGTCAGGTGGATGGGTGTTTGGTTCATCGCCGGCAAGCCAGCTCCCACAGGGACTGTATAAACCTCACGCTATGTGCAGCTCCTATGTCAGGTGGATGGGTATTTGCGCCATCGCCAGCACGCCAGCTCCCGGGGACTGCATAAACCTCAAGCCATGTGCAGCCCCTGTGGGAGCTGGCTTGCCGGCGATGGGCGGCAAAGCCGCCCTGGCGATATCAGCCGCGCTCAGGCTGGAAACGCACCACAAAGCCCTTCAGGCTGTTCTGGCGGTTGACCGCATCGCGCACGCGCTCAGCCTCGGCGCGCTCGATCAATGGCCCCACATACACCCGGTTCATGCCGCCGGCCGAACGGATATAGGCGTTGTAACCCTGGCTACGCAAGGTTTGCTGCAGCTTCTCGGCACCGGCGCGGTTGGACAGGCTGGCCAGCTGGATCGACCAACTGACCGGCAGCCCGTTGACGTCGATCTTCGATGGCGCAGCCTGGGCCGGCGTCGCTGCAGGTTTGGTTTCGACCTTGGCCGCCGGTGCGGACGCCTGCGGCTTGACCGGCTGGGCCTGTGCCTGGGTCTGTGGCGAGGCCGTGATCGGCTGGCTGGGCGTGCTGGCAGGGGCAGTCGACTCGTCGACCACCACCGGCGCCGGCTGCGGTGCTTCAGGAACTTCCTGCGGCTGCGGCACGGTCACCGGGTCTACCTTCACTTCCGGCAGGCTGGGCATGGCAGGTGCCTGCGGGGCTTCGACGCGCACCTGGCGCATCTCGTCCTCGCGGGTGAACAGCATCGGCAGGAAGATCACCGCCAGTGCCACCAGCACCAGCGCACCGACCATGCGCTGTTTCATCCCTTTATCCAGCACTGCCATCTACTCTACCCTCCTGGGCATGCCGCTCCAGCCACGCCAGGGCCTGGGCGACACAGAAAAACGAACCGAACAGCACGATCTGGTCATCTGCCGTTGCCTGCGCGCATTGCCCTTCGAGGGCCGCGTCGACTCCGGCATAAGACTTCACCGTCGCGCCAAGGTTCGTCAAGGCTTCGGCCAACTCGGCAGCTGGCCGGCTGCGCGGGGTGTCCAGCGGGGCCACGGCCCAGTCATCGATCAACCCGTGCAGCGGCGCGACCACGCCTGTCAGGTCCTTGTCGGCGAGCAGGCCGAATACCGCCAGCCGGCGCCCCTTCAGCGGCCGGCTCGCCAGGCGCCGGGCCAGGTACTGCGCCGCATGCGGGTTGTGCCCGACATCCAGCAGCAACTCCACCGGCCGGCCCTGCCAGACCAGCTGGCGACGGTCGAGACGCCCGGTAATCCGGGTATCCAGCAACGCCTGGCGCACCTGCGCGGCATCCCACGGCAGGCCCATCAACAGGTACGCCTGCAGGGCCAGCGTGGCGTTTTCCATCGGCAGGTCGAGCAACGGCAGGCCGTGCAGCTCAACGGGCGCGCCATCGGCAGCAGTGCCACGCCAGTTCCAGCCGTTTTCGGCGCTTGCCAGGTCAAAGTCACGGCCGCGCAGGAACAAGGGCGCAGCCAGTTCGGCGGCTTTTTCCAGCAGCGGTTGTGGCGGGTCGAGATCGCCGCACAGGGCCGGTTTGCCCGGGCGGAAGATACCGGCCTTTTCAAAGGCCACCTGCTCACGGGTGTCGCCCAGGTAATCGACATGGTCGACGCCGATACTGGTCACCAGGGCCAGGTCGGCATCCACCACGTTCACGGTGTCCAGGCGCCCGCCAAGACCCACTTCCAGCACCACGGCATCGAGCTGCGACTGGTGGAACAACCAGAACGCAGCCAGCGTGCCCATCTCGAAGTAGGTCAGGGAAATATCGCCCCGCGCCGCCTCCACGGCGGCGAAGGCTTCGCACAGGCGCTCATCGCTGGCCTCCAGGCCATCGATCAGCACCCGCTCGTTGTAACGCAACAGGTGCGGCGAGCTGTACACGCCCACCTTGAACCCCTGGGCACGCAGCAACGAGGCCACGAAAGCACAGGTCGAACCCTTGCCGTTGGTGCCGGTCACGGTCACCACGCGTGGCGCCAGCTTACCCAGCGCCAGCCGGGCAAGCACCTGCTGCGACCGCTCCAGGCCCATGTCGATGGCCGAGGGGTGCAACTGTTCGAGGTAGGCGAGCCATTCGCCCAGGGATCGTTGTTTCATCACGCGACGGCAGCCGCCTCACGCGCTTGCTCGGGGGTTTCCTGGCCAGTCATCTGCGCCAGCAGGCGAGCCAGGCGCGGGCGCAGTTCACCACGGGAGATGATCAGGTCGATGGCGCCATGCTCCAGCAGGAACTCGCTACGCTGGAAGCCTTCAGGCAGCTTTTCGCGTACGGTCTGTTCGATCACACGTGGGCCGGCGAAGCCGATCAGCGCCTTCGGTTCACCGACGATGACGTCGCCAAGCATGGCCAGGCTGGCGGATACACCGCCGTAGACCGGGTCGGTCAGCACCGAGATGAACGGGATGCCTTCTTCGCGCAGGCGCGCCAGCACCGCCGAGGTCTTGGCCATCTGCATCAGCGAGATCAGCGCCTCTTGCATGCGCGCACCGCCGGAAGCGGAGAAGCAGACCATTGGGCAACGGTGCTCCAGGGCGTAGTTGGCAGCGCGGACGAAGCGCTCACCGACGATGGCGCCCATGGAACCGCCCATGAACGAGAACTCGAAGGCACTGACCACGATCGGCATACCCATCAGGGTACCGCTCATGGAGATCAACGCGTCTTTTTCGCCAGTCTGCTTCTGCGCGCCGGTCAGGCGATCCTTGTACTTCTTGCTATCGCGGAATTTCAGGCGGTCGACCGGCTCGAGGTCGGCGCCCAGTTCGGCACGGCCTTCGGCGTCGAGGAAGATGTCGATGCGCGCGCGTGCGCCGATGCGCATGTGATGGTTGCACTTGGGGCAGACATCGAGGGTTTTTTCCAGCTCCGGGCGATACAGCACGGCCTCGCAGGACGGGCACTTGTGCCACAGGCCTTCAGGCACCGAGCTCTTTTTCACCTCGGAACGCATGATCGAAGGGATCAGTTTGTCGACTAACCAGTTGCTCATGCTTTTTTTCTCCAGTATTGGCAGGCGGGGGCCGTTATCGTCGGCCTGCCCTGCCCTTGAGCTCAAAATCTTTTACGAAACGATGATGGACCGGCCGCCAGGGCTTCCAGCGCGCCAGTCCACCGCTAATGCGTTGTGTTGCCGCCACCATGGAGGCGGCTGCCCGGCAGGGCTGCGAATGCTATGGACGATGGCGCGCAGCCAGCCGTCACATCTGCCATCATGCCTGCCTTACCGCCTGCATGAAGGCTTCGATCTTCGCGGCGTCCTTGATGCCTTTGGCCTGCTCGACGCCACCGCTGACATCCACTGCGTAGGGCCGTACCTGGGCAATGGCCTGGCCGACATTGGCCGCCGAAAGCCCACCGGCAAGAATGATCGGTTTGCTCAGCCGCGCCGGGACCAGGGACCAGTCGAACGCCTCGCCGGTTCCCCCAGGCACACCCGCCACATAGGTATCGAGCAGAATGCCGCGAGCGCCGGCATAGCGCTGGCAGGCTGCCTCGAGGTCATCGCCCGGGCGCACCCGCAGGGCTTTGATCCAGGGGCGGTGGTAGCCCTCGCAGTCTTCCGGGGTTTCATCGCCGTGGAACTGTAGCAGGTCCAGCGGAACCACTTCGAGGATCTCGTTCAATTCGCACCGCGAGGCATTGACGAACAGCCCTACCGTGGTCACGAACGGCGGCAGTTCAGCCATGATTGCCCGCGCCTGGCGCGCGTCCACTGCACGTGGGCTTTTGGCATAAAAGACGAAACCGATGGCATCGGCCCCGGCCTCGACAGCAGCCAACGCGTCTTCGATGCGGGTAATCCCGCAGATCTTGCTGCGAACATAGCTCATGAAACGCGAACCCTGATGATAACGGTCAAAGGCCGGATCTTAGCAAATGGCTTTTCGCCCGTCAGTCCGCCAACCCTTCGTACCCGCTTAAAAAGTGTGGGCCAATGTAACGCCTTGGCAGGGTGAATGTGTCGGGGTACTCCACCTGCACCAGGTACAGGCCATAGGGATGGGCGGTTACCCCGCCTTCGCGGCGGTCACGCCCTTCCAGCACCTCACGCGCCCAACTTACCGGGCGTTCGCCGCTACCGATGGCCATCAACACGCCGGCAATGTTGCGCACCATGTGGTGCAGGAATGCGGTGGCGCGCACGTCCAGCACGATCATCTGGCCATGGCGGGTAACCCGCAGGTGGTAGATATGCTTGATCGGTGACTTGGCCTGGCACTGGCTGGCGCGGAAGGCGCTGAAATCGTGGGTACCGAGCAGCGACTGTGCCGCCTGGGCCATACGCTCGACGTCGAGCGGGCGATGGTTCCAGGTCACCTCCTCGGCCAAGTGCGCCGGGCGGATCGGGTCGTTGTAGATGACATAGCGGTAGCGCCGGGCGCATGCCTTGAAGCGAGCATGGAAATCAGCCGGCATCGGCTGCGACCAGACCACACTGATGTCGTGCGGCAGGTTGAAGTTGGTGCCCATGGTCCAGGCACGTTCGTCGCGCACGGCACGGGTGTCGAAATGCACAACCTGCCCACAACCGTGAACACCGGCATCGGTGCGGCCGGCGCAAACCACGGCGATCGGCTCGTTGGCGACCTTGGACAGCGCTTGCTCCAAGGCTTGCTGGACACTGGGCACGCCGCTGGCCTGGCGCTGCCAGCCGCGGTAGCGTGCGCCCTTGTATTCCACGCCCAGGGCGATGCGGGAGTAGCCTTCGGCCGCGGATTCGGTGGCGGCGGTGTCGATGATGTCCAAGAGCATGCAACCTGTGGGGTGTACGAAATGGCGGGGATTATAACGACAACGGCAGCCGCGTAGGGCTGCCGTTGCTTGTTCACTGTAACCGAGGGCCGCCTCGCCGGCGTCAGACCAACCGGGACAGCATGTCCTTGGCTTCCTGGCGCTGAGTGTCGTCGCCGTCCTTCACCACTTCGTCGAGGATATCGCGTGCGCCCTGGCTGTCGCCCATGTCGATATAGGCGCGGGCCAGGTCCAGTTTGGTGGCCACTTCGTCACTGCCGGAGAAGAAATCGAAGTCGAGATCGTCCAGCTGCTCGGGCTCTGGCTGCGCGGCTGCATCTTCGCTGGTGAAGTGCGGTTCCAGCGAGGGCGCCTCCAGGCTCTGCGACAGCTTGTCCAGCTCGGCGTTCACGTCATCGAGTTCCGAGGCAAAGCTTTTGGCTGCGGGAGAGTCGTCTTCCAGCGACAGTGACAAGTCGAAGTCCGAGGGCAGATCGAACTCGGAGACCGGATCGAACTCTGGCACGCTGTCGAAGGCCGCCAGCTCGGCAGCCACATCGCCCGCGGCGGCGTCGGCTGCTGGCGCAGCAGCGGGGGCGACGGGTTCGGTGACATCGAGGTCGAAATCCGACAGGTCGACCGCGGGTTGCGGCTCGGCCTGGGCCAGCATGGCTTCGAAATCCGCATCGGCGTCGGCTTGCAGGTCCTCATCCAGGGCGAACGACTGTTCTTCAGGCGGCACACCTGGCTGCACGGGCTCGTCCAGCACCGGCTCGGCAATCACCAGCTCATCAGGCACTGGCTCCTGCGCCGCGGGCTCGTCGAGCATCGGCGCGGCCAGCTGATCGTCCTCGGGCAGGTCTTCCCCCAGGCTCAGGTCAAAGGTGTGGTCCAGGTCCGGCTCGCCCAGCCCCTGATCCTCCAGGCCGGCGACGTCCAGGATAGGCACTTCATCGAGAGGGTCCAGCCCGGCATCAGGTTCAACGCCAACCTCCGGCTCAGCCACTGCCTGCGGTTCGAGCTCTGGCACCTGCTCAGGCACCCCTTCGGCCACCACCGGCGCCGCGGCATCGTCGTGCAACAACTCCTGCACGTACTGCTCGTCCATCTCGGCCGCCAAAGCTGCCGCGCCCAGGCCGGCAGCTGCCAGGCCCAGCATGGCTGGGTAGCGTTCTTTCAACTCGGCCACAGCGGCGCGGTTGTGCTCGCTCCCTGGCAACTGGCGCTCCTGCTCGGCGAAGGCCGTCTGATCACCCTGGCGGGCGTATACGTCCATCAGTTTCAGGCGCAGGTCATCACGGGCCGGGGCAGCGGCCACGGCAGGCTCGAGCAGATCGGCGGCACGGTTCAGGCGCCCCTCGGCCAGGCACTGGTCGACCTCCGCCAGCAGCGCGGCGTGAGGGTCTGCCGGTGGCTCTGCGGGAGCCGGTTCGGCCACTTTTTCCGCAGCCACGGCAGCGGCAGCCGATGCGGCGACCACTGCAGGCGACAAGGTTACGCTCGGCTCGGCCACTTCGACGCCGTCGAAGCTTTCGGTGTCGGTGTCGAAACCGGTGCCCTGCTCTTCTTCCAGCGCCCGCGCCATGCGCAGGTGCTTTTCCGCTTCTTGTTGAGCCTTGCGCTTGCGCGCCAGCAGCCACAACAACAGGGCCAAGACCAGAATGGCAGACCCGGCGATCAACCACAGCAGCCAAGGGTTACCGAGAATCTGCTCGAGCGCGCCGTTCGCCTGGCTGGCCGCGGCCGGGGCAGGCTCTGCCGCCGGCTTGCTGGCAGGTGCAGCCTGGGTGGGGGCTGGCTCGCCGCTCTCGGCACCTGCCGCAGGCGCTGACGCGGCTTGCGGCGCGGGCGCCGGGGCGACGCCTGCCGAGGGCGGCGTGGCGGCGCCCTGCGCCTGAAGACGCGCCAACTGGTCGTTTTTCAGGTCGATCAGACGCTGCAGCTTGTCCAGCTGGCTCTGCAGGTCACTCATGCGGCTCTTGAGTTCGTCGTTGTCGCGGCGGCTGGTATCGAGACTTTCCTGCGCCACCGCCAGCTTGTCGCTTAGCGCTTTGGCCTGGTCGGCCCCCGCCTGGTTGCCCGGGCTGACCAAGCGCAGGTTGTCGCCCTGGGCAACACGTGCAGGCGCGGCGTCGGCGGCGCCGCGGCGAGTGGCATCCAGCTGTCGGGCACGCGGGCCTAGCCGACGGCCTTCACGCCAGGCCGCGTACTGCTCGGCCACTTCCCGGTTGGCCTCAGCCTGGGGGATGCTCTGAACCTGCTGCTGGTCCGGCAGGCGCAGCACCTGGCCAACCTTCAGCTGGTTGATGTTATTGCCGATGAAGGCATCCGGGTTCAGGGCCTGGATGGCGATCATGGTCTGCTGGATCGAACCGCCCTGGGTGTTGCGCGCGGCAATCTGCCACAACGTGTCGCGACGCTGGGTGGTGTAGCTGCTGGCAGCGGTACTGGCCGGGTTGAGATTGCCAGCAGCCGGTTTGTCGCCCTGGGCCTGGGCCTGGTCGAGCAACACGCTGTAGTCACGCAGCAGGCGGCCCTGCGGCCACATCACCTGGACCAGGAACTTGACCACGGGCCCAGGCAGCGGCTGGCTGGAGGTCACCCGCAGCACGCTTTTGCCATTGGGGTTGATGACCGGCGTGAAGGTGAGGTCTTCGAGGTAGGCCGCGAATGGCACCCCGGCCTTGCTGAACTCTTGCGCAGGCGCCAGGCTGGGTGCCACTTCGGCGGCCTTGAGGTCGCGCACGTCGAGCAATTCGATCTCGGCGTCCAGCGGCTGATTCTGTGCCGACTTCAGGGTCAGCTCCCCCAGGCCCAGCGCATTCGCCATGCCAGACGACAGCGCTGAAGCTGCAGCCATGGCCAGAACCAGTTTGCGAATTCGAAGCATGACCTCTTCCCTTGTATGAATCGTCCCGAAACCTGCATGCGGAGCAGGACAAAAGTGCTCGCCAGTATCTTTTACAGCCTGTGTTTAATCAACAATTGCGCCACTTGCACAGCGTTGAGCGCGGCACCTTTGCGCACGTTGTCGGTAGTCAGCCAGAGGTTGAGCTGCTGCTGTTCATCAATACCGTGCCGTACACGACCAACATAGACCACGTCTTGCCCGACTGCGTCACCAACCGGGGTTGGATAGTCATCATTTTCCACCCGTTCGATGCTGTCGGCGGCCTCCAGAGCCTGGTTGACCGCGGCCAGATCGACCGGGTGACGGCTTTGCACGGCCACACTGAAGCTATCGCCGAAAAACACCGGGACTTGAATGCAGCTCACGGAAATCTTCAGCTCAGGCAGGCCGAGCAGCACACGCAGCTCAGAGACCAGGCGGCGCTCCAGCGCGGTATGGCCCTGATCGTCGGCGGCACCGACCTGGGCCAACAGGTTGAACGCCACCTGCCGGTCGAAGAAGCGTGGCTCCAGCGGCCGAGCATTGAGCAGTTCGGCCGTCTGCCTGGCCAGTTCGCTGACGCCCTCGCGGCCTTGTGCCGAAACGGCCAGTGCAGCCATCACCTGGATACGCTCGATCTCCAGCAGGCCCTTGAGCGGCGCCAGGGCGACGGCCAAGGCGACAGCGGCCGAGCACGGGCTGACAATTCGCGCGGGCAGCGCCAGGCCGGCGATGCGCTCGGCGTTGGCCTCGGGCACCAGCGCCAGGGCCTCGTCCAGGTCACCGGACAGGTCGATCACCGTGCAACCGGCTTGCAGCGCCTTGCCGGCAAAGCTGCGGCTGACCGCAGCGCCAGTGGCGAAGAACGCCAGCTTCACCTGGCCGAAGTCGAAGCTGTCGACTTCGCGAACCTTCAGTTTCTTCCCGGCGAACATCACGCTGCTGCCGGCAGACTCCATGCTGGCGAGCAAGTGCAGGGTCGCCACGGGAAAATCCAGTTCTTCGAGGATCTGTACCAAGGCTTCACCGACGCTGCCGGTGGCGCCGACGACGGCGATGTCCAATGGGTGTGTCATGGTAGGGATCCTCTTGCAGAAAACGGCGGGGGCGGCACTTTACTCGGATTGCAGGGTTTTGTCTGTGACGGCTTTAGCTTGGTTGGGCCAGCTACGGTAGCAGACTGCTTGACGGGGCCAGCGGTGGTTCGCCGAGGCTGCAGCAGCTGGCG